>JBCCOI010000602.1:0-4555 GCA_039025515.1 Planctomycetota bacterium
CCATGATGCTTCGTCACCGCCGTTCAATCGCGAGGTTAGTACTCTTGTTGGTGGCGAGTAGCCTCCTCATCAGCAACAGCGGCTGCCATCTTGTTTCGAGTGCCAAGGACGCGATTCCTGCTCATCGATTGGACCCGGCTCTCTTTGACTGCCCGCGTGAGCAGATGGTGCCCATCTCTTACGCCGCACTGGGGCAAGACCGTCCCGTCGAGCATCTGATCGGCCCGGGAGACACGCTGTCGGCGTTCATCTTTGGTGTCTTCCCGGCAAACGAAGAAGAGTCGCCAGTGCAACAGCGTGCACAAGCAGTGAATCAGCGATACTACCCGCCGAGAGGCACGGAAGTCGGACCATCAACGGGTCTGCCGATTCGCGTCGATGACCAGGGCATGATCGAACTACCACTGATAGGCTCGATCTCCATCGCTGGGAAAACGATTGCGGAGGCGAAGGACGTCATCCGAGAAGCTTGTTTCGCGAAACAAGTGCTCACGGAAGGCAGCGAACGCATCAACCTCAGCTTGGTGATACCGCGAGTCCGCCGCGTCGTTGTTCTGCGCGAAGACACGCCCAACACATCGGTCGCACTCGTTCCCCCGGAAGCAAACGATGAGATCCACCGCGGAAGCGGTCAGGTCATTGACCTCCCCATCTACGAGAATGACGTTCTGCATGCGTTGGCCGCAACCGGAGGACTCCCCGGCACCGACGCAGCTCGCGAGATCTATGTGATCCGCCGTGAAGCAGCACAGAATAACGCGTTCATGAACGCAACCACGCTGCAAACGCTGACGAGAGGTATGGCGGGCGTTTCTGCGAATCCGAATATCGTACGAATTCCGCTTGCGGTGCAGCCTTGCGACGCGACAACGATTCTGCCCGAACAAGTGATCCTGCACGACGGCGATGTTGTTTTTGTTCCGCGACGCAACGAGCATTTCGTGACCGGTGGACTCCTGCCCGGTGCTCGCATCGCACTGCCGCGAGACGAGGACATCGATGTCATTGAAGCGATCGCGATGGCGACCGGATCAGCAGGCGGACCTCTCGGACTCTCCGGTGCTGCGATTGCAAACGCCCGACCCGGTTACATTCGCGAAGCGACACGCGTGCTGATTCTTCGGAAACTGAGGGATGGAAGGCAACTGACAATCCGCGTCGATTTGGATCGTGCAATGAAGGATCCAAAAGAACGGCTGCGAATCCTTCCCGACGACGTCGTGATGGTTCAGCAGAAGCCTTCCGGGGCATTCCTAAACACGACGATGAACTGGCTGGGTGGCCAGTGGATTCCAAACGCATTCTTGATCAACGCAGACGATTGATCGACGGCTAATCGAATGTCCTTCTGCCCAACGAAGTCTATCACTTGAGAATCTTCGGCGGGCACGAGCACAAAACGACTCGCTGGTCAGCTGCCCCCCAAATCCGGCATGGATAAGATGATGAATCAACGCCAAACGCTCTCGAGTAACCAGCGGTCTAGATCGAAGCAGAGTCTTTTGCGTGCGGCTTGCCTTGCCGGCATCTGTTTCTCGACCTCCGGACAGACAAAGGCATCACCCGCCGATGATGCTTTACTGCATCAACCGAGACGTCAGACTTCCATCGTGCCGCGTTTAGTGAGGCCGACGAGTCCAGTACGTGTGGACGAGCTAAAACCGTTGCCGCAACAAAGGACGGCAACTGAACCGCAGGCGGAGATGAGAGAATTACTGCATCCAGCTGGCCCAGTCACTGAGAACGAGACCATCCCTGGAGCTCCAAAAGTCAATCGTTTCTACGAACTGGCTCAAATTCGTCCCGACTCCCAACGAGCGGTCAATCAATTCGGTCGTCGGACTCCGTCGGCACTTGTTGCCCAGCGACGAAAGGAAGCAACAATCACAGGACACGTGCGTGCGAATCCACTCGTCGCTGGAACGCCTCCGGCGCTGAGGCGGTTTAACCCGGAAGTTTCGGGACGCAGACAGTTACTTGAAAGTGCCCAGAAGGAATCGCAGAATCAATCCAGTCCTCGACCAGATCCGCGAATGGCGATCGACTTCATCGGAAGCCACCTCGAACCAACTTCGGCCGAACCCATCGCGCTTGATCGATTCGCCAATGATCGTGTGGACGCCAACAAGACGACGCTGCGTGATCAGATCCGAACGTTCGATCAGAGTCTTGCCAGCTCTGAAGCAAGCGAATCCGTGTCCGAACGGGTCATCCCGCAATTGCCACCACCGTCGCAGCAGGATTTTCCATCAGCCTCACCTGGCAACATCGATCGGATCGCCAAAGAACTCATCGCCGAGCGTGAGGACAGCTACCGAGACTTCGATGCTTCGCCCAGCCCCTATCGAATGGATTCGGATCGCATCAAACCGATGGAGGTAGATCAGCTGATCGCATCCGAGTCAGCGAAAACACAGCCTCGCCTGGAAAAAGAGACGCCGAAGAAGACATCGTTGTCTGAAAGGCTAACGAGCTGGAGTCGCAGGATCGCTGCGGGCAGGTCGCAAGCACCGACAACGAAGGAGCCAACACCGTCGTCGCCAAAGTCTCGTCGAGGCGGTCTCTTCGGATCCCTGTTCGATCAACGCAACTAAACATCGCGGGATCAATCACTGTCGCATTCTCAGAATAGGAATCCTCATGCTGCCATTCGTGGCTGTTCCTTCTCTTCCAACTCCGTCTCGTCGCAGATCTCCAGGAGTATCTCTTCTTTGTTTTTTGCAAAGAGATACTTCCATGGAATGGCCTTCATATCAAGCAGCATCCATATGAGATTCCCCACGGCCGAAGCCCAGCCGTGCTTTGGAAACTGTCCCTGAATGATGAGTGGAAAGAAAATGAATCCGAACCAGAACGATTTGTACACCAGTTGAAGCGTGAACAAAGGCAGGAACTGCAGCGGCGACCGCAAACCAAAACAACACAGGATTCCGACGGTCGTCCAGATTCCAGCAAGCGCTCCGTAGGTAATCGGATCCTGTTCCGGAAGTGCAAAGGGGATTCCAACGATCTTCCTGGAAAAATCGGGAGCGATCAGCATGGTCGACCCAACAGTGATCCCCAGAAAGGCGGTGCAGCCGTAGAGCAAACGAATCCAAAAGAAATTGATGACGCCGAATTTCTCGGTTCGAATGCATCCTCTCATCGTCACCGCTCCCAAAACGTATTGGCTTTGTTGCACAAAACCCCCTTGCATCGCTCTCTAGCGAATTGTCGCTTGTTTCCGCAAGAGCAACGAGATGAGTCACCGATGCAAACGGGGGCATTTCGTTTGGCTAAGATTTTGTTCGAACGAAACGTGTGCAATCGTGACGGCCGCAACAGTGTCGACTCGCGGAAGGAGGAGGCCAACTTCCGCATAGGCTTTCGCGCACAATCAAATGGCTTGACCGATCACAATTTCGAACTAACGCAGCAAGCGACCAAAAACATGCTTTGATCGCATGGCCCGGCGAGTAGCCGAGAATAGCAAAGCAGTCGCGCGTGATCCATCTTTCTATAGCCGTCGCGAAGGCTGTGCACGCTCTCTTCTTCGCCGGTTCGCGTAGTGGCTCAAACCATCGGCTTTTCAATCGTGCGATGGCTGTCGAGATAAAATTGTCTACACTTTGCAGTATCGAGTCAGCAAAATATGAAATCCGGCTCGGACGACGCTTGCACCAAACGCAGTTAAATCATGAGACCTTTAAGTGTTCTCGGTCCTTTGAGCTTTCTTGCTGGGCTGCTTTTTTTTACGGGGTGCGGTGAAACGCCGACCCCCGAAGCGAATAGCAAACCCCCGAAAGTTGTTTGTGTAACCGCAAAGACTCAAACCATCACGGACTACGACGAGTTCGTCGGGCGCACGGAAGCCGCGGAAAGTGTGATTGTCCAAGCACGGGTCTCCGGATTCCTTCAAACCGTCGAATTCGAGGACGGCCAGATGGTCCGAGCCGGTGACCTGTTGGCGACGATCGAGCCGGACGAGTACCAAGCTATCCACGACCAGTCACTCGCAAGGATCGAGTTGGCCAAGTCAAAGTATGAACTGGCAAAGTCTGAGCTCGCTCGATCCACCAAGCTGCTCAAGAGCAACGCGGTTTCCCAAGAAGAGTTTGAAGAGAGGGTCGCAGCCGCTAAAGAAGCGACCGCCGAAGTCACCGTGGCAGAGTCCGATGCGGCAAGGACATCGCTGGACCTGAAGTACACGAAGATTACGGCCCCCATCTCAGGCCGCATCGATCGTGCGTTCGTCACCACCGGCAACATGCTGACCGGAGGCCTGGGAGCGGGAACCCAACTCACGCGAATCGTCGCCAGTTCGCCGATGTACGTGAACTTTAACGTCGATGAGTTGACGATGCTGCGATACATCCGCGCCAAGGGTGGACGATCCGAATCCGGCGATGAAAACTCCGGTCAGTCGCTTCGCGAGATGAAGATTGCTTGTCAAATTCAATTGCAGGACGAAGACGCCTTCGCCCACGACGGTGTGCTGGATTTTCTGGAAACCGAGGTGGATTCGTCGACCGGAACCATTCAACTACGAGGCGTCTTCGACAACGAGGACGGGTTA
>JBCCOI010000603.1:0-4550 GCA_039025515.1 Planctomycetota bacterium
ATTGGGGTTCACCTTCGTGAAGTGCATCCGAATCAGGCTGGGCATGCTCACATCTGCAACAGACATGTATGCCTGAATCCAGAGCTTGCCATAGCGAAGCGCGAAAAATCCGAAAACCGCGATGAAGACGAGAAAGACAAGGCCGCCGATGAAAATCATCGCTCCGACGAATGCCGTGTTTCCAAGTAACCCGAAGTTTGCGGTCGCCATGGTCGCAATTCCCATTTGCGAGATCGTTGTCGATTCAAGACGTCAGTTCGATTGTTGCAACGGTCGGAACCCGAGAAAGCCGAACGGCTGACCTGTGACCCTGAGTTGCAATCCGAAGTTTAGGGTTTCGCGGCTCGCGTCCGCAAGTTGTGCAAGGTCCCGAATTCGGCAACGTGTCGGCTTTCGGTAGCCGCAATAGGACCGAAAGTTGCGAAGATCCGGTGAATCTCGGTTGTAAATAGGTTGGCGAACAGTTTTTCCACTGTCTTCCGCTAGTCCGGGAGTCTACTGTAAAGAGCGGGCCGCCGATTGACATTGGGCAGCCTATGAACTGCATCAATTAGTAAGTTTCGCGACCGGGGGACGGACAGGGATTCATTAGTTCGGGCAGAGGGCGTTGTCATGAATAACGATTGGAAATCCGGCGATTGGGCCGTCTATCGCAAAAGCAAGCGTGGAGCTAACCCGGGCCGACGGGCTGCTCAGGTGGTCGCCTCGAGCAAGGGTGAGACTTACCGCTACATCGTTGATAAGTTTTGGGTCGTCGATGAAGTGCTCGCCGATGGCCGGCTTCGGTTGGTCACAGCCCGGGGAAAGGTGCACACAATCTCTGCTGATGATCCCAACCTTCGACGTCCCGGTCTGCTTCAGAAGTTTCTCTGGCGGGAACGATTTGCGGTAGTCGAAGCCGGACGAATCAGCCAGTCGAGTGCGGACGATGCCATGCGTCGACGCGCCATGAGTGCCTGAACTTAAGCTCCGTCGCTCCGGGCAACTGACGCCCCGGGTAAAATCCCGGTCGAGCGGATGAGAGTTCCGCACTTTCAGCCAGCATCTCCATGCACGGCAGCGGAACGTTTGGCGTCCAATTCTTCAGTTGCCAATTTCGTTTGAGTTTGATTCGTCCGAACTCACTTGGTCCGAACTCGCACTGGCAATTCCATTTCTCTTTGCCCTCGACGAATTCTTATTTCGCTCGCTACACTCTGCGGCCTGAATTTGGGTCCTCCACGGGTTTCATCCGGCTACGCCTCTCCCTCAACGACACGCAAAACTCGCCGTGATTCTGATTCTCAAACGCGAAGCCACCGATCAGCAGGTGGATCATGTCATCGAGCGGGTTGAGGCACTCGGGTTTCAAGCACATTTAAGCCGTGGCACCTTCCGCACCATTGTCGGAATCATCGGCGACGAGTCGAAGATTCTGATCGAGTCGGTCCGTTCGATCCCCGGTGTGGCGAAGGTTGTCCCCGTTCTGCCGCCCTACAAACTCGCGTCGCGTGAGGCCCATTCCGAGCCCAGCATCGTTGAAGTCGGCGGTGTCAAGATTGGTGGCGGGCATTTGGGTCTGATCGCCGGTCCCTGCAGCGTCGAAGATGAAGAGCGGATGCACCGGATCGCGGGGGCCGTTGCAGATGCGGGTGCCAACTTGTTTCGCGGTGGCGCCTTCAAGCCTCGCACCAGTCCCTATGCATTTCAGGGTTTGGGGGAAGAGGGACTGCGTCGGCTGCGCGATGCCGGACATGCCCACGGGCTACCGGTCGTCACCGAAGTCACGGACCCTCGACTCGTCGAGCTGATTGTTGGCTACGCCGACATGCTTCAGATCGGTGCGCGGAATATGCAGAACTTCGCCCTGCTCAATGAGGTCGGCGAAACGAAGCATCCGGTGCTGCTCAAACGTGGCATGTCGGCCACGGTTAATGACCTTCTAATGTGTGCCGAGTACATCCTTTCCAAGGGCAACCCTAACGTTGTGCTCTGCGAACGTGGCGTCAAAAGTTTTGATTCCGCGACTCGCAACCTGTTTGATGTCGCTTCCGTTCCGCTGGTTCATCAGCTCAGCCATCTCCCGATCATCGTCGATCCTTCTCACGCGACCGGGAAACCTGAACTGATCCCCGCCTGCGCGATGGCCGGCTTGGCCGCCGGTGCTGACGGAGTTCATGTCGAAGTGCATGACAACCCCGAAGTTGCGAAGAGCGATGGACCTCAAGCCTTGTTACCAGCTCAGTACGCCGAACTCGCCGCGCAGATGAAGTCGCTGGCCGAGTTGCTCGGAAAACAAATTTCACCCTTGCCGGAGAATGTTGCGTGACCCGTCGAACGATCATCGCCGGAAACTGGAAGATGAACACACGTGCGGACGATGCCGCTGCGTTGGCCGAAGGTGTTTCGAAAGCGGTCGGCGAAAATCCCGCGGTCGAAGTTGCCGTCTGTCCGCCCGCCGTTTATCTGGGGCGAGTTTCGGACGTGCTGGCAGGTTCAGCCGTGGGCCTCGGTGCTCAGAATCTTTACCCCGCTGACGATGGAGCTTACACCGGGGAAGTCAACGCGGCCATGCTGACGGATTCGGGTTGCCGCTACGTCATTCTCGGCCACAGCGAGCGTCGTGCGATTCTGGGCGAGACCAACGACCAGGTCAGCGAAAAGCTGGCCGCAGCATTGGCCGGAAACCTGGTCCCGATCGTTTGTGTCGGCGAAACGCTGGAAGATCGCGAGGCTGGGAAGACAGAATCGGTCGTCAAAGAGCAATTGAAGGGTTCGCTGGCGGGGCTGGACGAAATGCGGGCACCGGGCGTGGTCATCGCTTACGAACCCGTTTGGGCAATTGGAACGGGAAAAACGGCCACACCGGAGCAGGCGGAAGAGGTCCACGCCTTCATCAGAGGATTATTGGGAGAACTCTTCACACCCGAGATTGCCGCACAAATTCGAATTCAATACGGTGGCAGCGTGAAACCGGGGAATGCCAAAGAACTTCTCGGACAAGCGAATATAGACGGGGCGCTCGTTGGCGGAGCCAGCCTCAAAGTTGAAGACTTCGTCGCGATCATTGAAGCGGGCTAGAGCTTCTCGCCAGTCAGACCATCGAATCCACGGAACTCAAATGACACTTCCAGTCCCCATCGGCGACATGCTGCCGCTCGCATCGATCATGAGCTCGGCGCTCGGGTTTCTCATGTTCGGGCTGTCGATCTTTTTGATTTTGCTCGTCCTCGTGCAACGGGGCAAAGGCGGCGGGCTGACCGGCGCGCTCGGTGGACCGGGCGGGCAGAGTGCATTCGGGAGCAAGGCCGGCGACACGTTTACGGTGATCACGGCCGTTTCCGCCATCGTTTGGGGCATCGTTTGTGCGATCGCCATGTACACGCTTGGCGTTCCCCCGGCCACTGCGGACGACGAGTTCAGCGAAAGCGGCGGTTCATCGATTTCGAGTACGGATGAGGAATCAACCGGTATGGGGTCGCTGGATGACCTTGGCGACATCGACGACCTACTTTCCGGCGGTCTCGGTGAGCCGGCTGATGATGAGTCGTCGACTGCCGGAGACGACTCTGAATCAGCCGATGGTCCGGCCGACGGGAGCTCCGAGCCGGATTCGGACGCTGGAAGTGACGACAACAACGCTTCAGGCAGTGATTCATCAAGCGAGTCCTCGACGGAGGATCAATGACCGTTCGGAGCATGACCGGTCAAGGTCGCGCCGAGTCAACGACCACGATCGGTCTGATTCGCGTCGAATTGCGTTCGGTAAATAACAGGGGCTTCAAGTGTACGATTCGTTGTCCCGACGAATTATCCGCGTTCTCTCCCCGCATCGAGAAACTGATTCGTGGAAAGGTGTCGCGCGGATCGGTGAATGTTGAACTGCGATCCGATCAATCGGGTGGAACCGAAGCATCCGTCCTCGACGTCGCTCGTTTGGCGGAGCATTTAAAGGCTTGTCGAGAAGCCGTCCGAATGGCGGGACTCGACGATTCTCAAGTGCGGATTGATGTCGGTTCTCTGGCGGCCGTTCCCGGTGTTCTCAAGACCGCTTCGGCAGACGCCGAGTCAGTTTCGGAATCCTTCGAAGAAATCTCAGCCGTTATCGAAGCCGCACTCGATGACCTCGTCGCGATGCGGGGCCGTGAAGGCGAGCACATGGCAGAGACGCTGAAGTCGGAATGTGAAGGGATCGAGAATCACGTCAAACGAATCGAAACGCTGACTCCCCAAGCCGCCGAACGCTATCGGGAGCGATTAGAAACTAAGGTGAAGCGGCTTCTCGATGAGTTTGAGTCGGACTACAACCAAGTCGACTTGCTGCGCGAGACACAGATTTATGCGGATCGCGCAGACGTCACCGAGGAATTGACCCGTTTGGAAAGTCACTTGTCGCAGTTCCGTGCCGTGCTCGGTGAAGCGTCCTCCGAGTTTTCGACACAAGAGCCGACGGGGCGGAAACTCGACTTCATCATTCAGGAGATGTTTCGCGAATCCAACACGATCGGTTCCAAAACTCCGCTCGCTTCGGTCTCCGAGAGCGTTGTTGAGGTGAAATGTGCGATCGAAAG
>JBCCOI010000604.1:0-4546 GCA_039025515.1 Planctomycetota bacterium
GAGCAGTTTGATTCGGGCGATCTGCAGGGAATCAGTGACTACTGCCGCTGCGACGTCCTAGACACGTACTTCGTTTTCCTGCGTAGCATGGTGCTACAGGGGAAGATCACGCTGGAACAGGAACTGGAAATCGTCGCGGAAACGAAAGACTGGATCGAAAAACGAAGCGACGAGTTTGCAGCCTACGAGCGGTATCTCAGTTGCTGGGAAGACTGGCACGACCCGTGGGTTACCGAAACGGCCGACGTGGAAAGCTAACGCAGACCCCTCCGAGGCGACTTCCGAGGTCACAGACGTCACAGACCTCGGCGATAGAGAGTTTGAGGCCGTTCTCACTGTAGCTGGCCTCTGTGAGGCCGGCTCTTGATTCCGAGGGCACAGTTCTTGGCTACAGAGATGGCTTGCTTGCCACTGTTTTGCACATTCGCGAGTTCTAAATGCTTAAAAAACTTTGATGTTTTTGTTCGAATGAGTGTGACGCCGTCGCTCTGTTTGATGAGACGGCTTATTTCCGAGCCGGCTCGGTTTGCTTGGGACGGCAAAAAAACCTCACCGTTCGAGTGAGTCCAGACGAGCATCAGCGAGTCGAAGAATCGCAGTCGCGAGAGAACGCGAATGAAGTGGTCAGGGCCGGGCTCGAACCGGCGACACCGGCCTTTTCAGGGCCGTGCTCTACCAACTGAGCTACCTGACCAAGTTGGGAGAATCATACGAGTCGGAGCGGGATCGTAGGCTATGATGCCGCCGCGCGTCAATTGGTTCACCCTCCGCCCGAGCGGGGTCATTCCGTTCCCTACACGGAGCCCTACCGATTTTGATTCGCTACAGACCGACGGATGACCATAATTTTCACTGCTGATAACGGTGGCGGACTCGCCGAGATCAACAATAGCGATCAAACTGTCGGTCCTTGGTCAAGCGTTCGTTGTGGGAGAAACGGTGACATGTCGACAATCGTCGAGCAAGAAACAGCGGTTGAGAATCATGACGGAGTTATGGAAGAGCGGTTGGCGGAGCGTGAGAAGCTCAAGCTGAGCCGCTTCGATTCGGTCACATCGCTTTTTCTGGCCCTGATTCTCTTCCTGGGCGCGTTCGTGTTCATGATGTTCGTCATCTGGTTGCTCAGCGGCGAACCGCGTCCGCTTGCGCTCGCGCCGATCATCGAGAACCCGCCGGGTCGCGGCGAAAACCCCGAGGGCTTCGAGCGAGATTTTGAACCCCCGGGCGCCGAAGAGGTCGAGGACCTGATGGAGCCGACGTTGGCGGACACCATCGAAGCGGTCACCGACGCGGTCAGCACCGTCGCGGCGTCCCTCACCACCGCGAACACCAACCAAGCGGCGACCACGTCGGGCACGGGTGCCGGTGACAGTCGTCCGCCGGGCCCGGAAGGCGAGGGTGATGACATCATCGGCCGCTGGGAACGATGGGAAATCACTTTTAATGCGAAAGGCCGTTCGGACTACGCGAAACAACTCGACTTCTATGGTATCGAACTCGCCGCATTTGGCGGCGGCGGCGCAAACGTGATCGAAGTCGCGTCCAACCTCTCAACTTCGCCAAAAAAGAGCGTGAATACGGACCCCAGTAGCGAAGAGCGATTGTACTTCTCATGGAAACTCTCGAATCCGCTGCTCCGTTTCGATCAGCAATTGTTGACCCAGGCCCGGATTTCCTATGCGGGCCGAAACGTCATCCGTTTCATCCCCAAAGAGCTCGAGAATCAACTCGCGCAAATGGAGAAGACTTACACCGAAAGCAAGGGCAAAGAGTTTCCGGGATCGATTGCAAAGACGGTCTTCGAAAGCACCGCGTCCGACAAAGGTTACGAATTCAATATCGTCAGCCAACGATACCGCCCAGGCCGCTAGCCGCGGTATTAGCCCTGCCCACCAGTTCAATTCCTACTCGTCAACCATTACGGATCTGTTTCGAATGTCTCATCTGTTTGCATATTCCCTGTTCAACATGATCGCCGATGCGACTTACCTCGCACTCGCCGCCGTAGCGTTGTGGGGTCTGTATTGCATCGTTGTTGTTTGGAACCGCGTCAACCAAAAGCGTTTTAAGACCGAAGAAGAGCAAGATCAATTCATGGATGACGTCGAGCAGATGTTGCACTCGGGCGACTTCGACGGAACGGCCGATTACTGTGACGGCGACACGCGGGCGTTGCCACAAATCATTGAGCTCGCCGTCAGTCATCGCAACTTGGGTTTCAAACGAGCTCGCAAATTCATGATGGATCGGTTCCAACGCGACGTCATGAGTGACTTGGATTACCGTTTGAGTTGGGTGAGCACGGTGATCAAGAGCGCCCCGATGATCGGGTTGTTCGGAACCGTCTTCGGCATGATGGGTGCTTTCCAAACCTTGGCGACGGCCGAGTCCGTCGAACCTAGCAAACTGGCGGGCGACATTCGTGTGGCGCTCGTCACCACGGCCAGCGGCCTTGCGATCGCGATACCGCTCATGATCTTGGTCGCCAACGTCAACATCAAGATTGCCAAGATGGAAGACCTTGTCGGGTCCGGGCTGGGCCGGTTCCTCGACGCATTCAAACTGGGACTCGATCGCTCCGGAGGTCGATAAGCGACAATGGGCACCGACCTCGACGATGCGGATGATGATTTCCAACTCCCTCGCAAAAAGCGAGACGACGACGAGATGGACATCACTCCGATGATCGATATCACGTTTCTGTTGCTGATCTTCTTTGTCGTCTGCTCCAAAATGGACCCGACGCAAATGGGCAAGATTCCGGAAGCACAAAATGGTACCGCCGTGAGTGCGAAACAGTCTGCCGTGATTTTTATCGAGCCCCTCAACAAAGAGAAAGTGATCGTCAAACGATACAACGGCACCGAGTTCAGCAGCGATGAAGCGACGCAAGCGGCGGAGATCGTGGAGTACGTCTCCAACGAGCTGAAGAGCACGATCGGTGAAGAAAAGAATCACGTCATGATCATGGGCGACGGCGAAGTTTCCGTCGGCGAGGTCACGCGGATCCAGAAGATCATCGGGGACGAATTCGATGAGCTTGAATCAACCTTTATCGCGGTTAAAGAAAAGTAGCCGAAGCGGATGCCAATCTCTGTAACCTGTATCGAATGTGGCGCCATCAACAAGGTCAATGAATCCTTGGCGGGTCGGCGTGTGCGCTGTCCCCAGTGCGACACCGTGAACCACGTTCCCGAATTGGACATCGGGACTGGGCCTCCTCCGCTACCCGGATCTGGCCTGCTACCCGGCGGTGCGGAAGAGCCTTCTGTACCGGAAGAAGTCGAAGCGGTTCCGGTCGAAGTGGAAGCCGTTGTCGACGTGGAAGCGATGCCGGCAGACGCTTCGCCCGTGGGCGAGCCTCAAACCGCGTCGGGGTTTGACGACGACGATGATGACTTCTTGGAGGAGTTCAAGGGCAAGAAGCGGGAAGAAGAAGAACTTGACATGACGCCGATGGTTGACGTCACTTTCTTGCTGCTCATCTTCTTCATGGTGACGGCGGCGTTCAGCTTGCAAAAGTCGATCGAAATGCCCCGTCAACAGACGGACGCGCCGAGTACAAAGGTTGTCGATCAAGAACAAGATGAACTCGAGCAAGTCGAGGTCCAGGTCGATGAATTCGGATCGTTCCTCGTCTTGGCAGCCGACTGGCAAGAGGAAACACCGGGGAAACAGAACTTGATCACCGCACTGAAACGTTCACGTGAAGGCGTTGACGCGAAGCTGGTGATTAAAGTTCATGAGTTGTGCAAGCTGCAATATCTGGTCGACGCGATGGACGCCGGCACCATTGCGGGCTTTGTGGAAACCCAGGTCACCCAGGTCGAGGAGTTCTGACGCACAATCGTTCTTGCTCGTTTGTCCGTCGTCCGAATTGACGCTTTCTTGTTTCGGGTGAACCCTCCGCGACCGAGTTTTCGCCGCAGGTTGCCGACGCGTAGACTCTCTCATTCAACGTTATCTCTCATCACAATATTCAACGATGCTCGCCAACGAACTGATCGATCAACTGGAACGCAGGGGACTCCTGGATCAAGAGATCATCGAAGCACTTCGCGAACAACTCGATCAAGGCGGAGCGCAGGTGACTCCCGAAGCGGTCGCAAAACTGCTGGTCGACAACGGCCAACTGACGCGGTTTCAAGCCACCAAGCTGATCGGTGAACTCCGCAGCGGCGAGTATGCCGATGAAGTCGTCGCCGTCGAGGAAGAAGACTTGGCAATGATTGACGACAGTCATGAAGCGATCGCGGTGGAAGCCGTCGAAGCGGTTCCGGTGGAAGCCGTCGCGGACGACCCCTTTGCCGCTCAAGAAGTTGTCGCCGAAGCCGTACCGGTCGAGGCGGTCGCTGCCGAGCCGATGCCCGATCGCCCGAAGCGTCCTGCCAGGAAACAACCCGAAACGAATCAATGGGACTCGTTCAAGATCTACGGGTTCCTTGGCATCATCGGTTTCCTCGTACTCACCGGTGGACTGCTCTACTTCGTTTTGGGTCGTGGCGACGCGGACGGCAAGATCAAGATCGCAAACGATCTTTACGAC
>JBCCOI010000605.1:0-4545 GCA_039025515.1 Planctomycetota bacterium
ACTGGGATCGGCGGAGAATGGACCGGAGTTACTACTGGAATCATCGACTGCGGCGCTTTCGATCTGGCGTTCCAGCCGTTGACGTGCGTCGGCGATTGCGTCTTCGCGAGAATTTGCGGGCGGCCCCGCAAGGCGGCTACCGTAGGGATTACCTGGGAACATTCGGTGATCACGAAAACCACTTTGGCGGCCCTCACGGTCCATTTGTGAAACGCTGAGGGTCGGATACGAACGTGGACCGGAGCCGCCGGCGCTTGCGTTCGAGTCCGAGTCGGATGCGCCTCCTGCGCCAAAACCAAGTTGATCTGTTCCGCTCCGACTTTGTCGCGTCCGGTCTCGGCCGAGTTGGTCGACCGCGGTTCCGCGACGACCGGATTGTGCAACACCGATACCTCGTCGCGATCGTTCGGAAAGCGAACGAGCGACCGCTCGTGAGCTAACGCGATCGGCCGCGCGACGAACAATATCCTCCAGACGTTTCCTCATTTCGGGATCCGGCTTGGGGTACGCCAGTTCGACTTGTTTGGGCACAAGCTCGTAACCGAATTGGTCGTCCCAGTTTTTCATCGCCGCCTGGGCTGCGTAAAAGGTTTCTTCGCCGCCGGGACGCACGACCAGCATCGGGTACGGCGGCTCTGAATCTTGATAAACCTTCAGCACGTGATAGCGCGCCGCACGTAGTGCTTCATTGAGTGGGTTGGCTCGTTCGGAAGAATTCTCGAGCTGCCATTTCGTGATTTCGACCCCTTCGGGCCAGATGATCAAGCGGTCGGATTTGCACTCCAAGTAGATCGGTCGCCTGTTGGTCCCGTTGGGCCCTTGGTGCGGCACGATCACGAAACGTGGTTTCTCGGTTTTGACTTCGTTGCGAAGCTGCTTCACAACGGCCTCGTTTTCGGAGATCTCTTGTCGAAGCTGTTCGAGACGCTGTTCTGACGACGTCCGATCCTTGCTCGGATCGCTGTTTTCATCCATCGCCTTTTGCATCGCGGCACCGATCTGTTTCAGCTCGGTTTGGATCCGATCGAGATGGTCTTCCACGTGTGCGAGCTGATCGCGTCGTTCGCCCAAATCGTCTGCTTGCGCGTCACGAAAAGAAATGAGCTCGGTTAGCCGAAACTCCTCCTCTTCGACGAGCTCGCGTGCTTGGCGAACCGTCAAGCCGGACGGCGACTGCGGTTGCTCCTCAGGCTGCGCCTGTGCTTCGGCTGTTTTGGCGGTTTCGTCACTTGAGTTTTGTGCCACCAAAGCGAGTAGCAAGATCAGCGTTCCCAGCGTGCAGACGAGCACGGCGAGGAACGGAAAAAGCGTTGGCGACAGCGATTGCCGTCGGCGACTCATGCGGCACGCCTCGTTTCCTCGTCCTTGGTCGCAAGGCCGCCCCGAAGCGAGTCAACCGCGCGAGCCAAAACCAGCATTGCATCAGCCATGCCCTGCCCCGCGGCCGCTCCAAGGTTATCGTCAATCCGTTGATTGGATTGTTCCAAGACCTCGAGGTTCGACGTGAGTGCCTGTTGAAGCTCCAGAACCGAAGCAGCTTGTTCCCGAACCATCGCGGCCTGATCGACTTGATCCAGCATTGTCGCTTGTTGCTTGGTGATTGATTCGACGCCTTCGACGATCGCACCCTGCCACTTGGTCAGTTGCCCTTGCCATCGCATGAATTGATCGTCGAGCTGTTGGCATTGGACTTCGGAAACGTCGTGGAGTTTTTCCGCGTGGAGTCGCATGTTTTCGCCATGGTCCGATAGCGCGGGTGCGAGTGTCTTGGCGACGGCGTCCGTGAAGTGTCGGGATTGGATTTCCTGGGCGAGCTTCCATTGCCCCTGAGCCTCATCGATCGTTGCCCGCCAGAGTTTCGTTTGATGACTCAGCGATTCGGCAACGGCGACGCGTACGCCTTCGCACAATTGTGCCAGTAGTTCGAATTGATCGTCCGCCGCTTCATCGCCGGGAAGGTGCGCTCCCGTCAAGTAACCGACGCGTTCATCGATGGCCGCGAGAAGTTGCTGCTCGGCTCGTTCGACCGGGAATTGCAAGAAGATCGCAATGATGGACAGGACCAATCCAAGCGCGGTTGTATCGAACGCGACGTACAATCCACTTTTCAAGTTGTCGACGGCGGCTTGTCCATTCGAGAAATCGAGTCCACCGAGCGTCTGCGTGATTCCGATGACCGTTCCCAGGAATCCGAGCATCGGTATCGCCCAGACGATGATTCGCATCAGGGCAAAGGAATCATGGGCCGAGTCCGCGTCACGCGCGGAGAGTTCTCGGAGGTCATCGGAAAGGTGTTTGGTTGTTCCGCGTCCCGATTGCCGAAGCAGTACCTCGCGAAGCCGTTGAACAAGTTGACTCGTTGCCAGTGCCCGCGGGAGTTTTGCAAGTTCACTCCCCCAATGCTTGGCTACAAAGCCAGCATCATGACGTCCGTGAAACTGCTCCGAAGGCGACTGGAAATCGCGAGTCGGCGCGAGTGCCGCATCTGTCGTGTTTCCGAAGTGCTGCCACTGCTGCCAGACGACGTAGGCCTTCAGCATCAGAACGGAGAGCGCAACGCAGAAGAGCGTGGTTGCGGCAATCGCGACCGGATGTCCCGCGAAGTAACGTTGCAACGTCGCAAGACCGGTCGAAAAGACGACGAAATAGAAAGCCGCGGCCAAGCCGACGCCAGCGATCATTGCTGCAAGGCCGGCGATCTGTCCGCTACCACGCGTGATGCGACTATCGCCGACGGGTGACGGGCCAGCTTTTTTCGAACCGGGCAGTCCGTTGCTGGGAGAGCTGTCCGTCGAAAGCGATGATTTCTTGGTCACGACTACCTACATCCTTGCACGGGAAGGGAAGGCCCCAGGCCCAGTGATCTCTCACAATTAGGAACCGCTACGCTTCATCATGATCGACCGCTACAGTTGCGACTCTTTACCCAATCCGCAAGCTTTCTCACCGGCAAAGACCTCCCCGTGTGAAACCGAAACGTCGGGCATTAAGGAATGGTCAATCAAGTGCCATCGCACCTGATGAGCCGACGACGGCAGCCGCGGGCTTTGCGAAGTGTCAAGGTTGATGTCACGCCCGCGGCAAACGTGAAATCGACTTTGTCACCATCTCGGGCGAAAACTGTGAAACACGTGTCATGTTTCGAAGGGGAGCCCCGCGCGGGCGATGGCTCGTAATGCGGCGTCACGGAGCTCCGAATTGAACTTCAGCTTCTTCAGCTGAAAGCTAGGCTGATCACGCAGACTCCAAAGGTCTTCGCCAGCTTCAAACGGATCGGTGATGAGCTGAGGATTTTTGCCACCGAATTTCCGTATCCAAACATCTTCCTGTTCGGACGCTCCGAAACGGAAACTCTCCACATGACGGATCGGTCCCGAGAAAACATTGCCGTTTCCATTCCAGCGAGTCCATTCATCGAAAAGTTGGCTTTCAGAATCGGGCTCGTCGAAGCAAAACGTTCCCAGTTGCGAGACAAGTAGAGAATCATGAAGCGAAAGCGTCGCCAACTCATCCAGTTCCAAGTCGTCGAAGTCCAATTCGTCAGAAACCCAGACGTTGAAGATTTCGGGGGCCACGATCGCGCATTGGTTCATCGTAAAACGCGTGGAGCGGCCGAGTTCGATCCAAATGGCGACATTGCCAGACACAGTACTGTTGGACATCTGAATCTCCGCTTCCTGATCGTTCAGAAAGGCAACAGCCGTTCTATCAGATGAATGAAGTTCACAGCCATCGATCTCGACGCCATCGCAATCCGTGAATTCCAAACAAGTGCCCAAAGATCGAAACTCGCAGTTCGTCGCAGAGAAACTTCCGTCCAGCACACGAAGCATCGTCCCGTCTTCACCACTTGAATCGAGATCGATCAAACGAAGGCCTTCGAGCGTGAGGTCTCCTTCCATCAAGAATCGAGCTTCGTCATCGTTCTCATCGGGGACGCCGACGAATTTTAGCGTCGGGCGGAATTCTGCTCCGGCAGCAATTGTGAGCGAAGGCGTCTCAATAAAGACATGCGAAACCTCGATGGTCTCATTCGTACGAATTTCGATCACGCCGCCATCATTTGATTCTTCGATCGCATCTTCCAGCGTCGTCAGCTCTGCGACGACCGCACCATTCTCAACGATGAAGAACGAGGGTGACTGCGTCGGCAATTGCAACCGTGACTGGCGACTTTCATCATCGCTTGCAAGCTGTCGTCGTTGGGAACGTTCATTTGACTGGTATCGTTCCTTTGTCGGCACCCTCGCAGCAACACCGCTGTCGTCCTCCATGACACTTTGCTCTCGCGTTAACGCGTAAGCGCTGACAATCAACGAGAAAACCGCGAGTGAAGAAACGAGAACCCAGGCCAGCGGTAGTTTCTTCTTTGTCTTCTTATTTGACTTGCGTCCCGCGGTCGGCTTTGCCGGATGAATCACGGGCGCGAACCTGGTGGCTTGGCCGGCTTCGCCCTGTTGCAAGGCCTTGAGCACCTCTTCGCCGGTTTGAAACCGTTCGGAGGGATTCTTGCGGAGCAACTTGAAGATGATGTCTTCCAGCCAC
>JBCCOI010000606.1:0-4529 GCA_039025515.1 Planctomycetota bacterium
CACAGCGCTTTGCTTGCGTAGTGTTTAGACTAATGGGACGTCGCGGGCTTCTTTCGACCTTTTCGGATTTCTATTCCGCCTGCTTTTCTTCTTATCTGGGATCGTTTGCCGTGAGCACGACCACGAAACCGAATGAAGCCGCTTCCCGCGATGAGACTAAGGCGAGGAAGGTCGCTTCCGTGCCGGCTCCAAGCGAGGATGAAGCGACAGCGGCCGCCGAAGAACACCCGGAAGAGGAAGGCGTTGATCTGAATCGGCGTTTTCTCTGGTTCCAAGCGATGCCCGCCTGGTTAGTGAGCACGCTTGTTCATGCCCTGATCCTGCTTGTTCTCGGCCTGATCTCGTTTGCCAACCCGATCGAAATCGTAAACGTCCTGACAGCTTCCAGTACGGGCGATGATGGCCCGGAAATTGAAGAGTTAACAATCGAGGAGTTTGATCCTGGCGAGATCGCGGAGCCGGAAGAAATGACCGAACCGGTGGAAATGACCGAGCCGGTCGAGGTGGTCGAAGTCGCGATGGAAGCGCCGGTCATGGAGATGACGGCCGTCCCACTTGAGTTGAGTGACTTCGCCGCAGAAATGGCGCCCACAGCCGCTTCGGCCATGACGACGATGTCGGCGATGAGCATGCAGCCGATGGGTAGCCGTAGTGCCGATATGAAAGAGAAGCTGCTTCGCGAGTACGGTGGTACCCCGAGTAGCGAAGCCGCCGTTACCGAAGCGCTCAAGTGGTTTTCGCGGCACCAATTCAAGAGTGGCAAAACGGCAGGCGCATGGACCATGCAGCATGAGTTGGTGTGCGGCGGTACGTGCCGAAATGGATGCACCAAGCCGCAACGCGCCAGGCAGCTGAACGCGGCGACGGCGATGGCACTGCTGCCCTTTCTCGGTGCCGGACAAACACACGTGAAGGGTGAATTCCGTGATGTTGTGATGTCTGGACTTCGGTTCCTCGTCCAAAACGGTAAACCGGGGAAGGAGCAAGGTATTCCCTACATCGATTATCGATCCGGCGGTTCGATGTATGACCATGGACTGGCCGCGATCACGCTTTGTGAAGCGTATGCGATGACCGGCGACCCGGAATTGGCCGGCCCCGCGCAAGCTTCGCTGAACTTCATCGCGCTCGCTCAATGCACCGATGGTGGATGGCGTTACGGTAAACGTGACTCGCGCGGCGGGGATACCTCCGTCGTCGGTTGGCAAGTGATGGCGCTCAAGAGCGGAAGCATGGGGCACCTTCTCGTACCCAACAACGCGATTCAGGGATCAAAGTTGTTCCTCGACAAAGTCGGGAGCGACGGAAATTCGATCTACGGCTACGCTTCCAAAACTCAGAAATTCCGCGCCGCTACCACCGCAGTCGGTCTGCTTTGCCGCATGTACACCGGCTGGGATAAAAACCATCCCGCGATCCAGAAAGGCGTCAAACATCTGTCGAAAGCCGGAGTCAAGAAACCTGATCTGTACTACTGCTATTATGCCGCTCAGGTGTTGCGTCATTACGGCGGACAAGAATGGGATTCGTTCAACACCGAGCTCCGGGATTGGCTCGTTGAAACCCAGGCCCAGTCTGGCGGAGCGAAGGGCAGTTGGTTCTTCGAGGACGCGCCGCACTTGAGCGATTCGGGAAGGCTCTGCATCACGTCGTTCGCGACGATGATCTTGGAAGTCTACTATCGCCATATGCCGCTCTACGCAGAAGCGGCGGCCGAAGACGATTTCCCGCTCTAGCCGGATACTTCGAACACGGTATCTCTATCTCTGTAGCCGAGTTCTCCGAACTCGGTCGGCCTCATAGAGGCCCAGTACAGATATCGCAGCACAGCACGTCATCGGCCGATCAAAATCTTGACGAAGCAGATGAATTGCTTGCTTGGCGTTCGATCAGCCGCATCAGCTCGGGACTCGGATCGATGAGCTCCAGCACTCGGCGACCTTCCGGAACGCTGGCGTCTGGAATGAACACAACGATGGGCTGACGGAGCGTCGGTTGATCGCGCGTCGGTTGATCGCGCGGGCCGGGCTGATTCGAAACCGGAACGGCCGACGGTCGAGGCTGACTGGGTGGAACGTTCGCCGAGCCCCGCTGGTAGAGTCGAGCAAGCTGCACGCGATCCAGCTGCCAATAGACACTGCCGGGTCCGGTATAGATTCCGACGTCGCCTTTGTAGTCGGCTGCATTGCAGACTCCGATTAGCCGTCCGGCCTCATCGAATAGACCGCCTCCACTGCGACCATCCACGGGAGCACCAGCGATCTCAAGGTTAGATGCGCCGACGTGTTGGTTGTACTTGTTGATGCCCGTGAGCCGAGTGTCTCGACGGGAGGGATCATCACCATGATCGCAGCCGAAGCTGAAAACGGCTTGGCCGCTCTGTGGCTTTTCATTGCCCGGTAAAACGGGGATGGGTTCGATGTCGATTCCGGGCTGGATAACTACCAAAGCGATATCGCGCTGGTCGGCATCGTAGTCGATGACTTTGCCGGGCACTGTTCGAATCTGTCCCGCGATGAAAAGGTCAACATCGATGCGTGCCTCCAGCTTCGTTTCGCGGAAGAGGTGACCGCAAGTCAGCACGAGAGCTTCGCTACCGTGGCGATCAATGATCGTGCCGGTTCCCACTCCGAAGCCTCGACCGTCATGCACTTTCAGTCGCACGGTGGCCGCGCGTGCCTTTTCGATCGAATCTGCAATCGTGCGATTTGGAAAAGCTTCCGAACCTACCCGATCTCCTCCGGATTCTCGAACTCGGTTCGCCATTGGAGCCAACCGGGTCTCGGGAGCATTGAGGATTGAATTCGGAGAAACCAACGCATCGGTATGAACGAGCGGTCCTCCGTTTTCCAAGGAAAGTGCCCGATAGAGTGACTCCGAGGTTTGCGAACCGACCAGGCGCGTCAGTTCCTTGCCGGAGGACCAAACGATAAACGTTGGGACCTGCCGCACACCGTGACGCTTGGCGAAGTCGGGCTCACGGTCCACACTGACCACGCGAATCGGCGTCCCCTGATTCGACATGCTCCGTAGGATCGGCTGCATCGCGGTGCAATGCCCACAGTGATCGGATTCAAATGCGATCAAAACAGCCGAACCGGCCTGTACCGGGTTTGCGTCTGACGCAAAGAAAACTCCAAAGACCCACGCAAAGACAGTCGCCAGAGCCACGGCAACCTTCTGCCCGAACATCGATCGGTCCACTTTGTCTCTCCCTGACAAGAGTTTTCGCTCCCGCCGACATCCTTGCGGCGGGAAACAGAGCGCGAGCAGCGGCAGCCATGGAAAGCATGCATGCCCAAACACGCCGATGGGACTGTCGGAAATGCCGCTCCCGATCACAACCCCAAACCCGGCCGGATTCACCGGGAAACAGCATGAAACAATCGGGATTTCGTGTTTCACGGCGATCGCTACAATCCCCGACCAGACACCCTCGACCGTTTCCGAACGTGACTTCCGAACATGACGCGACGTATCTTAGTAACCAGCGCGCTGCCCTACGCGAACGGACCGATCCATATCGGGCACTTGGTCGAGTACATCCAGACGGATATCTGGGTGCGATTTCAAAAGTTACGTGGCCATCGCTGTGTCTACGTTTGCGCGGACGACACGCACGGCACCGCCATCATGATTCGTGCACGCAAGGAAGGCATCACGGAAGCGGAGTGGATCGCGCAAATGAGCGAGAGCCACCAGCGTGATTTTCGCGGATTCCATATCGAGTTCGACCATTACAGTAGCACCAACAGTGAGACCAATCGTCGGCTTTGTGGCGAGATTTGGTCCAGCTTGCGTAAAGCAGACTTGATCGACGAGCGTCCCGTCAAACAACTCTATGATCCAGAAGCCGAAGCGTTTCTTGCCGATCGCTTCGTGCGCGGGATTTGCCCTGTTTGCGGCAAAGACGACCAACCCGGCGACAATTGCGTGTGCGGAGCGACCTACGCCGCCATCGACTTAAAGGAGCCACGGAGCACACTCAGCGGAGCGACACCCGAAGTGCGTGAAGACGTGCACTTGTTCGTGCAACTCGAAAAGCTCCGGGACTTCCTCGTCGAATGGGTTGATCAGTCCGGTGCTTTACAACCCGAGACCGCAAACTATCTGAAGGGATATTTTCTGGCCGACGACCAGCCACTCAAGGATTGGGATGTGAGCCGGCCGGCACCCTATTTCGGATTTGAAATTCCGGATTCGCCGGGTAGTTACTGGTATGTCTGGTTTGACGCACCGATCGGATACATCGCCAGTACCGCCGATTGGTGTGATGCAACGGGAGAGTCACTAGACGACTGGTGGCGAAACGAAGAGACGGAGATACATCATTTCCTCGGCAAGGACATTACGTACTTCCATACGTTGTTTTGGCCGGGAATGCTGCACGTCGCAGGATTTCAGCTTCCCACAAAAGTCCACATCCACGGATTCCTCAACGTCAACGGAATCAAGATGTCAAAGTCTGTGGGAACGTTGATTTCCGCAGAGACATTCTTAAAGCATGCCGAACCCGATTATCTGCGGTA
>JBCCOI010000607.1:0-4527 GCA_039025515.1 Planctomycetota bacterium
GAACCATGATTTCCAACGCCTGATCAGCGTTTTCGGTCCACTCGTAGATCTTTTTGCCCCAGAGCATCCGCATGTAATTGTGCATGATGCCCTGCTTGGCGAGCTGGTTCTGAGCAGCGTTCCAAAGCGGGTCGTGCGTTTCCGCGTTTTCGAACTGCTCCAGAGAGTACGTGTATTCTCGCTCGTCGTCAGATGTTTCCCGAATGGTTTTCTTCGCCCAATCGGGTAGCGAGTCGAGTTTGTCGTAGCGTTCGGGTTCGCGGAAAGACAGATTGAAACCCATTTCCCGCCACGTCAGGATTTGATCGAGGAAGCCCTCCGCAGACTCGCTGGTATTCCAAAATCCATTGTTCTTGCCGTTTGGTTCGGAGGCACGATCTGGCGTCCAGTCTTCGTGATCCAACACCCGCTGCACGACTTCGTGGGAGCCAATGTGTCCGAAATGCAAGTAGGGGCTCAAACCGGTGGTGGCCGTTTCGTCTGGATGGTTCCGGTCCTCATCGTAGCGTGATAGGTCATCACGAAGAAACGAACTCAACCGGTCGGCAGCAGCATGGCTCCCACCCCTCAGTATGGGACTGGGCTCGACGTTGTGGTCAATCGGTATCTTAGCGATGCCTCCTCGGTCGAGCAGTTGTTTAAAGTCGGCGGCCTTCCAACGCTGCGTGATCGACTTCGGCAGGGACTTCAGGCGAGGTATGCTACGGCCCTTAAGTGGATTTTCGTCCGGTGTTTCAAGCAAACAGTCCAGAATGTTCTTCTGCATCCAGCGGCGATAACTGTGTGCGACCGTGAACGTGCGATCGGGCAGTCGCATCGGCACGATTCCATTTCCGTCAACCAACTCAAGTTTCGCGTTACAACGATCCTTGACGGCTTCGATCATCCTGGGGAGAAAAAAACACGGATACTCGTCCGCAATCACCACGCAGGCGTGCTTGGCAAGGCTCAAGAAAAGCGGTGAACCTGCACCGGGTTGCGGTTCAACATACGGAAAGTAAAGGGCCGGGCTGTCCACCAAGTCGGCCGCGTTGTCACGCATGCCTTCAATCACAAATTGATGAATCCGGTCGCTCGCCCAGCGATAGCGTACCCGAAGCGGCTCGAAGACAACCAACGGACGCTTCAAATCCTCCGCCAATTCAGCGGCCCTCTGCAGCCCGAAATTGTGGCGTGTTCGCCGTGCGGCAATCATCCAGTAGAGAACATACTTCTGATCGGGGCGGATCGGTACTTGATTGGCGTTGTTGAGGCGAAGTGCTGGGATGGACATGAGCAAACCGATAAAGTCAACCGATCAAAAGCAGAAATCATGCGGACGGAATAAAGCCGTTGCGGCTGCCTGCCAACAAAATGCTATCTGCTAGTAGAGTAGCGTCGTGTCGACACCCGGAGCATTCATTGACCACCGCAAATCACTGCTGCTGCATCAGTGAAAGCGCACTCGCGAACGGAACGCAAGCTTGAAACGATCTCGATTCAGAAAACGACTTCCTCTCCTGTTATCCGTTGCCGGGTTTCTCACGGTAGCGACGGTTTATGTCTTCGGACTATCGTCAATTCAGTTAACGACGCATCCACTCTCAGGCTACGGCCGACTCATCACGCTGCGTTTTATCGAAGTCGTCATCTTTTCGTGGTTGTTGTATGTCGGCGGATCCATTGGAAGCTTTTTGAACGTTGTCGCCTACCGGATGCCAAGAGGTTTGACGACCGGTGGTCGATCGAAGTGTCCTAGTTGCGGGAACATACTGAGGGGGCGAGACAACTTACCGATGGTTGCCTGGATTGCGTTGAACGGACGTTGCCGCTCGTGCGCGCTACCAATCTCAATCCGTTATCCGATCGTCGAAGCGTGCGTCGCATTCACGATTGCATTCATCGGAATGTTTCAGCTTTACTCGATGTCTCTTCCCGATGAGAACGCGCGATCCTTTTGGCGACCACTTTGGACGCCAAGGTTCTCCACGGAGATGCTGATCACGCTGACGTACCATACCGCTGTTTATGCATGCTTGTGGGCGATGGTGCTGATCCGAATGGATGGATCAAAGATCCCGCGGAAACTAATCGCTTGGGCGACGGTCACATCGGTTGTGCCGATGTTGGTTCACCAGCCGCTCATGGTCGTCCCCTGGCAATTGCCTCGTCCCGAAGAGTGGTCTCCGGTTGGCGGCTACTTCGATTCCTTGATGCGAGTCATCACGGCCTTGGTGACAGCAGCACTGGTTGGAAGGGCGCTCGCAAAAGGGCTTTGTCCGACGGCGGACCTGAAACTCGATCCGTTGGGCTCGGGAACGAAGAAGTTGGTCGACTTAATCACGATGTTGATGCTTCCGACGCTCTTGATCGGATGGCAGTCCATTAGCGCCGTCGTGCTGATAGCCGCATGCCTGGTTCCCATCACCCGACGCTTGTTGAACGTGATTCCACCCAACGCACTTGGGAAAGCAGCGGCGGTCAGTGAAGTCGAAGACGACCCAAACGGAAGAGGCGTCTACGAACACTACGTTTTCGCGTTGCCCTTCGCGACCGCGATCCATTTGGTGTTCTGGTTGCAGCTATGGAACCTTCCTTTTTGGCCGAGTGACCAGGCTGGGCCCTACGTGATCGTTGTCGCCGCGATCCTGGTGTTGTTCGTCCCCGTATTTCTCAAGCAACGGACCACGGTCGGTCAAATAGCCACCGTCGAAGAAGACTCCGGTGCGTTCGATGAATCGGCGGACGATTTAGACGAATTGCCAGATGAGGAATGAAAGTCCGAAACCGATGATCGATATCAACGTCGAGATCACGCCCCAGGTTCGAAGGGTTTGCCCTTCCGACATGTGGAAGTAACGCGAGATCATCCAAAAACCCGAGTCATTGACATGCGAGAACCCCGTCGCGCCCGCCGCGATTGCGACGGTGATCAATGCGAGTTGCGGTTGGCTGAAACCCTCCACGAAGTTCCCCATCAGGCCGGCTGCCGTCAACATCGCAACCGTTGCCGAACCTTGGGCAACGCGAATAAGCGTGGCGAACACCCAAGCAAGCACGAGGACAGAGATTCCTGAGTCGGCGAACACCACTTCCAATGCGTCGGTGATCCCAGTTGCCTTGAGGACACCCTTGAACACGCCGCCGGCACCGGTGATCAAGATGATGATTCCTGCAGGTCCGAGCGCTTTCGTGCTCACGTCCAGGATCTCGTCTCGGCTGGCACCGCGTTTGAGTCCGAGATAGCTGATGGCGATGATCGTCGCAGTAAGCAGGGCGATGACGGGATGACCAAAGAACGTGATCCATTGCATGAAAGGCGGTGCATCGGCGAGCGCACTCGCAAGCGCCTTGCTGCGATCCGCGTTCGTAAGCCCGTCCTCTAAACCCGAGGCTGCCCACTGTTCCACCAAGGTTCCCGCAAGGATTAGCAGTATCGGGAAGCCGATCAGGCACAGGATAAAACCGAAGGAAGGCAGATCGGAATCGTCATGTTTGCGCGCGGTCGGTTCCGGCAATTGAATCTCGACACCCTTTGCCAAGAAGGTGCAAAGGAAGGGGCCGCAGATCAAAGCCGTCGGTAATCCAACCATGACTCCAAACAAAATCACCCAGCCCAAATTCACGCCCAAAAAATAGGCGACCGCGACGGGTCCCGGAGTGGGTGGAACGAAAGCGTGGGTCACCGCAAGTCCGGCCACCAGGGGAAGCCCGAAGTGCAAGAACGGTCGCTTGGTATCCCTCGCCAACGCATAGAGCAGCGGCGCGAGGATGACTAATGCGACGTCCAAGAAGACGGGGACTGAAATGATGAACCCTGTCAACAACATCGCCCACGGCGCTTTCTCAACGCCAAAGATGCGAACAAGCGAATTGGCGAGCGCCTGAGTGCCGCCGCTGTGTTCCAAAACCGCCCCGAAGATCGCGCCGATCCCTATGATCGTGGCGATAAACCCCAACGCCCCTCCCATGCTACTAACGATCGTATCGGCAACCTGAGTCAGAGGAACCGCTTTCGGATTGACAAGCTGGCTGGAGGCCGCGACGCCCACCGAAACAATCAGCAACGCCAAAAATGCCGATAACTTCAACCACAGAATCAAAACCAAAAGCACTGCGATGCCGCAGCCCAAAAGGATGATCAAAGCCGTTGGCGACGGGGGAGATTCCGACTGGGCTACCAGTCGACCTACGTCCGTGAGTGGGTTGAGCGCAAGACCGTTCAAGACAAAACCGCTCATAAGAGGAACTCGGCACCATGAAGTCACGGGGAAGTCACGGGGTGCGAGTCTAGGCTGACGCGATCAACGGGTCAATGATTGACCTTGAGTCAGTCTTTGTGGCGTCTACGTGCGCTAACCTCGTCGTATTCAGTATCCGGCGCGTGCATTCGTGAGTTACAATACGGTTCTCAAAGCTCGAGCCATCCGTTCCTCAACCCCTTTGTTTCTACTTTCGAATGCTTGCCGATCAATTTCGCGGCGAACGCTGTGCGATTTCTTTCGAACTCTTCCCGCCCAAGACCGACAAGGGAATGGAGACTCTCGA
>JBCCOI010000608.1:0-4517 GCA_039025515.1 Planctomycetota bacterium
CATCGACTACATCGTCACGATCGACGGTTCGCAGATTAATCTCAAGGGCGGAAACGCAACTTGGTACGTCGCCGACGAAATGACTGTCCTGACCGTGCTCAACGATGACGAGCAAGACCTCTCGTCATTGCACGTTTCGGACGACACCGTTTCTTTCTTCGACTTCGAAGGCCAGTTTTCGATCGATGGCCTACGCGCGGGCACGTTTCCGTACCCGTACTCCGAAGACGGCCCGTTTACCTCCGGAGACTTCATTCCGGATCTGATTCGCGGCGGCGATGGATCGTCCTTTGACGTGACCGATGGGTTGCCAGTCTTCGTCGATCAGTTTGACATCAACGACACCTCCGCGTTTCTTGGGGCGGTGGAGAAGGTCGCCGGTCAAGCCTACGAATTCACCACAAACAGTGGATCGACGGGGGCCAGTTTAGAGTTCACCGTTGATAGCGAGGATCGTTGGCTGCCGCAGGGGATCGAATTTTTCACAAACTCAGCGAGTGACCTGGCCTGGGAACTTTACTGGGACTTGGACGGATTCGGGCTGCCGATTTTCGCGAGCACCGATACGCATGCCCAAATCGAAGATCATTCGGCGCTCGCACCCGGGTGGAATCGCCATCGCAGCCGTGTCGGCGGTCTTGAAGCATCTCGTGAGTTCGCGCTTCCCGTTGGCAACGACAATCGGGTTCAATTTTGTCATCCCGGTGGCCCCATCACGTTTCGGCTTGTTGCCACAGACGCGAGTTCACTGGTCGTCGACAACCTGGCTCTTTTGGGAAGTGAATCCCTCGATTGCTGGAACAGCGCTGATCAGATCGCGGAAATCATCGAGTTCATCGATCAGCAAGACCATCGTTTGCCCGGACCGCTCAGCGTCACGGGGATGGGTATCCCGAGCGTTTGGATTGAACCGACGCCTGCTGGCAAGGGCCCCGATCCGGATCCCGTTTTTCATGTTGAGATCGGTGGCACATCGCCTTCGTCGACCACGGTATTCCTCGGCCCGGCAACGCAATCATCGGCAAGCGAACTCATGGCGGTTCAGCTGACGACGGATGCCGGTGTGAGGAACTTGCATCTTGGTGCGACCGAGTCCTTTCGCGGCGAAGTGTTGATCAACGGAAACGTCACGGACGCGATACTCCTGGATGCTTTAACTGCGGGTTCGCGGATCGTCGTGAACAACAACGCCACCGACGAGGTTGCCTTGTTCGCGGAAGGAGATTGGGATTCTGGCGTCGAGATCCTCGCTAACGGTCGTTTCCGTGAGTTCCAGCTATCCGGCACTTGGGATGGTGGGCTGCTTAGTGCGGCGAGTGTCGCAGGCGCGGCGGTTACGGGTGACTTCGGTGCCGATGTTGATCTGGACTTCGGGTATAGCGCATTCCAAGTCGGTGGAGCCCTTCGGTCACCTTTGTTCCGCACGGGCCTCGAACCGGGAGTAGGAAACGGATCATCCGGACTACTTCGAGCCGGAAACGGAATGAGCGGTACCTACCAAATCGATGGAGACGTGGACACGATCTCGGTATTCGACGCGGGAGCGACTGCCGACGTCATCGTGTTCGGTGACTTGTCTTCATTTGTTTCCTCTGGACAGAGTGGCAGCGGGGGAAACATTGGTGGCACAATCGAAGCACAATCGTTTGGTTCGGTCGAATCGTTCGGAGGCAGTATCACCGCGACGCTCATCTCGATTGATGAGTCTGCTACTGCCACAAAGATCGCGGCTTTCCCGCTCAACGGCCGGGGCGGGGTGATCGACAGTCCCAACAGTTTTCATTTCGCAGGAGGAATCGACTCGATTGTTGCTAACCAAATCAACTTGCGTGTGGAATCCGGAGGACGTATCGGCGAGATCATCGCGGTGGATGACGGGCCCGAGCGTCCGGCTTCATTGGGAGGCCGGTTTACAGCCCACACCTTTGGCCGACTTCGAGTTGACGAGAATGGAACAGCCGACTTCCAGTTGACGGCCACGGCAGAAGCATGGGAACTCGCCGGCTCGCTTGCATTTGATGAAATCCGCGTGCCCGAAGGAAGTGAGTCATGGCTGCCGGATCAGATTTCGCTCAACCCCTCCGTCCAGCCGGGAACCATCATCTATGGTGATCTCGCGGCTGATTCGGATGGCGATGGAGTCCCAAACCATGTGGAAGACGCCGCACCGAATTCGGGCGACGGTGATGGTGATGGGATTCCAGACCGGAACCAACCGAACGTTGCTTCGATCCAGACATCCGTAGGATCGTACGCCACATTGCGGATGGAACCTGGCAATCAATTCCGTAACGTTCAAGTCGTCAATCCGGCAAACTTGCCAACAGGTCTTCCCCCAAACGTTCGATTCGATAGCGGACTGCTCTCATTCGAAATCGATACCGAAACGACCGGAGGAATCGCGATCGTCGATTGGTTGATGCATGATGATGACGATTCGACCGCAGCTTATCACTTGCAGGAAGCACCGGATGGTACCTCCGCGTTCTCATCGTTCCGTAATGACCCTCAAAGTGGCCTGGGTATTCTTGCGCTGGAACCACGACGCGTAAGCGTTGCCTATCGATCCGGGGCGTCCGTTGATCGCGATCCGAACAGCGAAACGATCGAAGTCCTTGGCGGAATCGGATTGGCCGACGGCATTCCAGCGATCAATCCCGTCAACCGCTACGACGTCAACAACGACGGTTCGGTGAGCCCACTTGATGCTCTTCGCGTTATCAACGAACTGGGTCGCATCCAAGCAGGCTCGTCCGTTGGGGCCGGGAGCAGCGCCCTTTACGATGTGACGGACGACGGCTTGATCAGTCCGCTCGATGCGCTCGTCGTCATCAATCACCTGGCTCGACAGCAGAACAACGGCGAGGGCGAATCGCTCGAAAGGTCGAACGAAGTTGACAATTTCATGGCATCCTATGCCCGTCATTCGAGTTCGATTTTCGACGATGAAGAGGCTTTGTTTCCTTTCACGGATGAGCTTCTCTTCTAAGGACCAGCGATCGCCAGCTCGGATGATTCTCCGGGCAAGCAGGCACTTGCGCTGTGCGGTGACTCTCCTACAGCAAGTGGTGGTGACGGAAATCAGTCATTGAACCGAATTCCTATGCCGAGGTTGGCCCCACAAAGCTAAGTCATCCTGGGTCGAGCGGAAGTCGGCCCCATCAGATTGTCTTGGCATCGTTTGACGCAGCTACCAGAGGAGCCCCCGTGATGAACAGCACCGTTGCCACCCCCGGTCGGCGAATAAAGCCCCGCAGGAGCTCGCGCCAGCGTGGCTCAAGTGCGAGTCCCAACCGGCGGCCATCAGACGCACGATTGGGACGACGCGTCGCTTCGTCTGTATCTGAGCACCCGCAGGCACCTGCACCAAAACTATTGTGCATCGACGACGATCCGGAACTCTGCCGCACGCTCGAAATGCGACTCTCCAAATACCGCGTCGATGTTCTGCTCGCCTATTTCGGCACTCAGGGCTACTGGGAAGCAATCACCGATCAGCCAGATTTGATCTTGATGGACGTTCGGATGCCCAACGGAGACGGACGGTTTGTTTTGCAATCGCTTCGGCAGAATAAAGCGACTTGTTCCATTCCGGTGATCACGCTGACCGGAATGCGAGATCCCAAAATTCGCCATGAGATGCTCTCGCTTGGCGCCGACAGCTATCTGCAGAAACCCATTCGGTTCAACGCTCTATTGGACGAAATGCGACGCTTCACCGAGATCATATCGGTGGACGATTCTGATTGAGTGAATGTCCATTCTGTTTAAACCAACTTCCCTCTCATCACATCAAGCGAACAACTTTCATGACGATGAGTGATTGAGCGTCCATGCACGGGGCCATTTCAATGAGACTGTTAGTCATCGAAGGAGATTCGATCGACCTCTCCTTCCTCGAACGGATCATCCGCTCGACGTTTCTTCATGCCGAGACCGTTTCTGCGAGATCACTCGCGGAAGCAGCGGAAACCCTACGGCAAGACGTATCATTTCATGCGATCGTCTGCTCCGTCAACTTGCCTGATTCGAGCGGAAGAGGAACGACCCAGGAGATCTACCGCTGGTCCGCCGGGATTCCGATCGTTGCGATCTTGGACGAAGACGACCGGCGCTTTGCAAGACAGGCGATCGCGGCAGGAATTCAAGACGTCATTGTCCGCAGTCAGATCAACACTTCCTCTCTGGAAAGGTCGATACGCTACTCGATCGAACGACGGAAACTGGCACTGCGCAACGAGCGGCTCTTGGAATCGCTCGGTGAGAGTGAAGGTCTCTTGCGAATACGCACGCAAAAGCTCGAACGAGCTTGCAAAACGGCTCAGCGCTTCGTCGAAAACGTCTCGCACGACTTCCGCACGCCGCTGACCGTCATTATGGAGTATGCCGCGCTCATTTCGGATGGCGTCGCGGGTGAGATCAACGACGAACAACGGAAGTTACTCGGTGTGGTTGACGACCGCGCTGCGGACCTGAATCAAATGGTGGATGACATCTTGGACGCCAGTAAGCTGGAA
>JBCCOI010000609.1:0-4515 GCA_039025515.1 Planctomycetota bacterium
CAGCGAAACACAGCGTCCGTCCGGCGTGTAGCTGTGGCATATTCCCATGCCTTCGGTGCTGCCCAATCCGCCCTGACTCTTCCGACGCGATCCGCTGGAAGCGCAGGAAGCGTCATACTTTGCCGCATCCGCGAGGATTTCGAGTTTGGCTTGAACCTTCGCAGACATGGCGGTTTGCAGGTGGAAAAAAAGTCGCGTCGCCGAAGGGCCCGCAAACGATAGACGTCCGCAACGCTAGGACTGGTTCAAAGTCTGAATTTTGGAACGATTCCAGCGTCCATTGTCCTATCGCGTTGCAGTGTAAAAAAGGCCCCGCTCACGCCTTTTGAAGTTGGGCTAAATCGTTGTAGGGGCAATGCCCCGATTGTTGGCTTAGCCCAGCCGGTCGGGCCGAGCTAGACTACTTCACATCGCGGTACTCACCGTTGCTCGGTTCGCTTAGGCGGCGCAGAAACGTTGCCATCGGTGGTTCCACCGCGATTGCAATCGTGTTGATGGTCAAATGGTGGAGCTCGTTGCGGCGGAGGATATCCGTCAGAATCGTTCCCGGGTTGGTGATCCGTCCGGACGTGGGTTCGCCGTCGGTCAACATGAATACGGCTTCGAGTTGATCGTCAAAGCTGAGCGCCCGACGAAGGACGCCATACGTATTCGTCGTGCTGCCCGTTCCCAGGTACTCGACGAAACGGACGGCATCCAACTTATTGCTTTCGTTTGCAGGGACCAGACTTTCACGCCACGTCCGGATCTCGCTGTCAAACACCAGCAGTCCGAATTCGCATTGCGGGTCAAGGCCTTGAATGGCCTCCACTAGTTCTTTCTTCGCACGATCGATGCGGGTGCGGCCGTCGACCACCGTACCCATGCTTCCACTGCGGTCGATGATGAAGAGCAAACGCTTTGCGTAGATCTCAATCCCGTAGTAGTGGGATGGCTTGAGGTGTCTTCGTTGGTAGGAGGCCGCAGACTCGGACGGACGCAGAGACATCTGTTTCGGCAAGTCCTCCGATTGAGTCGACGGCGATGTTTCGTCGTTCATGATTGCCATGGCATTTGCCAACGCATCATCCAGCGGCGATGGCTCGGGTTCATCCGAAAGCCCGACGCTGCCCCTCCATTTGGCGAATCTCTCTTCATCGTCACCCAGATCTTCAACGGTGACCCGCTTGAATTCCTCACGCAAACGATGCGCTAGCTGGCCATCGACTCGCTCGTAAAGCGATGACAATGCTTCCCAAGCATCGGCGTGCTTCATCGACTTGAGTCCTCGAGCGAGGCTAAATCGGTAGCCGTAGCTCGCATCGAAGTCGCCTGAGTTCATTCGGTCGGCAACCGCATCGATTGCCGCGTGGTGCTGGTTCTCGCACAAGACGTTCAAGGCAGCCATCGACCAAGAACGACGTTCGCAACCAAGCAATTCCACAAGCGCTCGCGTCGCATTCGGTCGGTCGGACGTGCCGATGACTTGAATCATGCGAAAGACGCCGTCCGGCAAATCGGGGAGGCCTTGCTTTTCCAGCTTCGCGAATCGAGCGTCATTTCGCAGCTTTTCGAGCGAGTCGATCAAGATTGGGAGAGCTTGTATCCGCGATTGAAAATCTGCCGCGACCGACTCCACAGCCATGAGTCGGGCATTGTCATGGCGACCGAGGAGAAGTTTTCGAAACCGGGCTTCGCTGCGATCGACCGCTGCTACTTGCAGGCATGAAAAAAGAAGTGTGGCGGCGATGAACGTCAATGCAAGTCGCCCGGCGCGAAGCAAGCCCATTGCCCGGTAGCGACACAATTTGAACATTTCCGTTTCCCCAGTGATCGGCACGCGTCGCGAGCCACGCGACAACCACATCCTACCGCCGAGGGAACGGAAAGGCAAAAGACGACCGTCACCCGTTCCCCAACGGTTGGACAGCATGAACGAGAGGATTGAGCCGCGCACCGCCGGCCACGGTTGTTCGCAAAAAACCGGGCAATCGCCGATCGGATCCGTTAGCTTCGATGAGCCACGCCGACGGGCCCAGGGAGTTTCAGTACTCTTCGCCTTTCAGACGAGCAATTTCCATCGCGTCCTTGTCCCCGCGACCGGAGAGGCAAACCACGAGATTTTGGTCAGCGGGCATCTCCGCCGCGAGATTCATTGCTTTGGCGAGGGCGTGACTGGTTTCGAGCGCCGCGATGATACCCTCGGTTTGCGCGAGCGCATCGAAAGCCTTCATCGCATCTTCGTCGCCACACTGGATGTAGTCGACTCGGCCGGTGTCTTTCCAGTAGCTGTGCTCGGGACCCACGCCCGGATAATCCAGCCCCGCACTCATGCTGTGCACGTCGCAGGTCTGTCCGTCGGCGTCTTGCATGACGTAGCTGTAGCTGCCGTGCAGGACCCCGGGCGAACCGAACGACATCGGCGCCGCGTGATCTCCGGGTGTGCTTCCTCGGCCGCCCGCTTCAACCCCGACCAGGCGAACGCCATCGTCTTCCACAAACGGATAGAACATGCCCGCCGCGTTGCTTCCGCCGCCCACGCAGGCGACGACACACTCGGGCATTTTTCCGAACAGCTCAAGCGACTGGTCCCTCGTTTCGCGACCGATGATTGCTTGAAAATCACGAACCATCATCGGAAAGGGGTGAGGGCCGATGACGCTGCCGATGATGTAATGCGTGTTTTCGACCGAAGACATCCAGTCTCTCATCGCTTCATTGACGGCATCACGCAACGTCCGCGAGCCGGATTCGACCGGACTAATGTTCGCACCCATCAGCCGCATGCTGAACACGTTTGGCTTCTGTCGGCGGATGTCTTCGGCGCCCATGTAAACCGTGCAAGGAAGTCCGAAGTGGGCACAAGCGGTTGCCGTCGCGACGCCGTGCTGACCGGCCCCCGTTTCCGCGATCACACGCCTCTTTCCCATTCTCAGTGTGAGCAGGGCTTGACCGAGCGTGTTGTTGATTTTGTGAGCACCGGTGTGATTCAGGTCTTCACGCTTGAGCCAAATGTTCGCTCCGCCGCATCGCTCCGTCAGCCGTTTCGCGTGATAGAAAGGGCTAGGCCGACCGACGAATGTCTTCAACAAACCAGAGAGCTGGCGGGCAAACTCGGGATCTTTCTTGGCAAGTTCATATTCGTCGGCGAGTTGATCGAGTGCTCGCGTTAAGGTCTCTGGTACGAATCGTCCGCCAAAGTCACCGAAGCGTCCGCGACGATCGGGGACAGAGGCAGTTGCCGGTTGCGAAACAATACTCATAAATTCGACGAATCGGTGTGGGGCACGAATGGTCCTCTGAGAGACGAGCAGCCTTCGAGATTCTCTCAGTCTCTCGGACTCCAATCATCCTTGGAGAAACTCTCTTGGTCAATGGAACACGCCGACAAGTGGGCTCCGTCAAAAAACTTGAAACTCAGCCGAATCGCTTCAGACGCATCGTCGGCATCGACTTCAGCGGCGCCGCACAGTCCGGGAAGACCGCGTGGGCTGCAGAGTTAGTACCGGTCGGATCGCCGTTTGCCGAATTCGAAACGTCGGGAACGAGCCAGAAAGCGCCGCCGTTCGAGCTCGTCTCGCTCGCATCCCTTGGCAGGCTCGCCGGTTCCGACGAACGCATTTCCGTTAACCAATATCTAGTGGACCGCATCCGGTCGGAATCTGAAACGTTCTGGGGATGCGATTTTCCATTCGGCTTGCCGATCGAGCTGTTGCTGGGGGCATGGCGATCACAATTGTCACACATCAAGGCGTTTGCCGGTGACGCAAAGAAGTTCGGCCTGTCACTGGTGGAGAAGACAAAAGAGACACAGGGTAAGCTTCACGTCCGCCGGGATACAGACCGCGAAACGCAAACGCCGTTCGACTGTTACCACTACCGGATCATCTACCAAACCTTCCACGGCATGCGCGACGTTTTAGCGCAAATCGCAACGCGGCAGGATTTGGCGGTTTTGCCATTTCAATACGCCAAGTTCTTCAGCGGGGTCTCCTCAGTCATCGTCGAGGCCTGTCCGGCATCTACGCTGAAACGCAACGGCTTGCCTCATCAGCGGTACAAACAATCCGGTGGGAAAGCTCCGTCACGCGAACATCTTTCGACGCGACGCGAGATCATGCGTTGGGTCGGTGAGAGGGTCGCCATTTCGGACTACCGAAAACGTGTGATCCGGCAGGATTCGGGAGGAGACGCACTCGACGCCGTGCTGGCAGCAATTGGTGCATGGGAAGCGTTTGTGCGAGAAGATCACCGATCCATTGCGACTCACAAGCGGTATCCCAAGGAAGGTTTCGTTTATGCCTGAACTCCCCGAAGTCGAAACGATGCGGCGAGGGGTTTTGCCGGTTATCGGTCACAAGATTGTCGCCGCCGAACGCCCGCACTGCGAACGGAAGCCGATTCTTTTGGAGCCGGAGATCGAAGCTTGGAATCGTCTTTTGATCGGACGCCGCATTGGTGGCGTTTCACGGCTCGGGAAACGCGTGATCTTAGAAATCGATCGGGCTGGTCGCAGCGAAGCTCTCGCCATCGTGA
>JBCCOI010000610.1:0-4484 GCA_039025515.1 Planctomycetota bacterium
CCTGCTGTCCGTTTGCGGAGCCATCTCGATGGAGCAATCGGGCGATCTTTCGCGAATCAAAGAGTTTCTCGAGCAGCGAAGTGGCTTGGGAGAACTCCGTTTCGGTGCAGTGTGTGGCTTGCTGGTGATTCATGGCATGGCATGCAAATTTGGCAGAAAAAAAAGACCAAATTTCAGGCGCAAATATTGGACCAAAGCCAAGTTCTAGGGATCTCATCCGATGAGAATCTTGAAAATAGATGGCATTGGGCGATAGCCGAGGTTGTTTGCAAAAACCGGTGCTATCGCCCATCGGCACAAGTAGCACGAATGCAACAATGGCAATGCATCAGAGCGATCCAGGGCGTATTCGACGGAGAAGTCTCTGTGAGCTTCGTAGGGGTGCGATCCGCGTAGTGCGCCCATGATCGGTTCAGCTTGGTATTCATGAAAAGAGGCTCCCTCCTGCAAAATGTTGGTTACCACACTAACACCGCAGGAAAGGAAGCCTCATGGATTTCAAAGTAAATGGCGGATGCCTCGCCGAAGTAATCGCACTTGGTAAGATCGAATCAGCGACCAACCAAATGGTCGACGAATTTCGCGGGCATGCCATCGATCTGCTCGCCACATTTCTCGATGGCCTGCCCAACGCTGAGAACACAAACCATTTGGAAAACGACCTGTTCGAGCGACTTCGTGAATTGGGGCGGCGGCTGATCGCTTGGTGCTTTGACCAAGTGGAGCCCGAAGATGTCCAGGGCATGCCCGGCACCGTGTCGCATCGTGCCCGGCACCGTGTCGCATCGAGGTAAGTCTCATCGATGAATGTCGGACAAAACACTCCGTCGCAATATCGTCACCCGGTTCGGGAAGGTCAGTTTGCTGCCACTGGGAGTTCCCAGGGTCGCACCTTGGAATTGATTGCGGATCAGATGGGCGAGAAAGTCGGCACCGAGAAACTTATGAATCTGCAAACACCGTGATCTGCTAATCAATCAGCGCACCAAGCGGATCGCACCCCTTCGTAGCTACTATTTGCTGCGAAAGGTGTCGACGACGTCCATGATGTTGTCGCCCATCATTTTTAGCGCCGTTTCGATCCGGGGTGCAGTTCCAAGATGGTCGCCGATACCGGGAAGTGACATGACGCAAAATAGAACGAGCACGAAACCACCATAAACGGCTCCACTATTGATCCCTGAATCATGCGAAATCACTTTGGCACCTCGTGTAAATGGAAGGCGAAAAGCCCAACGTTCCTTGGGTTCATATTCACGCACCGTTTTCGCAGACAACCGCTCCTCTCCACCGGTCGATGTGCCGTACGAATCAGCCGTGACTTGAATCTTCCGGCCGTCGTACTGAAGATCGTAGGTGCGGCCGAGCTTCACCTTTTTTGCGATTTTCGGACTCAATCCGAGCGTGAAACCGCTTCCCGAGGTTTCACGAACGTGGACGTTGTAGTGGGAGCTCCCGATGTGAAGCTTGGCATCGGTGTTCTCGACGACTTTGCATCGATAAACCTTCTCCTGCTTCGTGTTGGGAACCGTTCGGTACGAATGCTCCGCCATGGGACCACGCTAGGTTTTTGATCTCGGGTGAGTGAGCCGGTTGCTTGCGACACACGGCATTTATTCGACAGTCTGCGGAAACCTAGCTTTCAATAATCGGTACGGTGCGATGTTCACTATCCCCCCCGTCAGGAATTTGTCGGTAAGGTGTACCGGTTCTTCTGATTTGAACGGCCGCAACAGACAAGACGGTTGAATTGGATGAAACCGCTCACATGTGTGCGCATGGCCTGAATCGATACGAATAGCTGACGTTTCCGTATCGAGTCGCCGTGCATTGGTTGGATCATGAATCGCGTTCGTGCTGGCATCCTCGTAGCTGTCATCGGCCTCCATGTTGGGGTGATTGCCAGCGCGCAGCCTCCCGGTCGCACGTGGTCAAACCCGGTTGACCGGCGGTCATGGGAGTCGGATGCAAGCCGAGAATCGATCGGCGCAACAGAACTACGACGTCAGATCTGGGTCCGGCTCGCCCAACTTGAGAATGCTGACGATGAACCGCTGCTCGATGATTCGCTTCTGAGTGATGCTCTCTCTGGCGGAGCACATGGTGAAAGCAATGACTCGGATGACGATCTGCTCACTCCATTAGATGATGATCTGCTGCTTCCCCATCAAATGTCAGCCGGCAAAGATCCGCTCGATGACCTGGAAGCTGCGCCGTCTCCTGCAGAAGAAAGCGATTCAAAGACCAAGCAGAAACCAGATCCCCACGAAGCACTCTGGACCGAGAATTGCTATCCCTCGGCCGAGACGTGTCGGCAGTGTCACCCGGTCCAATATGAGCAATGGAGAGCAAGCGGTCATGCATACGCCTCCGTATCACCCATGTTCAATCGGTTCGAACAAACGATGACGGAGCTGACTCAGGGAACGGTCGGCTCGTTTTGCATGAGGTGTCACTCCCCGGTCGGTACGCAACTGAAGCTCCCGAGAAACATGAGCATGCTGGACGCACCACCGATCGTCCGCGAAGGCGTCACCTGCATCGCTTGTCATCGAATCAATGAGCACTATTGGCGCAGCAATGGTGACCGGCGTATTGAACCGGGAGACATCCATGCTCCTGTCTACGGGGGCCGCGGAGGCGACGGTGTTCGAGCGGCGATATCAAAGCGTGAGGAACTCAAGCTGAAACTATCGCCAGAGGATAAGGGTCCTGGTCAGGCCATCCACCGCGAAGGACGTTTCTTTGCACCGATCAAGAAGAGTGACATCTGTGTTTCCTGTCACCAAGTGGCCGTGCACCCCGGCATCTGGCTGGAAGTCGTCCATGCGCAATATCGCGCGGGGCCGGCGTCAAGACGTGGCGTGACGTGTCAGCAATGTCACATGGGCGCGATCCCGGGCAAGCCGCTCGGCTACGACAAGGACTATGTCGCTTACGTCGGCGGAAAGCCATTTGGTGAGAAACGCGTGCAGTCCAATCACATGTTCTGGGGCCCGGCGTTCTCGATCGCGCATCCGGGCATCTTTCCGCACAACCCGAAAGCGAAACAGTTCTCGCCTCGGGAATGGGTGTTGTTTGATGAGAAGTCGAAATGGGGAACGGACGAGTTTGAAAAGCAACTTCAGGACTCGGGAATCAAGTTGCAGTTTCCGGCTCCCTGGGACAACGCTGATGATCGACGTGACGGTCGCAAAATCATCGATGCGAACCTGGCAAGGCTCAATCAAAAACGCGCGGCCGCCATCCAAACGATGGAAGCAGGCCTGAGTATCGAAGGACCGTTCTTCAAAGCGGAGCCCAAGTCGGGGAAAGACCTTCAGTTTCACTACCGCGTCACCAACACAAGCGAAGGGCACAATCTGCCGACGGGATCGCTGGGCGCGCAGCCGCAACTTTGGCTCAATGTCGCGCTCATTGACCCAGACGGAATCCGCGTTTGGGAAAGCGGCTACCTGGACCGGCGTGGTGATCTCGCTGACATGCATTCCGTAGAAGTTGCCGAGCATCGGATTCCACGCGACAAGCATCTCTTTAATCTGCAAACAAAGTTTCTCATCAACAACGTTCGCGGCACGGACCGCGAAGCCGCACTGCCGCTGAACTTTTCTCTGGACCAACTTGCGTTTCTTCGCCCAGGAGCCGTGCCGGTCTCGGTTCTCAATCATCCGCCTCTGATACGTATGGAAGCTCATTCGATTCCTCCATTAGATCACCGACTCGCAAAGTACTCGGTTCCGGCTCACTTAATCTGTAAGCCAGGGCCCTATCGTCTGAGTGTTCGAATGCGAAGCCGCACCGAACCGATGTACTTTATGCGTCAAGTAAAAAGCACACCCGCGATGATTCGCCGGATGCTCGACAACACGCTCAACCTTCGTCCATCCAGCTTCACGTTTTGGGTGAGATGATGCCGAGTATCCGATGCGGTGGTCCACTGCTGATCCTGATCGTTTGTCTTTCGACGCGGATCCTCTTCGCGGCGGACCATCCGCTGCGATTGCCAGCCGTGGATTCGTTTAGGACTCCTCCAGCCGGCTCAACCTCAGCGGCGAACGAGCGCGAGGAACTTATTAGAAGTCAGTTGGAATCTGCGGAGCAGTTCCTGCGAAGTCCATCGCCACGCCGCTCACGATTTCCCAACGTTGCGAAGCCAGTTTCCTCCCCCAACCCCTCGAAGCAAGCTCTGCTGAGAGCAGAACCACACTCGCCCGAGAAAGGAACGGAGGCAAACTCAAAAAGCAAGCAGAACGCAGAATCCGCCTCCGAACGCGACTTCACCATTCATCCGCGGATCGACACCGACAGAACCGTTCCGCACGCAAATTCGAACGATTTTTCGCCGACGTACCATCCCGCAAATGTGCTGATTCACAACGGTTCCGAAGAACAGTGGATCTATGATTCCAAGTTTGATGTGCCGACTCAACATCCTTGGGTCGAATGGGGGCGAGTCTGGTATGGCGATGGCATTACGCCACGAG
>JBCCOI010000611.1:0-4468 GCA_039025515.1 Planctomycetota bacterium
ACAAAGGACCCCAGATTGGCCATCACAAGACTGAATGTGAATGCTTGAATCTCAATGAGAGGAAGCAAACGCTGCATGCGAATTTGGTAGAAGCAGTTCTTGAAGACCATGTAGAACGCACATCCGATCAGGAAAACGCCCGGGATTCCGAGTTCTTTGAAAAGCCGACTCACACCATCTTCCTGCCAAACGTCTCGACGCGCTTCGATGGCAAAGTGCTGTGCACCTTGGGTGGCAACACCCAGTCCCGAACCCATCAAGCCCGACTGACGGATCGTGCCCAGGACGCCCCCTGCGACATTCTCCTTCAGCCGTGGGGCCATCTCGCTGATCGTCGTCGCGTAGTAGGCCTGATGATCTTCGAATGCTTCCTCATCCCGATAAAGCGAAAGTGGAATCGTGGCAATCGCGATCAACAAGCAAAGATATCCAACAACGCGCACCATGTTGTGTTTCGCCGCCAGCTGCATGTAGAGCAGGTAAGAGACGACAAAGATCACCGGCATGATCAGCATCTTCCGACGTCCACAAAGCATCAGCGGCACCAAGCTCCACACTGCAGTGGTCATCCACAGCGGATTGATCGTCCTTCGCAGACCTGGCTTGTCACCACGATTCATCAACAAGATCGTGGAGACCATCAAGACGTTTGCCGCGTGAAAACCCGCGATGTCTGGACTGCGAAAGAAGCCCGAAATCAATCGCACGATCACACCGGGCATGTGGCGAATCCACTCAAAGCCTTGTAATCCACCAAGCGCGGGCCAATCCCACTCGAACCATTCCGCAACCGATCCGACCAGCGCAATGCTGTTGACCACCACGTAAATCTGCAGGATTCGCTTGAGCGTCCGCAGTTCCGATGCCAACACCGCGCCTAAGGCGAGCCCCAACATCGGTGCGGCATAGGAAACCATTCCGAGCCCAGCCAAAAGGACGCCGTTTTGATAAAGCGTCAGCGACAACGCTGCACCCGGAAGCAATCCCAAAAGGTAGTACGTCACCGCCTTTTCAACCCAAGGAAAGCGTGAACGCACGGAGCTTAGGCCTCGGCCACCCCCGAACAATAGGTTGACGGCCGCCGCTCCCCAAACAGCGCAGATGCAATAGGTGACAAGCGTCGGTTCGCCATCGGACAGTTTGCGAACTGGATCGCGGAGGCAATCCAACACGATCGCGGACATCAAACCGGCCCGCCAATCGGTTGCGGCCACCAAAGTCGCCAAGCCGACAAGAATGTAAAAGACGACGTCCATTTCTAATCCATCTTCCGAATCGCGATCATCGACTCATAACATGCCATCATGCGGCAAAAACGATAGCCCGCACGGCCATCCAGAAACCCGCGTTTCAGGATGTATTGATAAAAGAACCGCAGCGAACCTCGCGCGGGCAAGGAAGCACTCAACCGGCGAATCGCGCGTCTCCGGCAGCTTGCATTCATTCTTAAAAGAGAGCTAAATGGCTCGCCATCAGCGCGGGCGAGTTCTTTTCTGGCTTCGCGTCCGGCGTACAGCGTGTGTCGCCGCCACCAGTCATCCATGCCACGGCTGAATGGAAAGTGGAGAAAGGGCTCTGAGATTTCTCCATACGATCCATCGAGCTTCGGCATGGGAACTTCACCGTGACCGCTGTCTTCGAACCAAGCCTGGCCACGCCGAACGACCCGCATGATCCAAACGGGAAACCCATCGGAATATCGAAGCCATTTCCCATCCATCATGGTCTTCCTGCAGGTCTTTAGCGCAACCGTTTCGCGATCCGCAGAAACAGTTTGCGCTGTAACTTCTGCCGCAAACTCGGGTGTCGAAACCTCGTCTGCGTCCAACAGAAGCACCCATTCATTTCGTAGATCGCCCTCACGAAGAGCCCAGTTTCGTTGTTTCGCGAAAGACTCAAATGGATGCTGCAAGACTCTCGCACCCAGTTCGTTTGCAATGCGGGCGGTTTCGTCTTCCGACTGGTCATCGACGACGACAACCTCATCGGCCCAACCGAGCGCATTCAAACAACGCGGCAAGTTGGCTTGCTCGTTTTTGGCGAGGACAACAACGCTTATCGGTGATTTCTCCATCAGGTTTCGTGAGACCCTAATTCTCGCTTCTTTATCTCTCTGGCCGGATTGCCGACGACAATGCTTAGCGCTGGAACGTCTTTGACCACCACTCCGCACGCGCCCACAACGGCGCCTTCGCCAACGCGGACTCCCGGGCCGATGAAAGCTCGAGCGCAAACCCAGGCACCGTCCGACACGATGATTGGGGCGGACGTCAGCTTCATGTGCGGATCATTGAGGTCGTGTGACGCCGCGCACAGATAGCTGTACTGTGAGACGGTCGTTCGATTTCCTAGCGAAATGGGTGCAACGTTGTAGAGATCAGCATGATGGCCCACGGACGCATCCGCCCCGGCTTTCAGGTTCCAGGGAACCCAAATCCGTACGCTCGGGTCAATCCGCGTTTTTCGGTCAATGCTGGCGCCGAACATGCGAAGCACTATGACCCGCCACAAGAACAACGGCCGCGGCGACGGACGAAAAAGCATCCACCAACCAAACCACCACAAAACTCGTCCAAGTTTGTTCTTCAAGCTATGTGGTGACGGACAAGCGGATCGCGACGTATCGAGAGTTGCAACGGCTCGATCTGAATCACGGACATCGTTGCTGACACTCATCGAGCCACTCCGTTCCCGTGACTGTCGGCAACTTTACGGTAAACCGCAGCCATCGATTCCGACATCTTTTGCAGCGTAAAGTTGGCGACATGGCGCTTTCCTCGCCCGACCACCTCGTCGCGAAAACCTTGATCAGCGATCAGACGCTCGCACGCTTTTCCCATTGCCGAGTAATCTCCCGACTCCTCAACGATGCCTCCAGAGCCAACGACCTCGGCGAGTGAGCCGGCGTTGCTGGAGACAACGGGGCAGCCGACGGACATCGCTTCTAGCGGAGGCCATCCAAAACCTTCGTAGAGACTTGGAAAAACGAAGACGCAAGCTCTCGAATAGAGACTCGCCACCGTCTCCTCGCTTGGATCGACGACTTCGATGACACGATCTTTCAGCCCCGCGCGAACGACTTCATCCCTTAACACGGAATCAAGCGGAGGACCCGCCAAGACGAGATGCATGTCGAGCTTCTCATCCATGTTACGGAAGATTTCATAAGCTCCTTTACGGTTTTTGTAAAACCCGTTATTACCCAGGTGCAACAGGTATCGCTCAGGTAGATCCAGGCTCTTACCCCGGCGATCGGTCCGGGCCACCAATCGCTGGACCTGAAACAACTCAGGTTCAAGCGCATTCCAAACGACTTCGACGCCCAAAGCCGGCCGGACACCAAACCGCATCAAATCCGATGCGGAAGATTGGCTGACTGCGACAATCATGTGACTCTTCGCAAGCCCCTTGAGACAGCGTCCGATCAGCCATCCCGCGCCACGACCGATGCGAGGTGCGGTTGGAAATCGACCATCCATTTGCAACCGTGGAATCACATCGTGAACGGTACAAACGGTTTTGGACTGTTGATCAACTGCTGAAGCAACATAGCCAAAACTCCCGTCGAGAAGATGCACGACATCAAAGTCCGAGAAGTCGGAACGTTTCGCCGACCGCCAGACGTGCAGGTGATGCCGCCACATTCGAAATCGAGCGGGCGTCGCCTGAAACACATCTTGCGACAACCCCAAACAACGGACATCGACATCCAGATCTGCCGAATGTTCTGCGAACCCCCGTAGCAACTGGTCTCGGTAGCGATGCATGCTTCCGATCGTTCCGCGAATCGCGGTATCGAGCAGGCAGACCTTCAGTGTCATCGAGCAGAATTTTGATTGACAAAAGCGGCTGCCTTGAGGAGACCCTCCGCCGCGTGGAGTGGGCTGTAGTTTTGAATCCGTCTCTTCGCGTTGTCGCCATATTCGGCCAATCTTTCGACATCTTCTGCTGCCGCGATCATTTGCCGAGAGAGTTGCTGCCAGTCACCGAATCGATGGACCCATCCGGTTGCAGACTTATCGATCAGATCAGGATGACATCCGACTTTATCGCTCACCAATGCCGGAAGCCCTGCCGCAAAGGCCTCATTGACAACCAGTCCCCAAGTTTCGCCATCGTTCGACGGAAGAACCAACGCGTCGCTCGCTGAATAAGCCATGCCGATCTCAGATTGATTCAAGAAACCCGTGAATGTGACTGGCAAATCGTGTGCTCGACAGAACGCATCGCACTCATGCCTAAGTTCCCCTTCACCGACGATAAGGAGATGAGCATCGGCTCCAGCGCGAACGGCCTGCTTGAGTGCTTCCAATAAACCGAGTGGTTGCTTCTTATCGATCAGCTTTCCGCAAAAGAGAAAACAACAGCATCCAGATCGGACGCCGAAACGCTCTCTCGCCCTCGTGACCGAACCATCATCTTTTGGGCTGATGGCTGAGATTCGTTCGTTTTCGATGCAGTACGGAGA
>JBCCOI010000612.1:0-4467 GCA_039025515.1 Planctomycetota bacterium
ATGATGTTGGTTCCGATGGTTCAAAACTTGGACAACATTGATGCCGTCAGAATCGTTCGCCTGCCGACGCAGTTGACGACGGCTGCCGACGATTCCGCGCCGCCGGCATACGTCGCACGGGCGGTAATGGATGAGACTCAGCAGGTACGGCTGATCGCCATTGAATCGCCACGGCTGACGACCCAAGTACGATCTGTCGAAAATGTTGGCGTCAGCGATATCGGCGACCAAGTCAACGACGACAATTTGTCCGGCGACGATGACTGATTCTTTTTGGTTTCAACCGCGATCCGAAACAGTGGTCAGGCCCGCCCGTATTGGACTGGCCGTCGTCGCGTTTCTGTATTTCGCCTCGGCGGTGGGCGACGTGCCGCTGTGGTTCCAAAGCGGCGCGCCGGCGAGCAGCGGACAGCTTGGTGATTTCTTTCGCGAAGCCGGGTTGGATGATGATGCGCGTTGGATGTGGTCGCCACTCTTCCTATGGGATTCCCTCTTCGCAGGAACATCGCTTGCCGAATCGGCATTTGTTTATCGCGTCTATCTGCTAGTGGGATGCCTTTGGTCGCTGTTGGTGCTGGCCTTCTCGATCCCTTCGATCGCAACGAAATTCCCCAACCGAATCCGTGGCAACTGGGTCTGCATCCTACTGTGGATTTGGTTCGTCGGTTGGGCGAACCGGATCGTCTTGCTTGCGGGAATCGTCGAACCTGTGCTTAGTCTTTCGCTAGCCGCGATGGCGATTGCGCCGCTTGGAAATGATCGCATCACGTGGCGAAGTCACTTTGCTCGTCGCTTGGCTTCGATCCAAGGCACCATGGTAATGGTGGCTACCACAGCGACGATGCTGGCCGGCAACGTTTGGTGGAACGGAACGGGTGCGTACGCATTGGTGGCCCCGATCGAGAATCGTCTATTCGATGTTCGAGACACGTTTTTCGAAAACCCGTTTGTTTTCGAATCGGTCAATGCGTTTCTATTGTTGGCACTCCCATTGGGCGTCGTTTTGGCATGGAGCCGCCGACGGAACCGTCTCGGTGTGGCGTTCATTTGTTCGTGGGCGTTGTTAGTCGCGCTGTTGTCGATGGAGTTTCTTTATGCAATGACAATCGCTGTCATTGCGACAACGCTCGGCAACGATGATATTCCGGCACCTGACTGATTCGAAAATAGAAAGAAGAACCCCAGAACGTACTCATGGATTCATTGCAAGGAAAAGTCGTCGCGATCACCGGCGGCGGAACTGGAATCGGGGCCGGCATCGCGGCAGCGCTCGCGTCCGCGGGATGCCGAGTCATGATCGGTGGGCGTCGCATCGAAAAGCTTCAAGCGGTTGCGGAGTCGATTGAAGCGGATTCACCCGTTTTGACGCACGAAGTCGACGTCGCCGAACCCGCAAGCATCGACGCATTTTTCGGGGCGGTTCGGAAACAACTCGGCGACCCCCAAATTCTGGTCAATAGCGCCGGAATCAACATACAGAATCGTACGATGTCCGCCATGAGTCCCGAAGACTGGGAACGTGTGCTCTCGATCAACGCGACGGGGGCTTATCGCTGTATGCATGCCGTATTGCCGGAGATGCGGTCGCGTGGAGATGGAGTCATCGTCAACATTTCTTCAGTGGCCGGGAAGCGTGCGATCACGCTCGCAGGCGTCGCCTACGGCGCGAGCAAGTTCGCAATGACTGCGCTCGGGACGGCGACCAGCAACGAAGTCCGAAACGAGGGTGTTCGAATCACCAACGTTTATCCCGGTGAGGTCAACACGCCGATTCTTGAACAACGTCCCGTCGCGGTCAGCGACGACCACAAGGCCGCCATCCTTCAGCCCGAAGACATCGCGGCCGTCGTGAAAACGATCTGCGAACTGCCCCCGAGGGCCCACGTTCCCGAGATCGTCATCAAGCCCACGATCCAGGAATGGGTTTAACGAACACGATCGCCTCTTTCCCGACTACTTTGAAAATCGGTAGATGGCGGCAGCCGTGCGAATCAGCAGGTCGTCGCCGATCACGATCGGGCTTGCCATGATTTGCTCGTCAAAACCGTAAGAAGCAACCTTCTCAAAGGTTTCACCGCAACGAAAAACGGTGACGTCGCCGGCGTGGTTTGCCAGCCAAACGGCATCACCGACACGGAACAGCGATGCCGAGAACTTGCCGCCGATGCGTGTCCGATAGACCTGACTTCCATCAGACAGTTTCAAGGCGGTGAGGATTCCGTCATCGCTCACGCTGTAAAGACGTTCGCCGTCGTGAACCATGCTGGACATTCGCGATCCCCCGCGAGTCGCTCGCCAAAGAACATGAGACGACGTCACGTCTCCAGATCCTGACGGGTCGATGGCGAAAAGTTGTGCCCCCATGAATCCGTTCGAAAAAATGACTTTGCCGTCGGCCACCGTCGGCATCGGCGTCACGCTGAAACCGTTGCCATGTTCAACGCGCCAAAGCTCCTTTCCGCTATCAGCGTCGTAGGCGACGCACCATTGTGCTCCCGGCACAATGGCTTGGGTGATCCCGCCGACCTCGAGTATGACTGGCGTCGAGTATGACTTGCGGTACTCGCCCACCGTCGCCTTCAGCGGCGGTCGGTCGGTTCGCCAAGCCGTTGAGCCATCGGCCAACGACAACGCCGCGACGTACTGCACGTCCATTCCGTCCCTGGTTAAGATGACTTTATCGCCATGGATCACGGGGCTACTTCCCGGTCCGACGCTGTCATCGGCGGGAAGGATTCGTTTCCAGATGACTTCACCGCTTGCGTTATCCAGACACCACGTTCCGTATTGGCCAAAATCAACCACAACGCGATCACCGGAGATTGCTGGCGTCGGTGAAGCGTAACCGTTCATCGGATGAATTGGTTTTGGCTGCGAGACCGGTCCCAATTCGACCGAGTGCAAGGTGCGTCCTGTAGCTGCATCCAGACAGACGGCGAGCAAATCAACGCTGCCAGCGACGTCCTTCATTTGAGCCAGAGATACGTTCGCCAGGGCCTCCGCACGTTGTTCTTCGGTAGCCTCGGTGACGCGAGCGGTCGTAACCCAAATACGTTTTCCGTCTGTTACGGGCGATGACCAACCCTCACCGGCCACCTCGGTTCGCCACAACGCGTCGGCTTTCGGATCAACGACAAGCCTGACTTCGAGGTTGTTCGTGATGCCCGAACCGTTGGGGCCGCGAAACTGCGACCAAACTTCTTCCGCACGGGATTCGCTGGAGACGCAAGCGAATGCGACGGTCAGGACGAGAGGAGTCAACGAAGAAAGGAGTCGTACATTTCGCCAACAATAGAAATTGTTTTTGAGTCTCATCATGTTTTCCGGCGGCAGGGAAATCTAAATCTCACGCCGCCCAGCATAGCCGAGCACAGCTGCCTGTTCACCCGGCGAGTCCATCTCACCCGGCAATCGCATCAGCTTTCGATCTCCAAGCGTCCGTCACGTTGCGATGCGGCTTCCGTCCCACCACGATGCGTCGTCTCGATTCCAAACCTCCTCTGGAATCGCATCTTCTTCGATTGACCGGACTTCATCGGCGTACTCTTCATCGAAGGAATCCCCGTAGCGATCCGTTCCTTCGTCGTTCCGATTGGCCGCGTTCATTCGCGTCTGATTGACGTGTTCGGCTTCGCGCTCCTCTTCGCTGATCTTGCCGTCTGCTGGCTCGCGTTCAAACCAAGCCCATCCGATCGCTTGCCGTGTCGGTTCTTCTTCGACCCACTCGATCGGCTCCGGTTCGGGGCGCGCTTTCGCGGGGCGATCGATATAGACCGTTTTGACTTTCGGCGGAGGTGCCGGCTTTTCGATCACAATCACTTTCGGGGCTTCCGGTTCGGGTTCCGGCTGGATCTCTTCTACGATCGGCTCAGGCTCTTCGAGAACGGGCATCGGTTCGGGTTCCGGTTCAGGCTCCGGTTCCCGTTCGGGTTCCGGTTCGTACTGAACAGGTTCTTCAAAGAATTCGGCTTCCTCTTCTTCGTACTCGGCTTCCGGTTCCAGAATCGTTGCACGTCCCGGCTCGCCTTGGCGTGGCAACTGCCGCACTTCGACACCGATCGAATGAAAGATGTCGACGATATGTTCGTGGCAGGTGAACATCATGACTTGGTGGCCGAGTTCGGCGAACGTCCGCAGCGTTTCTGCGGCGTGCAACGCACGATCCCCATCAAAGTTAACAAGCACGTCGTCGAGGATCAGCGGAAGCATGACGCCACGCCGCGCGTAGGCGGCTGCCAGAGAGAGCCGAAGCGCGATGAAGACGGCTTCGCGTGTGCCGCGACTCAACACTTCCAGTGGAAGCGCTTTGCCCGACGCGTTATCGATCTTCAACTGGTTCGTTCCCAGCGGTGTCCAGATGCGGTTGTACTTGCCATCCGTCAATTGCGAGAGAAACGAAGACGCCTCGCGAAGTGTTTCCGGTTGTCGTTCGCGTTCGAATTTGCCGCACACTTCTTCGACGAGGTG
>JBCCOI010000613.1:0-4459 GCA_039025515.1 Planctomycetota bacterium
CGTGTGGTCAGTCCGCCAAAGTCTGGACACGGGGGCGGGGCATGCGAACACAGCGTGTGTAAGCTGCGAAGGCGAAAGTTTATCGGGCTTCCCGGAAAGTCGGCAGTGGGGAAGCAGAATTAGATCACAACAAATTTTCACGGTTTTTCATCTGGGAGCGGGCGATGAACAAGTCGTCCCCTTCCTTGCCATCGACCACCGCGTGAGCACAGTGAGTTTTTCGAAGATCAAATCTTTCCCGAAGTTCTCGATCGCCGCGGGCGTGATCGTCGCGACGACCCTCACGACCGCGGCGGTGACGACATTCTCACCGTCCCCGCTTGCGTTAGGCGCGTTAGGGATGCTGCCGCTGGCCGCAGCCGTCGTCGATGCGGTTCGGCTGCTTCGGCCCGCGAAGACCCACAGCCTGATCGAGCCGGAAAACGACCGGCCGGATGCTGAACAGTGGATGGCAGAACAGAGTGAAGCTCTCACCAAGCGAGAAACGGAATTGCAGTCGCTGTCCCTCTCGCTACAGCAGTGGCTCCAATTTCCGCCCGCTGAAGATTTTCGAGTGAATCCCATACCGAACGAGGACTCATCGAGTTTCGCTACTCCGAAAATCGTCTCCAACGCTTCGGATCAACAGACACAGGGTCCGTTATCGTCGCAAGACAAAGAACTACTCACGCTCATCGACTCAAAAACCAAAGAGCTGTTCGAACGCATCAAAGCGGACGCCTATCGAACCGAATCGGGCGGCACGAAATCGCTCGACGTGGTCGAAATGCGATCAGATATTTTGGCTCTGGTTTCGGACGTCACTGCCATTTATCGGCCGAATGATCCGGCCCCGTTTCTGAAGACCAATGCGGAAGCGGTGTGTCGTGCCGTTGGGCGAGGCGCGCTTCGGTTGCTGGTTGCCGCCGAACACTTGCCAGGAGGTATTTCAAGCTACGACTTTCAGTCCATCTATCAGTTTGTTCGCCGAGGCGTCCAAGCTTACGGTGTTTATCGAGCGGCAAAGCCATACCTCGATGTCGCCTCGGGCCTTTGGTTTGCGGGAAGATTGGCGAGCGTCAGCAACCCGGTAACGTACGTTGCCTGGTGGGCCGCAAGTAAAGCGACGACGTACGGCGCTTCTAAACTGAGCGAGCACGTGATCGATCAACAGGCGGTCGGCTTGATTCGCCAACTTGTCGAGATCGTCGCCATTGAAGTCGCCTCCGTGTACAGCCCACAAGTGCGATTCCGAGACGTGCACTGGGTCTACGGTGTGGAACTCGTGCAGATGCTCCATGAACTCGACGCCGGCGACTCGGCGAGGCTTGCCGCGATGCGTCAAATTGCAAGTCTCAACATCCTGGACGAATACGGCCGAATGTCGCTGATGAGACAACTCGCGACGGGAGTCTCCCGTTTCCCGTCCGGCTACGAACCCGAGCGATCGCTTCCCGCAGCCGAGCGGACGATCGTGGCGGAACGACTGGAAGCTTTCTTGTTGGATGAGTTGATGCTTCGCGTGGCAAAGACGACGCACGCAGAAATCGCCGAGTCATCAATCGCCCGCTGGCAAAGCTCTGCCGCGGAACGCTTGAGTGTTCAGTTCCGAGCATCGGACGAGAAGCTTTCCACCGACGAAGAAGCTGAACGAACTGTTTGGGCCTTGGCCGCATTCTGCCTAGAACACTTGCAAATCGAACCAGAGAGTCTCGTCGAGTTGCTTGCCATCACGTCGACTTGGAACCACTGCACCGAAGCTCAACGAGAGGCCTGGCTGAAGGATCTTCGAATTGATCCGCCCTTCCTTTATCACCCTCCGTCCATCAAACCGGAAGGTCTAGGTTGCCAGAGATTCCTGGATGACTTGGCACGAATCGCGGGGAGTCGCATTCCGCAGTCGGCCGAACAATTCGACCTAATCGAATCAAAAGTTCGAATGACCGCGTATTATTTGCGGTCACCCGCTGATGAATTGATCTCACGGTTTGAAAACGAGCTTGCAAAGCACTTTCGCGCATCATCATCCGAAGTCACGCTGTCCTCGGTTGCGATCCGCGCGCTCGTTGTCTTTCGCGCATCAGATGAGCTCAATGAGCTTCCGGTCCACTGCTACTTCGAAAAAGCCACACTCGTTGACGAAGAGCAGGCCTTCGCAAACGTGTTGAGATCAGGGGACCAGATTCTCTGCTTCCAAGATGACGATGAAACACTCAGCGTCGTCGCAAACTGTTCGATCAAAGATGCAAAGATCGAAAAGCTTTCAGGCTATGTTCGCAGCGACTGCCGTGTGAAATTCCCGAACGGACGAGCCGTTGTCATCGCGGGAAGTACGTTTAGCGGGTACGAAGCGACTTTCGGAATGTTGACGGCCGAAGATCCGACGCAGGCCGATGGCCAAGAAACGCCCAATGTATGAGTATCGCGTGATCAATCACGAACGTAACGGAACTCGCCAAGAGTTTCGGTCACCTTAGGTACCGAAAGCCTGCGCGGCTTCCGCTACAACGAATCCAACAGTTGATCAATCGTTCCTAAGCTAAACGCCACCGCTGAGCATCGCCTGAAGTGTTTCCAAATCCTTCTTCATCGCTCGAAGATGTTGATCGACCAGCTCCGGGTCTCGGTGATCAAGGTATTCCTCGTGCAAAGAAATCGGGCCATCGAAGGACCATGCGTTCAATGTCTTGAAAAAGTTTGCACTCACGCGGCCTTCACCGAGCGGAACATTTTTCATTTTTGCTCCCTCCCAGAGGAAGTCCTTGACGTACACGGTATCGACGTGGGGACGAGCGAGACGCAACGTTGTCGGCCAGCTCGCGCCGCCTTCGGCCGTCGCGTGACGAATGTCATAAGCCATCGCAATCTCTGCCGGTGAGATCCCGTCCAAGACACGATCGATATCCCAAATCGCCGCGCCCATGTAGCCGTTACCCGCATGATTCTGATAAAGACCGGTGACGCCGAAGTCGTGATTCATCGCGGCCAAGTCGACTAGTTGATCGTGCCAAGCAGCCAACTGCGACTCGATGGATTCCTTCTTGGAGTACTTGAAGTACTTCATTCGGTAGCGAGTGATTCCGAGCGACGATGCCGTTCGAAGGACTTTCTCCGTTTGTTGATCATTCGGATCATTGATGTCGCTGGTCATCACGGTGATCGCCAAGCCACATTTAGCCAGCGACTCGACCAGCTTCGGCAATTCGTTCTCCACTGCGGCCGGCTCGACGTGACCACCCCTTCGAATCGGTGCTTCGATGCCGTCAAACCCGATCTCCGCAATCCGCTCAGCCAATTCATCGAAGGAAAGTGAATTGAACGGCTTCGTGAACACGCAGATCGGATTCTTTCGTTTCGCAACGGGCTGCTGACCGAGCCCTCGGCCGGCGGCCATCGAAGTCGCAGCGAGGGAACTGTAGCGGAGAAGGTTTCGCCGTGAGAATTGCATGAAGTCACCTGAACAAGAACGATGCGAGTGGGTTCGCCGGCTCCGCATGATAGCCCCAGGCGAGAAAACTCGCCTTGCGATCCGCCTCGATTTTTCGCTACGCCCTGTTCACTGGAAAGCGAAAATCACACTTTGGATTCCTTACATGCGTTCGCAACGCCATTTTTTTGTTCGACGGCTTTCGCGCCATAGTTGGCTTGCAGTCCCATTCGCGATGCTGCTTGCGTGCCAGCCGGGTTGCCTGGGCGTGATTTCGAACATCATGCACGCGACGGGTGCCGATAAAACTCCCGCGGCCTACGACGGCTTAGAAAAATCGCGTGTTGCCATCGTGACGGTGACGGAGAACAGCCAGTTCGGCGACGATACCTCAGCTCGAATCCTGAGCAGAAATATCAGCCAGTGGATCGGCAGCGAAGTCAAAGAAGTCGATCTGGTCCGCGAGGACAAGATTTCCGACTGGCGGGACACTCACGGCTGGGACCAGCTGGAGTTTGCAGAAATTGGCCGCGGCGTTGAAGCGGATAAGGTGCTTGCCATTGAGGTCGCGAACCTCAAACTCCGTGACGGGCCAACGCTGTACCGCGGTAATGCGGACGTGCGTGTTTCCGTGATTGACTCGAAAACCGGCGAAGAACTCTTCAGTTCGGAGATCGAGGAGTTTCAATATCCGATCACGGCCGGCGTTTACACCAATGAAACGACAGAGTCACGTTTCCGGAAGCTGTACTTGGGAATCCTGGGCAAACGAATCGCCCGGCAATTCTTTCCGTTTGACGCGCACGAAGACTTCGCGCTGGACGGGTTCATTGCTCGCTAGTGATGGAACGCGGAAATAACCTTGATTGTATCGGAAGACAAAATGGTAACCCGAAGCGTCAGCGAGGCGACAATTCACGCAGTTCCCTCGCTTACGCGTTTTGAAGTTGCGCTTTCGCTTCAGGCATTGGTTTTTCGCAACCCGACGCGTCAGCGAGGCACGTTAATCTCAATTTTTTCCTCGCTAACGCGCCGGTTTGTGAGAAACGCGCA
>JBCCOI010000614.1:0-4429 GCA_039025515.1 Planctomycetota bacterium
CACCGACGTATGGCATCGGCGGTGGCGCTGGTCACCGGTCATGAAGAACCGGGCAAGAGCGAGTCCTCGATTGATTGGAATGCACTTGCAAAATTTCCGGGGACATTGGTCATCTACATGGGTGTGACGACTGCGAAACGTTGGACGGATGCATTGCTGGACGGAGGCATGGATCCCGCGACACCCGCGGCTCTCGTGCGTCGTTGCAGCTTGCCCGATCAAACGACCATTCGCTGTCGCTTGGATGAAATCGCCGAGCGTCTCACTCCGGCGAGCAAGTTTCGGCCACCGGTCATCGCAATGATCGGTCCGGTTTGTACGCTTTCCAATGATTCGCAAATGCCGCAGACACCGCTTCGGGGACAAAACATTCTCGTCACCCGGCCGTCAGATCAAGCGACCGAGATGGCCGATCGGATCCGCGCACTCGGGGGTCAGCCGATCGTCGCGCCGGCCATACGAATCCTTGCTCCCAGGGATTTTGATTCGATTGATGCCGGTATTCGATCGCTTCCAGAAGACGTCGATGATCTCGTTTTTTTCAGTGCGAATGGAGTCGAGCACTTCTTTGCACGGCTGCGTTCGCTGGGTTTCGATTCTCGCCAACTGTCGGGCGTTCGGGTTGCCGTGGTGGGGGAAAAGACGGCAGCCAGACTGGGGCTGCATGGCATTCATGCTGATCTATGTCCGGTTGACTTCCGGGCTGATTCGTTGGCAGCGAGGATGATCGCGGATACGAAAAATCCGGTTCGATCTCGACGCATCATGTTGGTTCGTGCCGATCGCGGAAGTCGCGAGTTGAACCGGGAACTTGAAGCTGCGGGGGCCAAGATCACGGAAGTCACCGCCTATCGGAATGCGGATGTCGATGAACCGTCGACCGCGGTCACTCGTGCCCTCGATGCCGGAAACATTGATTGGGTAACGGTCACCAGCAGTGCGACGGCACGCAGTCTGCATCGACTCTATGGTGATTCGCTCAGCAAAGCTCGTTTGGCAGCCATTTCACCTGTCACCGCAAGCGTCCTTGAGGAATTTGGTTTGCGAGTGGACGTCGTCGCGGATCCGTTTACGGTCGATTCAATGCTTCAACAAATTGCGGCAAACACATGATTCCCAAGCGATATCTTAAGATGCGTGATGACTTTCCAGAATTCATGCAAGCCTATGAAGCTTTCGGCGAAGCCGCTCGAGAAAGCGGTCCACTTTCCGATCGAGAAGTCGCGTTGGTCAAGTTGGCGATTTCGTTGGGCGCCGGTTTGGAGGGTGCATCGCATTCCCATTGTCGCAAGGCACTTGAAGCGGGTTGCAGTGCAGAAGACCTGCGGCATGTCGCAATGGTCAGCGCGCCGACAATCGGTTTTCCCACGATGATGCGAGCCAAGTCATGGGTGGAGGATGTTATTGATGAACGACACTCGTAAAGCGAGCTGATGCCAGATTCATCGCAGAAAAATCATGTTGAAACGGATTCGCCGCGACGGCTCCTTGGTGTTGTTCTTTGCGGCGGAAAGTCGATGCGTATGGGCGAAGAGAAAGCGACTTTAAAAACAAAGCGTGGAGTCGACTTCTTTGAGCATGCGGCTAGGCGGCTCGGTCCCATGTGTGAGTGCGTTGTCCTGTCCGTAGCTGCTGAGCAAACGTTGCCGACGTCGCGCGAGTTCATTCGTGATCCGGCGACTAGTTTTGGACCGATTTCTGGAATTGAACGGGCGCTGTCCTATGCGTTCGATCACAACTTTGATGAGTGTGTGTTCACGCCGGTCGACACGCCCAGGCTTTCCGAGGACCATGTCATCTCACTCATCGATGAAGGTCGTCGGCACGGGAGTGTTGCTTGTGCGGTCGCATCTCCATCTTCGGATAGGCTCGAGCCGCTCATTAGCTACATTCCCGTCGTGTTTCTGGATGTTTTTCGCGACGCGATCCAAGCCGGTCACTATAGCCTTCAAAAGGTCTTTCGTAGATTCGATCGACTCCGTTTGGTCGAATTTCCGGGCGAGTCTTGTGCCAACCTTAATGCGCCCGAAGACTTCCGTTCTTACTTGCTGACTGATGAACACTCGACACAATGAAATCTCAATTTGATGACCCCGACGCAGCCATCGAGTCACTGGGGCAGGCGCTGAAAGTTCAGGAACAGACCGAGTTAAGCGATGCACCACTCGGCCGCATCCTGTTCGATTCAATTCAGGCCGATCGAGATTCACCTGCGGCCGATGTTTCGGCGATGGACGGATATGCATTGAGGTTGTCCGATATCGTCGCCGGCGAACCCATTTCGTTTAAGGGCGTGAGCGTTCCCGGTGTTGAGCCACCAATAAGTGACGAGAAGTTGGTTCAAGTTTTTACGGGCGCGATCGTTCCAGATGGTTTTGATACGGTGGTAAAGAGAGAGGACACCACCGAGGCGACAGGCAGCGTGACGATCGGCAGCGAAACGCTGTCCAGACTGCAGGTGGGGGAGAACATTCGCCGTGCTGGAGAGAATGCGACGATGGGTTCCGAAGTTGTCGCCTCCGGTGAAATCGTTTCTGCCGCCGTGATGGCCTGTCTCGCCAACTTTGGGGAGATGTTTCCTCGCGTGTTCTGTAAGACGCGGGTGGCCGTGCTGACAACCGGCGACGAAGTTCTTGATCCTTTGACGAAGAAACTTCAGCCGTGGCAGCTTCGCAATAGTAACCAAGCCTGTATCGCCGCGATGCTACGTGCTTACCCGTTCATCGATATCACGACCGTCATTCACCGTGAAGACGATCGCGAATCTTTGAGGACTACATTGAGGAGGGTCTTGGAATTTAACGACGCGGTGGTGATGACCGGGGGTGTCTCGAAAGGTGACTTCGATTACGTGCCCGAAGTCGTTAAAGAAATTGGCGGTGAAATTGTGTTCCACGGACTTCCCATTCGGCCGGGCAAGCCGATTCTCGGAGCGGCGACGAAGGAAGGGAAGTTGATTCTCGGTCTTCCCGGCAACCCCGTGAGTGCAACGATCAACTGTCATCGCTTCTTGATGCCGTTACTCCGCCGCCAGAGTGGACAATCGAGATGGCAAGCCCGCCCCGGTCTCGCGCTACTTGATGCTCCGCCGCGAAAGAAACTGCCGCTTCACGCCATGCTTCTTGTGCGTTCCAGTGGCGCCGGGAGCGCCGCACTGGTGCCGTCGAAGGGTTCGGGGGACCTGGTGGCTCTCGGCCAAAGTGACGGATACGTTTGTGTGCCGCCCGGCCAGCAGAGCACTGGTCCATGGCCGTACTATCCTTGGCTTTGTTGAAGGATCGGAATGAATCGCCCAAGAAACGGATCAGTTAAGATAGCGAGGTCGAATCCTCAGGCCGCCGTGAATCCTTCTCCTTCGATCGAAGCTAAGTGAGCCCCCCATGTCAGACCCCCCGCCTCGCGACGAAGTGAGCGTGTGGATTGAAGCGTTGCAGGCCGGCGACGCGGATGCGACGGAACGCCTTTGGGAGTTTTGTTTGCCGCGTCTACTTCGCTATTCCAAGAATAAGCTGCCTCCGCACTTCCGACGCGTTTTGGACGAGGAAGACGTCGCGCTGAGTGCGTTCAAGAGTTTCTGCATTCGGGCCGCCGACGGAAGCCTGGGCGAGATCCATGATCGCGATCAGTTGTGGAAGTTGTTGCTCACCATCACCAGCCGGAAGGCCAGCGGCTACATGCGTCATCAGACTCGAAAAAAAAGAGGTGGCGGATTTGTCAGCGGAGAGTCAACATTTCTTGCAGGAGATGGTTCCGAGGCACTCGCCGGGATCGACGGCGTTGCCGATTCGGCGGCTTCGCCGGCGATGATGGCCGAGTTTCAGAACACCTGCGAGGCACTGCTCGACCAACTTGATGATGACATGCTGCGGACGGTCGCCATGCTTCGTCTGGAAGGTTACAGCGTGAACGAGATCGCCGAGAAGCTCGAGTGTGCCAAACGGAGCATCGAGCGGCGTCTGAACCTGATACGAGCGATCTGGCAGGACGCTGCTTCGGGCGGAGAACTTGACGACTCGTCTTAACGACCGAGAGAATTAGCAGAGATCGATTCCTTATGAACGCGAACGCACCTCAACTCGAAAGAGAATTCGAGGAAAAGATCTCTGTTCAGTGGCTGCTCAAAATCGAGGAGGTTTGCTCCGCATTCGAGGCGTTACCCGCCGAAGCCCGTCAGATCGCTCAGCACCTCGATGGGTTCACCGGACCGGCACGGCAGCGGTTGATTCAGGAACTTATCGCACTCGATCGAGAGCTGACTGTTGCTGCCGGTTTGGAAATCGATGAGTCCAAGTACCGGCGGTATGAACACGAGTCGACGGCAGACGATTCTTCTTTGAGTGGAGAATCTTCAAAAGAGATCGAGCTGCCACGTTCGGAGAGGTTTGAGTTTCGTCAGAAAATTGGGAGTGGAGGCATTGGACACGTTTGG
>JBCCOI010000615.1:0-4425 GCA_039025515.1 Planctomycetota bacterium
CAGCGATTCTTGGTGCCAATCGATCTTGGACGCTAGGCGTTGAATCGCGATCATTGCCGACGGCCGCCCGATAAGGAAACCGATTCGTGTAGAGGTGCACGGGAGCGTCAGCTGATCACATCATCTCATCCTTGGGAACATGCTTTTGGTCTGCCATCCGCACTGAACAATTTGATCCCGCATTCTGCGTGGGGCGAATGGACGCTGCAAGCGAAATCCACATCTAGTGAAGATGAAGTCGTTTGGTGGCACCGGTAGTCGGTTTCGAGTACGGGCTCGATGGTGTTCACAAGTGAAATGCATGCAAACAACGAAATTTCCGCGTGGTTGGCTGTTGCTGCACGTTGCGAAAGCGACGGCGCCCGTAGAATTGGAAAGAATGTTGCTTCGTGGAACCGGAGCTATCGCTCATCGGCTTATGCGTGAACGTAAGGACGCGGAACCGGAACTATCACTCGTCGGTTTATGGGTGATCGTACTGGCAACGGAACCGGAGCTATCGCCCGTCGGTTTATGGGTGACCGCGAGGGCAGGGGACTCGAGCTATTACTCGGCGTCTCATTGCGGTGGAGCGTAATGGTTACTTTGAGAATTCGCCACTGATGGATCCCGCGATGGGCAGGCACTTTGATTCCTAGGAGCCCAGATCGCGGTTCGTCGATTTCTCTTTCGTGAAACGCTAGATCGACTCGAGTGCCTTGTCGCTGATGTCCTTGCGACACCAGGCTCCTTGCCAACGAATTTTTTGGACGGCCGTGTAGGCTTTCAGCTTCGCGCCGCTGATCGAATCCCCGATGGCCGTCACGCCCAAGACTCTTCCGCCGGCATTGACGACTTTCTCTCCGTCAACCTTCGTGCCCGCATGAAAGACCTTCACGTCGTCGATCTCTGCGGCATCGCTCAGACCTGAAATCGGTCTGGCCGATTCGTAGGACCCCGGATAACCTTCGCTTGCCATCACCACGCATAGGCTTGGGCGTTCATCCCACTCGAGCGGTTCGATTTCGGCAAGCTTGCCATCGGCGGCGGCGTACAAGACTTCAAACAAGTCGCTCCTGAGTCGCATCAACAATGGCTGGCATTCCGGATCGCCGAACCGCACATTGAACTCCAAGACTTTGGGGCCCGCAGCGGTCAACATCAATCCTGCGTAGAGAACGCCCTTGAACGGACGCCGTGCCCGTTTCATAGCGTGCACGACCGGAACCAGCACATCCGACTCAATCTTTGCAAACATCTCTTCGTCGACAATGGGCGTCGGACAGTACGCCCCCATGCCTCCCGTATTGGGGCCTCGGTCGCCATCGAGTGCCGGCTTGTGATCCTGTGCCGCCGGGAGCGAAACAATGGTCTCTCCATCGGTGATCGCAAGAACGCTTGCTTCCTGGCCGATCAGTCTTTCTTCAATAATCAGCTCGTCGCCGGCTTCGCCGAATTCCTTCTGGCCGGCGATGCGGTCGATCGCTTGCAACGCATCATTACGAGTTTCGCAGACGATCACGCCCTTGCCGGCCGCCAATCCATCGGCCTTCACGACGACCGGAACGGGATCGTGCGGCTCCGGAAAGCGATCCTTGATGTAACGCGAGGCTTCTTCGGCTCGCCGAAACGTTCGGTAGTCCGCGGTGGGAATGTCGGCCGTATGAAGAAGGTCCTTACAAAACACCTTGCTCCCTTCCAGTTCGGCGGCTGCGGCGGACGGCCCGAAGACTCGCAAGCCCGCGTCTTCCAACGCATCGGCGAGTCCCGTGACCAGCGGAGCCTCCGGACCGACGACGGTCAGATCGATCGCTTCTTCCGTGGCGAACTCGACGAGAGCAGCAACATCCGTCGCGGCGATATCTAAATTGGTCGCCTCGTGAAGCGTCCCGGCATTGCCCGGAGCACAAAAAACCTTCGACACCTTGGGGCTCTGACCCAGTTTCCACGCGAGTGCGTGCTCGCGCCCGCCGCTTCCGACAACCAATACTTTCATGGGATGCGAACGAGAGGATTCGAGGTAGGGGATTGGTCACGGACGGACCGGAAGCCAGCGCTGTTAACCGGAAGCCAGCGCTGTTAAGTCGTGGAGAATGTAGTGCACGACCGAGAAGCGGTCGACAGACCGATGCTGGCCTGAGCGATTGAGAATCTGACCGGCAGCGGGGGGGTGATTGACTGCCGAACTCAATCGGCACAAGTCGTAGCTATCAAATCCGTATTGAACGACTTCTGCCCCTTCCTTCGTGATAGCGGTAGACATCCATTCCATTGCAGTTATACTCTGACTCACCCACCGGGAATCGCCTTTCTTTCGTCGCTACCAGCCCACCTCCGCGACGGACCGTTTCCCCAACCGACTTATGACTTTGCAAGGCGGCGATTGGAATCATTGATCCATTCCAATCGACGCCTTCTTTTTTGTCTCAAAGAAGCCTCCCGTTGGTATCCTTTTACGCCGCCGCGATAGCATTTTCGATTGTTCAATAGGAGATTTGATGTGATTTGCTTTCAGCCATCACGATTCACCCGTTTCCTTTCTTTCACTCTCTTGGCCGGGGTTTTGGCATCGAGTGCGACGGCCGAAACGGGGACCCTGCGTATCCAATTCAAATTCAAGGGCAAGCTGCCGGCGGGTGGGACGCTGACGCCGAACGTCGACCAGGCGTTCTGTGGCAAGTTCCAGATTCCGGACGAAACGCTGCTGGTCGACCAGGAAAGCAAGGGAATCAAGAACGTCATTGTTTATGTCTACACGGGCCGCCGTGGAACGGAGCTTCCGAAGATGGAATTGAAGGCGGAGACGCATGTGCTTGCGAATCAGGAGTGTCGGTTTGAACCTCACGTTCTAATCGCGAAGGTCGGTGACACCATCAAGGTCACGAATCCCGACAAAGTCGCGCATAACGCCAATTTCAACTTCTTCGAGAACAAGTCTCAAAACCCAACGGTTCCGGCAAACGGATCTGTTGAAATCGAGCTTACCGACCCAGAACCCGCGCCGATTCCGGTCGTCTGCAACATCCACAGCTGGATGAAAGCACAGGTGGTCGTTCTCGATCATCCCTTCGCCGCCGTCAGTGACGAAAAGGGAGTGATCGAGATTTCCGGCTTGCCGACCGGAGAAGTGATTTTCCGTGCGAACCACGAGAGCGGAAAGCTGAGCGACGTCATCCTCAATGGCGAGGACGAATCGTGGCGAGGGAGCAAGTTCGAAATGGACATCAAGCCCGGCATGAACGATCTCGGCGTTGTCGAATTGACCGCCGAAAACTTCGAATAACCAGCCAACTCCCGGGCGAAAGAGCTGCGACAAAGTATTCGGTTGGTCACGATTCGACTGGCCGGTTACGCTAGCGTCATGAGACTCTTTCCGACCTTCGCCGTAGCGATTTTTCTGATTGTCGCGGCGGGATGCGATTCCACCGTGGATTCGTTCCCGCCGAACCGCGTGCATGCCTTTGTGGTTGAAACGAGTCGGCGGATACCGACGGCAACGGCGGCCGAGGAAACAACGCAACTGGTGACTGAGTGGTTTGGAACACCGATCGAACCACGCTGGCCGGTTGAGCGGTTTGAAAGCGATGCTGCGAAGAGTCTGGTCGACCTCGACAATCTGCTGCGTGCGTCCGGCCAAGTTCGTAGCGATCAGAAAGACCGTCACTTTGGGCTCTTCCGCGAGCACTGTGTGACCTGCCACGGGATCAGTGGTGGCGGCGACGGTCCGGCGTCACTTCTTCAGAACCCCTATCCAAGGGATTTTCGGGCGGGAGTTTACAAATGGAAGTCGACCGAGCGAGGCTCCAAACCGACACGCAAGGATTTGAAGGCGATTCTGGTTAATGGCGCACCGGGTTCCGCGATGCCATCTTTCTCGGCGATCGAAGAGGAAGATATCGAAGCACTCGTCGATTACGTGATCTACCTTTCGATCCGTGGTGAATTTGAGCGTCGGCTGCTCTACCAAGCCGTCGACGAGTTGGGGTATGAGGGCGAGTCTCCGGAAGTCGAATTAAGCCTCGCGAGCGCCGCATCTTTCGGCGTCCACGCCGACAACGATTCGGGCAGTGAAGCGTACTGGGTCGCTCGCGACAACTTAAATCGAATACTTGAGCAGTGGGTTGGAGCCGAAGACTCGGTCGTCCAGGTTCCTGCCCCGACTGCGAAGACGGCTGCATCGATTGATCAGGGGCGTCAGCTTTTTCACGGCAAAATTGCAAACTGCTCCGGCTGTCACGGCACTGACGGCTTGGGAGGCGTCCCGATCATTGACTTCGATGATTGGACCAAGGAGTTCACGACGCGGCTGGCCATCACGCCAACAGACAAGGATGCTGTTCGTCCGTTTCGGAAGTTAGGCGCCCTGCGGCCACGTCAGATCAAACCTCGAAGAATTGCCGGCGGCTGGTTCCACGGTGGTGGAGACGGCGAAACGCTTTACCGACG
>JBCCOI010000616.1:0-4425 GCA_039025515.1 Planctomycetota bacterium
CGTGGCGGCTCGATGAACCTTGCGGTCGTTCGCTGCTGCTGGATGGGAGCTCCAAATCGCATCTGCTGCTGGCCGAGTCCCGAGTGCGGGAAAACCATCCATGAAAGGGGCAGCAGCAACCCGATCCAAACGTTGCGTCGATATTGGGTCATATTGAAAGTCTTGCGAAGGCCGGCAATCTCACGTGAAAGCCCCATTGTAGTGAATCCGGTGAATTTGGAACGCACCAACCGAAAAGCCGTCTCGGGCAGTAGACCGCCGCCGTACATGCATCAGATTCATTTCGAATCCATCGGCCAAAGTCAGCTTTTCCAAGGGCAAGCTGCTTCCACAAGCAGCCTTCGTCCGGTCGCCGGATCATGGAACGCAAGCTTGCGAGCGTGCAGTTTGATTTGAGATTCGTCGCAATCCTGCGTTCCGGCTTGCTCGTCCTGAGGACCGTAAATCCGATCGCCCAGGATCGCGTGCCCTCGTGATGCAGTTTGCACCCTGAGCTGATGCATGCGGCCGGTGATCGGCCGTAACCGCAAGTGCGTCCGATCCGTGTCCTGGTCATAAGAAACGGCCTCAACGATCGTGCGCGATAACTTTGCGCCCGCGTCATCTTCGCCACAAATCTCTACCCAAGGTTTGTCGGCAACCTTGCGTAAAAAATCAGTCCAGATTTCCTCTTGCTTGACCACGAGTTTTCCAACGACGATCGCTTCATAGATCTTCTCCGTTTTACGCGTTGCGAATTGCTGTGAGAGCAACCTGGCTGCCTTTTTCGAAAGGGCCGCGAGCAAGACACCGCTAACGGGGCGATCGAGCCGGTGAGGGAATGCCAAGTAATCTGAGCGCAAATCGAGCTGAACTCGCAAGCGACCTTCCACACTTTCGCCGGCGTTTGGAGCCTGGGTCGATAATCCGGCAGGCTTGTTGATGGCGACAGCTTGGTCGGTTCGCCAAAGAACGGGCAGCATTTCGAAACGCGGGACCCGGCTATCCCTGTACACCGAGGTCATCGGTATTTTTCGACATTTGAAAGTCGGGTTCGAAGGCCCCATCGAACGAGTAGACGTCGTTGAAGTCCTCCCGACGATCGGAATCGCTCTTTTTCATCTGCTCGATGCGGATCAGGTTGTAAACGATCTCGCCAAAGTCGCTTGTGGAGCAGATTCCCCATGAAGAGAGGACCATGCGTGCCAAGTAACCATACTGCTCGACCGCGTATTTCCTACAAGCTTCGCAAAGCTGTTGTCCCGTGATGTGCTTTGGGCCCCTGGAGCGTTCTCCGCCGCTTTTCAGTTCCTCGTCGGGCTGGGGTGAGAATTCGGGCAGGTTTTCGTGAGCAAATTGCAAGGCTTCGCGAACGAATTGATACGCTTCATACTTATAGCGGGCGTCATCCTTCAGAAGTCGACGCATCGCCTGTAGCGGAGAATTGGTCAGTTCGTTGCTCATCGCCTTGATTCCACCTTCGCATCCACTCGTCGTGGTGTCACTTTCTCGACATTCTATCCGCCGGGGCGCAAATCGGATCACTCATTCCTACGAGCTCTCCTGGATTTCGACGGTCGCGGCCCGTGGACGACGCGTACCACCTGATCCGACGAGATCATAATCTTACGCTTGTCCTCCGTCCTCACCACTAATTGTTGCGAAAGAATGTCTTGAGCCAATACCGATACGGTGCCCTCACGAGTTAAAATCTGGGAACCGACCTCTGGAAGTTCCGCTGCCATCGCCTCGTACGTGTCATATTCGTACCGCAGGCAGCATTTGAGCCGTCCGCAACGTCCGGAGATTTTTGTCGGATCAAGGGTTGAGCGTTGCAGTTTGGCCATTTTCATCGATACAGGCGGCATTTTGCTCAAAAACGTCGCACAACAAATTGGCTGACCACAGTCACCGTAGTCAGCAATCAGTTTTGCCTCGTCGCGAACTCCGATCTGTCGCATTTCGATCCGAGTTTGAAATTCTGATGCGAGGTCTCGCACGAGCTGCCGAAAGTCGACTCGCCCTTCGGCGACGTAGTAAACGACGATTCGCTCGCCACCGAGCAGACGTTCGACATCAACCAAACTCATGATCAGACCGCGTTTCTCGACGCATCGCTGGCAGATCTCCAGATCGTTCTTGGAGAGCTCCCCGATGTGCTCCCATTGCTTCACATCCTCCGGGGAAAATGCCCTGAGGATGTTTCCGGTCGTTGGCTCGGGCATCGAGCTGAGTGCGGCGGGCGTCGCTTCGCATAAGACGGTTCCGATCTCAGTTCCACGGTCGCTCCGCAAGACGACCTGATCCGAAAAAGAAAACGTCTCATCGGATGAGAAAACGCCCAGAACCCGCATGGCCCCATAACGGCAAACGAACTCGGACTTCGCCGGTCGCCTGATCGACTGATCGCCCTCGGCTCCACCACCGGGAACGCGAGAAGGATGTTTTCGCTTGCCAGCGGTCACTGACCGTCCCCGGATTCTTGCTCCGCCGACTCTTGGTCCGCCGACTCTTGGTCCGCCGACTCTTGGTCCGCGGACGATCCTGAATCCCAAGACCATTGCTGGCGGGCGGAAACGATTCCGCTCTTCCTGGTTCCGACCAGCAGCTTGCCACCTTCGGTGAAGCAAAGCGCCCACACGCCACTCTCCGCCTGCAGGCTTGCAGCACTACCAAGGAAGTGGACTTTTCCGCCCACCTCGGAGGCCGCAATTTGCCCGGTCGGCGAGGCCGAGATTCGAGTGATCCAATCTCCGCCAGACGCAACTTTCTCCGCCGCCGGTTGCTCTTCGGTTGTGGAGCCACCAAGTGCGGCGCGGTAGATTCCGCGATCGGCCGAGCCGACCACCAACGTCTCTTCGTTTTCAAACGCGACGCACCACGCGGTGTTTTCACTGATGGTGATCTTGCCTTTGCTCTCCAAACCGGGCCAGCTCAGAAGGTGTACCGCACCATCACCATCGGACGCTGCAATGGTCTCTCCAGAGGGCGAGAACGCAAGGCAAGTTATCGCGGCTTCCGACACTTCAATCGACTTGGACACCTTGGATTCGCTCAAATTCCACTGAAACACCTTCCCCGCTTCATTTGCTGCGAGCACGTTTTGATCGCCAGGTGCGACGACGAGTGCCTGGCACCAGCGTTCAAACGTTCCTTCGATAACCTTCGCCTCTCCGCTTTCTGCTTTGTAGATCCCGAGATTTCCTTTGTAGTCGACGCTGGCAACGATCGATCCGTCGCTCGTGGTATCGATACACCAGACCGCTGCAGGATGTTCGTAGAGTTTTTCAAACTTGCCAGCGGTGGCCTGTTCACTGGTGAACCTCAAGACTTCGCCGGGTTGCAGGAGCAGGCCGCTCGCTCTTCCGGCGACAAACGCATCGCTGCCCAGCGGTGCGATCGACGTGATCCACAACGAGTCACCGTCAACCGGCCCGCCATCACCGTCGGGGCTTTCAGAAAACGCGACCGGCGAAAGGAAGGAGAACAGACAAGCAAGGCAAAACGAAAAGATGCGGCGTGCCATGAATCACTCGGCGGTGGGAACATCGGTCTGAAGAATTCTTCGCAAGGCTTCATCCTTGAAACGCAAAGGCTCGGGAGCACATCAAGGAGTCTACGCGATTCACGGTGATCGTTCACCGTCAAACGAGCCGTCGCTAGACGAGAAAACTGAAAGGTTGGACCGCCCTGCAAGCCAATCGCTATCCGCGGGTGTTTGATACGAGCTATTTGGCCTTCGGGCCCGCGGCTAACGCCGTCGGCTCACGTTTAACCATCCCACTCGTCGCCTCGTCAATGTTACTCGTCCGTGACGCAACCTTCGCTCGCCGTTTTCACGGTCTTGATGTACTTGTAAAGCGTCCCTCGAGTCGCCTTTAACGGTGGAGCCTGCCAATTCGATTTTCGATCTTCCAACTCTGATTGACTCACATCCATATCCAGAGAATTCGACTCCGCATCAATGGTGACTTGGTCTCCATCTTGTAGCAGACCAATGGGACCACCAAGCTGCGCCTCTGGTGTGACATGTCCGACGATGAAGCCATGACTACCGCCGCTGAATCGCCCATCGGTGATCATGGCCACGTCCGCGCCCAGGCCGGCACCCATAATCGCGCTGGTGGGTGTCAGCATCTCGGGCATTCCGGGTCCACCTTGCGGACCTTCGTACCGGATCACGACCACGTCGCCTTTTGCGATTCTGTTTTGCTCCAGTGCCTCCAACATCTCCTCTTCGCTGTCAAAACACTTTGCCGGACCGGTAAATCGAAGACCCTCCTTTCCCGTGATCTTGGCGACGGCACCTTCCGGCGCGAGCGTTCCTTTCAAGATTCGAATATGCCCGGATTCTTTGATGGGACGATCGACCGTACGCACGATCGTCTGTCCGTCCTTCAAGCCCGGCACGGCTTCCAAATTCTCGGCCAGAGTCTTTCCCGTAAC
>JBCCOI010000617.1:0-4418 GCA_039025515.1 Planctomycetota bacterium
GCTTGACGTTAAAGTTCTCATGAATTCGGCCAGGCGTTGGCTTGTACCATGGCAAGACACTTCTCGTGTGACAATGACGCGTGTCCAGGAGCTGCCTCGGTCCATCATCGTTCCGCTTGGTGAGGCGTCCGATTTTGAGGTAATGGTCGATGGTTCGTCGAGTTGGTCGCCTGGCCGTGCCACACTTAAGTTTCTCAATACGTCCGGCCGGGTGATCACGACATCTCGAAGCAGCAGTAAAGACACGGACCGTGACCCACGACTCGCGTTCGAACTTCCCCCCATGCTCGAACCGACACTTACTCAATTCAGTTCTGGCGATTTCTTCCACACCATCCTTTTCACGCCGAAGCCGCGTCCGAAAGTCCTGCGAACAAACGCACTCATCAAATTACCCCCGTACTTGAGTGATAAGGGGGTTGGTGAACTGTCCGAACAGATGACTGATGAATTAAGTCTACTGCCGGGATCAAGAGTTGAAGTGACGCTAGAGGCCTCGAAAGCGTTGCGGTCGGCGAAGTTGGACGCTGTGCCGATGACCGTTTCGCCACCTCGACGAGCAAACTCCGGTCCCATCCATGTGAACGAAGAACAACGATGGAGTCTTCACGCGACGGACCGCGACGGGCTCGATCTCGCGAAACCAGTTTCGTTCAAAATCAAAACGCTCACCGACAACGCGCCGTCGATTGCAGTCAGGACAGGAAGCATTGGAGAGAGACTTCTAGCTTCAGAGACGGTCGAGTTTTCGGTGAGAATGCGGGACGACTTTGCGGTACGTCGCTTTGGCATTACTTGGCGGGATCTCGATTCCGATGAGCAGTCTTCGCCGAAGTGGCGAGATAAATCGATTCCGTTACCGACGGATAGTTTTTCTGCCGAAAGGCGAGAAGCCGAGTTTCAAGTTCGGTTTCAACCCGCCACCTACGCGATCACCAGCGGAAAAACGGGCGTACGATTTTGGGTCGAAGACGATCGGCCAAGCGGGGATCGGGTCGTGAGCCGGATCTTGGAGTTGGATGTGGTTTCAACAACGGAGCATGCGGTCTGGCTGGAAGAACAATTGTCGAGATGGAGGCAAATTGCCGTCGAACTCCACGACGCTGAACTCACGCTCTACGAAACCAATCGGCAACTATCGCGAATCCCGGTCGAATCGAGAGACCCTGCTTGGCAGGAGAGCGTTGCCCGACAAGCAAACTCCGAACGGCAGAATGCAAGGCGTCTGCGGCAACTGACCAGCGATGGTCGACGACTGTTGACACAAGCCGGGCGTAATCCGGAGATTGATGCGAGTCAGGTCGGAACGATTGCGGAATCGATCGTCCAACTCGAATCGCTGGCAAATAACGCGATGACACGGACGGCCGACCTGTTGGACGACGCGGCGGTCGCGTCAAAGTTTCCGAGTTCATTGGGAGACGAAGACAAAGAAGGCGACTTTGACGAGATCATCGATGTGGAATCGACTCTTTCGACCAGCAAAATTGCCGCCGAGATCAATTCAGCTTCTCCCAAGAAAAATGACACGCAACCGGAGCCCGCGAGTGAACCTCGATTGAGCTTGGCCGGAACCACGCTGATTGATCAGGCGGCAGACGTAGATCCCGATCAAGCGAATTCGGAAAAGGCACCCGAACAATCAGAAAACGCCGATGAGATTCAACTCGCCGTCGAAGATCACGCCAAAGTCGTTGAGCAGTTTGATTTGGTCGCGAAACAGTTAAGCGACTTGATGAAGGGGCTTGAGGGGAGCACGCTGGTCAAAAGACTGAAGTCGGCCAGTCGCCAGCAAGATCGCGTTTCGGCGCGACTCGACGAAACGATCGAAATCACGTTCGGCGGAAACGGAGAGGGTTTCCCATTGGCCTCGACGACGGGTGCGATGGATGACATCTCGTTAAGTGTCCGGAACATCGTCGATGACCTGGAGGCGTTTTGCGAACGTCGTCCCATCGAACCCTTTGTTGGCGTGCTGCAAGACATCCAGGCGAGCGATGCTCTGGTCAGCCTACGGAGGATGCGTGCCGACGTGGGCGAAAGACCCGGCGGCGTAATTACAGAATCGGAATACTGGGCGGCAAGAATGGACAAGTGGGCGGACGACTTGGTTCCCTCCGGCGATGACGAGGAAGAGGGTCAACCAGATTCCGCCCCGAAACGTTCGCTTCCGCCCGAAGCGATTTTGGAAGTGCTGCGTCTTCTTGAAGCCGAAGTAGAACTCCGAGAACAGACTCGCGAAGCAGAAAGGAGACGTCGTGCCGTGACGTACCAAGAACACATGACAACCTCGATCTCATTGAGTGAGACTCAAGACTTGCTTCGTGATCGACTCGATAGTGTCATCGACGACCTCGAATCCAAGCCACAGGGATCCTTTCATTTTGCAAACGAGATTGAAGTTCTTTCGGCGGCCAGCCGGGCAATGGTCGACGCAACCAAGACCCTCGTCGCCAGGGAAACAGGTAAGGCCACAATTGCTGCGGAAACGGAAGCGATCGAGCTACTGCTTCAAAGCCGCAAAATCAAACCCGAACCGTCTGCAAATGGTGCTTCCATGACGGCGCAGACCGAGGGAACGAGTGAAGCGGCAATGCGGCTTATCGAAGATTCGCTCAACCCGTTGGCGAGGCAGCGTTTGATCGAGTCGCAGACGACCTATCAGCGGAATGCCGAAGACGTACCCAAGCGATATCGCGAGCCGGTTCGGGAGTTCTTTGATCGCCTCGAAGAGCGCCGGCGAATCCGTGAATCAGAATCGAGGCAATAGGCGATGTCGCGTTTTGCAGTAATTCTTGTCTTCATACTCTCAGCCTTTGCATCAGGGGTGAGCGCGCAAGACCTATCCGGTAACGTTGGAACCGAAGTCGACAAGGCAGTCTTTGGGATCTATGAGCGTGGGCTCAACTACTTGGCGACGAACCAAAATGATCGTGGCACATGGGATGGTGGTGAAGGAAACGGACCGGGCACGACCGCGCTGGCATTGCTCGCGTTCCTTGCCTCTGGCGAAGACCCAAACTTTGGTCCGCATCAAGAGACGATTCGCCAGGGACTTCGACACATCATTTCGGCACAAGCGGCGGACACCGGATACATCGGACCCAGCATGTACCACCACGGCTTCGCCGCGCTTGTACTGGCAGAAGCCTATGGAATTGTCGACGACACTGATTTGTTCACCACCGGTGATGCCAAAGGACGCACAGTCGAAGAAGCTTTAGAACTTGCAACGAGAGCCTCGCTGACAGCTCAGAAGCGTAACCGCAGGGGCGGTTGGCGTTACTCACCGGTCGCGGGGGACGCGGACACTTCGGTCTCGGGCACCGTGATGGTCTCGCTGCTCGCGGCGCGCAATGCGGGGATCAAAGTCCCCGATCAAGGCATCGACAGAGCGCTCGAGTATTTCATATCAATGACGTTTGAAGATGGATCGGTTGCCTACTCGGCGGGCGGAAATGGTGGCGGGGACTCACTCGCCCGAAGCAGTATCGTCAACCTGACGTTGGCGCTGGCCAGACGCACCGACATTCCGGCGTTCAAGCAAACAAAGCGATATGTCTTGTTGCACCAAAATGATGATTCGCTGTGGCCCGAATACGCGAGATACTATCAGGCCCAAGCCATGTTTCAATTTGATACACAGTCGTGGCAAACCTGGAATGATCGATTGATTCGGGAGCTCAAGTCAACTCAAAAAGAAGATGGTCATTTCGAGGGTGAGCTGGGTGATACCAACAGCACATCGATGTCACTGCTTGCCCTTGCGGTCAATTTTCGTTTCCTGCCCATTTATGAACGCTAAAGATCTCTCCGTAAACAACTTCATCGGTTTTCTGCGACTCATGACGACCACATTGAGAATCGCCTTGTCATCGCGACGGGAGACTTGATGCGGTGAATATTCGGTGGCTGCTCTTACTCCTCTACATAGCAACCTATGCATGTTGCAATGTTTTCGCCCAGTCCTCGGACTTGATGCTACTGACGCGGTTCGATGACCGATTGCGGGGCCACGTCGTCTCCGTGACCTCGCGCGAACTCATTTTCCAGTCCGATGGATTCCTCGACGAATTCGCCATTCCGCTTGATGACGTCGTCGAAGTGAAGAGTTTGGACGCAAGGACAACTCGCAACCAGAGCGACGTTTATGCGTTCGCAGACGGATCAGTGGTTATCCAAGCGAAAGGTGATGGCGAAACGCCCAGACCGGCTTCGCTCAAGCTTGACGAAGCAACTCGATCGAAAGCGGTCGCAAAGATGACGTTGCCTGAAGTGCCACGCATGGTTCATTCCGTTGCGTACTCCGCCCACCGCCTTCGACTGCAATCCGGGTGGCAGTACAGCGAGCGAGGCGATCTGTCAGCTTCGTCGCAACCTTCGATGCGTGACGGAACGATGGCCGTCTTCAACGGTGA
>JBCCOI010000618.1:0-4398 GCA_039025515.1 Planctomycetota bacterium
CAGACCAGGATCTTCGCCCGGCGGAAGACGAAGTGGAATTCGCAAAATGGATGGATCTTCCGGCAACTCAGGAGGACAAGCACAAGGGTCCAACTTGGACGCTTCCAACCGGGCTCGATAAGCTTGCATAAACTCAGCGCGGATCTTTTCATTGTCTCGATTCGCTCTCAACACACGGACTTCGTTCTTCGCGTTCAAACCCGGCAAGCCACCGGTTTCAACAAGAGCATGAAGAATGTCGTTCTGGTACGCGGGCAACTTGACGAGTCCACCACTTGCACTGCGATCGCTACCACCGCGGATAAACTGCGATCCAATGTTATTGGTCAGCAACGCCGAGCCACCGTCTTCGCGAATCACGATCACGTCGATCGTCCGCTCTTTGATCCGCGTGACGATCGGCCTTGCTTTATCAGGCTGCAGAATGTCGTTGTCGACGTAGGCATCGCGAATTGCGTCTTGGACTTGGTCCAGCGTCAACCCTTCGACATTGAGTGGTTCGATGAGAGGCAGTGCAAGCGTTCCATCTTCCTGTACCGGGATTGGGAATCCGATCGAAGGCGGCAGCGTGCTCTCAGCCTCCGGGAAGTTGACCGGCGGCGGTTCCGGCGGAGCACCTGGCGGTGTGAAAGGTAGAACACCCTCCAAGTAAATCCCGAGGATGTCGTCCGGCCCGATCAAGTATTCACGTGGCGGTTCCAGCGAAAGAACCGAAACGTCAACCGGAACAAGATTGTTCTTGGGCTCCGCGAAGTACTGCCGAGGCACCTTTGAAGCAGGAACGCCATCGATCGGTTGCGTCAGCGTCGAACACCCGGCGTGAGCCGATAGAATTACCGCGCCGGTGATGCACTGCCAGATCCATCTGCAGCGGCGAAGGACCGAAACATCGGTTGAATGAGTCATTTTCATCCCTGAGTTCTGAACGGTTGCTCTGGTTGATTTCAAAGAAGCATCAACCGACGCTACTCAAATTTAAACGGGATGCCATTCTCGGCATCGGCCGTCTTCGCTTCTGATCCGGTTGTTGGAAGGATGAGTCCTTCGCCAGGAACGGATGCCTTTGAAGCCGGCCCCGAACCTGCTGACGCATCCATCATCTCGACGGAGCCGAAGATGTCTTCGATCGCGTCGTCACCCAAATCATCGAACTTGCCGAGATCATCGAGCGAGTAGGTTTCCGATTCGCTAACGACTTGTGCAGCCGGCACCAGCGAAGCTGCGTCATCAAACGCCTGAGTCTTTCTCGAGTCGTCAGACGCGATCATCTCAAATTTCTTCTGTCCACCCACGTCCGCTCCATCGGATACGGCCGGGGCCTCCAACATCTCTGCACCGGGATCAAAGCGAAGTGATTCCAATTCCGACGGAGGTACGACTCGCTCCGTTCCTGGAACGATGTACTCCCGCATTTCCTGCCCCGGCGGAATCAGTTTTCCATCGGGACCATAAATGGGTGTGCGGGGTTCTGCCGGAGCTGGCGTCTTTGCCTCGGCGGGAGTCTCCGACTTCTTCGCAGGGACTGCGTTGTTGGCCTGATGCGTATAACCCCAATAGCCGACACCGTCCATCTCCGCGGCTTTGACGCCAAGCGGATAACCGGCGAACCATGCATCGATCGCGGACTGGCCGTCTGGCGACTGATATCGCCATCCCCAGTACTGGCTGGGCGCCGTGCAAGGCGAACAGCCGTCGCCGCCCTCAGCGAATTCCATGTATCCTGCCAGGAACCCCGCCTTGAATTCGCTCAAGTACGGTTTGTTCGCAAAGCAGTCTCGCTCCCGGTACCAAGCCTTCAATGCGAACGTCCGGTTGCGGTGAGCGATCATAAACTCATCCAGACACTCGCTATTTCGAGCTTGTCGATACGCATTCGTGACCAGCGAGCAACCGGTGCTGCTTACAACCGTCGCAGCCGCCGCGCCGGCGAGCAACGAGGATGCAAGCAGGTGCCGTCCGCGGCCGAGAATTGCGTTCCACAGAGGCCGCCGACGTGGACACGGCGGATGTCCGTCGGCGGGACTCTGCCCGCCGAAGACTTGCTTTGTGGAAAAATCATGTTGTTCGTGTGCAGATTCCGCACGGACTGAACGAATCGCCATTGGGCCCCCCTTGGCTGCTGGCGGCATTCGAAATCAAGTTCTTCCGGAACCGATATCTATCCGTATCGAATTCCGGGTGCATCTCGACACTCGAGGCGGCTTTCAGCCACTCAGGACGCAATTGTCTTCTGAGGAGGCTCGTTACCATCTCAACCGTTGGCGGGAGCGCGTCGGATGCACTGCTACCGATGTTTATCGCCGCAACGGTGAAAATGATTTAGCTAAAACTGAGGGAAACGCGAGCTGTGCGGGTTCGAACGGCTGGAGCGATCGTTTCACTACTAGCGTTCCCACCAGATCGGAGGGGAATAGAGGCGGGCTTTCCCTCTGATCGTTGTAAAGATTACCGAAAAACATGATTCACCCCATACTGCGATTAGGCATCGCTTTTAGACTGAGGGCACTCTAATCGTCGGGTAGAGTTTGACGATTCGACCCTCCCCAAAGGGACGAGTTGTTTGTTCACCGGACGTTGTGAAGTTTCAACATCGTGAATTGACATCAATGAATTGGTTGACCCTGATCTCTCTCGCGGGCTCGATTGCCGCGGCGCTGCTGCTCGTTCCGCTTGTCAGAGCACTCTTTCGCCGGCTCGGCTTTGTCGATAAGCCTGACGAAGATCGTAAACTGCATAACAAGCCAATCTCACTCGGCGGCGGGTTGGCGGTGCTGGCCGCTGTCTTGGTCGGTTTTGCGGGCACCATCCTCTATGATCGATATCTCGGGTCTGGAGAGCTTGGTTTCCTATCGATGCGTTGGTATGGGCTGATCGCCGCCACGGTCGCCATGCTGATTGTCGGAATGGTCGACGATATTTGGCTTATCCGCGGACGGCAGAAACTGCTACTACAGATGCTGATCATTTCGGCGCTGGTGGGCAGCGGAACGGTTGTCAACCGGATCGGTTTCTTCGGATTCGAGCTACACCTAGGATCGCTCGCGTTCCCTGTCACGGTGTTGTGGTTGCTGATCGCCGTAAACGCGCTGAATCTGATCGACGGCGCCGACGGAGTCGCAACGACGACGGGGCTCTTCATCAGTCTTGGTTTGGGCGTACTCTGCTTTGAGATGAATCGACCGCTTGGAAGCGTGTTCGCATTCTGCTTGGCTGGAAGCTTGATGGGATTCTTAGCGTTTAATCGTCCGCCCGCGTCCATCTTCTTGGGCGATGCGGGAAGTATGGTCATCGGCCTGCTTGTCGGTGTGCTGTCAATTTGGTCGAGCGTCAAAGAGTCAACGATCATCGCGTCGGCCCCGATCGCGGTCCTCGCAATTCCGCTTTTTGACTCCGCAGCCGCGATTGTCCGCCGTTGGTTAACGGGACGGAGTATCTACGCGACGGACCGTGCACACTTGCATCATTTGCTTGAAAAGAAGTACGGCCAACGCGGGATGCTCGTTTTGGTCGCTGTCCTGTGTGGCAGTACAACATCGCTCGCTGTCATCTCGGCGACGCTCGATAAACCCTGGCTGGCATTCGTCGGCATCGCCGCATCGGCAACGTTTTTGGTCGTAACCAGATCATTTGGACATGCCGAATGTCAGCTGTTGCTGATGAAGGCTCAGCACATGACGCGATCGTTCTTCATCACGCCTCAACAATCGTTAATCGAAAAGAATCATCGCTGCCTCAGCATGCAGGGCAACGGCGACTGGAAACTGGTTTGGGAGCCACTGGTCGAGTTCGCTCAAGACCGTCAGTTTTCCAAGGTCATGATTGATTTGAACTTGTCTTGGCTGCATGAGGGCTATCACGCCAGTTGGTCTGCCGTACGAATGCCCGATCGTGACTTGCAACTCCAAGTGAGGTGGCCGCTGATTGTGCATGTCGGCCAAAAGCAAAATCGGATCAAGATCGGTTCGCTTTTCGTGGTTGCTCGAGCCGATCGTCCGGACGTGCACGAGCACTTGTCGGAGCTGAGTCTCTGGCTGGCTGACCTTGAGCCTCAGATCCAGGCCGTGATTGGGCAGTTGGAGCGTCAACACGGGAATGTCTCTGTGACCACATCGAAGCCCATGGTGCCGCGTTTTGCTTCTACCGAATCGGCGCGAGAGAACGCGCCGCTCGCTCACGTGGACAGCTGAGTTCGAGTCGCCATTCTAATCTGCGACGATCCCGCCTCGTTCGCTTCACACGTGGGCATCGATCCGGCATCCTGGCTGCCCGGCCCGGTAGGTCCTCGGCACGACAGGGCCTGAATTTCCAGGCACGGAAAATTCGCCGCAACCAGTCGCTCTCGGTCAAGCTTGAAGTGGCCAGTGCCGAGATCAAATTTCCCACCCGACTGGAAGATCG
>JBCCOI010000619.1:0-4374 GCA_039025515.1 Planctomycetota bacterium
CTCAAAGAGGCCGGCTACCGATTTCAGAACAGTCTCAGAAAGGCTGGACACCAATACAGCGAAGGCCGGTGACTCGTCACTTACCGATCGTATCGGCGAGTTCGCTCGCGCCGTAAATATTGCGCAGTGCGTGGAGGATGCCGACTCCTGACACACTGACCGCACGTGCCTGCTGGTCGGTGTAGAGGTAGTCGCTTGTGAGGCTTTGGATATTTCCGTCGAAAATCAACCCGACCAGCTTGCCTTCTCGATCGACCACGGGCGAGCCGCTGTTGCCGCCGATGATGTCTGCGGTGCACACGAAATTGAGTTGAGTGGACAAGTCCAACGATTCCTTCGCATGGTGCCATGAAGACGCGAGTTCGAAGTCGGTCTGGCCGGCGTGTTGAGATTCATGCTTGAACGCGCCGGCAAAGTCTGTAGCAATTTCAATACTTTCGCCGTCTTGGACGTAGCTGCTAACGACACCAAATGCCAATCGAAGCGTGAAGGTCGCGTCCGGGTAACCTGAATCGCCTTGGCGTTTACTGACCGCCGTACTGATTTTTGCATACGCCTGACGCTCGCGTTCGTCCAACGCTTCGCTCGATTTCCGAAGAAAGCGATACTCCGATTCCAACTCTCGTGCCAACTGAATCATCGTATCCTTCGAAGAAGCCAGGGTCGTCGAGTCGGACGCCGCCATCTTCTTGCGAACGTCAACTTCCGTTAGCTGAGAACCGTCGATCAACTCGGCGGCTCTTTCACGTGGTCCCTTACCTGCCAGCAATTTTTTGACGAGATCATCATCGCCCCCGAGATACTCAACGAATCGTGCGAGCTCATCGGCCAACTTGACGCGTTCAAGATCACGATAGATTGGTGCTTCGCTTAACAGGTCTTGCAACAGAGACTCCCTGCCCGACTCGGAGAATTCGCGAAGACGATCCGCATTAGGCTTTTCATCTTCAGCCGCACGAAGCACCAGCGTCATGGCGATGTCGAAAAGTCGCGACCGAAACGTGACCGAGTTACCAAGTTGATTGCGTTTTTCCTCATGCACCGCAGCGACTTCGTCAATCGCGTCTGCGGCTTCCGCTAGAGAAGGGTCTCGTTTGATTGCCGCGCGAAGAGCCGACTCACTTTCTTCTTTCGCAGCGATCGTCGAGGGATCCTGAAGCCCGGCAAGCATTCCCGTGTAAGCTTTCCGACCGTTTTGAATTCCGAACAGCTCGTCGCGAGCTCTCCGAGTTGCCTCCGCGCCATTCAAACTGAACTGCTGCATCAAGACTTCTTTTCGACGGAGATAGTCCAGCAAGTAGGGCAATCGGTGATCGCGTAGGTATTGGAGCGCGGCGACGGTAAAGATCCGCTGAGTTCGTCCGGGGTTGCCGCTGACGAAAACCAAATCGCCTTCGGCCACGCCATTTTCGTTCCAGCGTAGAAAGTGATCGAGCTTCGCGGGCTTCCCGTCTTCATAGACACGCATGATCGTTGCATCCATGCAGAAGCGCGGGTACTCGAAGTTATCGGCATCTCCGCCAAAGAAGGCGGCAGCCGTTTCGGGCGCCCAGACAAGCCGAACGTCGGTGTACTTCTTGTAGCGATAAAGATGGTAGGCCCCGCCTCCGAACAAAGTCACCACATCGCTTCGAAGCCCCGTTTCATCAAGTGACTCTTTCTCAATCTCAGCGATCACCGCTCGACGCTGCTTTGCCGCTTCGATCGCTGGCGCATCGTCCGACACGGCTGCCTGCACTCGCTGCGTCACGTTCTCGATCGACACAAGTTGGTTGAGCTCCAAATCGGGAGCCCTTAACTCATCTCCAAGTTTTCGTGCCAAGTAGCCGTTTTCGATCAGGTTCCGCTCTGGCGTACTGAGTTTTTGCAGTGTTTCGCTGGCCACGTGATGGTTGGTCAGCACAAGTCCATTACTGGATATAAAGGAACCCGAACCTCCACTATTGAAGCGTACCGAAGCAAGTCGCAACTCATCCGACCACTCCTGCGCAGGTTCGAACCCGTGACGATCCTTCAACAGCTCCATCGGCAAGTCGTTGAAAAGATACATCCCTTCGTCCGCAGAGGTCGGGATGGCAGAAACGGACGCGAACCAAATCATGTGAAGCAAAACTGAGTCACGGAAACGCATTGAATCTGTCGCAAAGATGGAAACGGAGTGACGTCACCAAATAGAAAAGCGACATGGAGCCAGACGCTTCATGCCGCAGTGATTGTGCAGTGGCCCGAATGATCGATGCTGAATGAGCATCCGTAGCCATCTGTTGTCCGCTCGGTCCAACGATCTGAATTGATGAACGAGCGATCGACCCCTTCGCGGGATCAGATCATTTCCTTGAGGCCCTTCAGCGGACGAATGACGATCTTCTTGCTGGCGGGTTTCGGCTTGAGCCAGATTTCACTGCCGTCCGAAGGGTTTCGGCCCTTGCGTTTCGGCTTCGCTTCTACGTCTTTCCGCTGGATCTTGCACAAGCCAGGCAATGTGAATTGGCCCGACCCGTTACGCCCCATCTCTCGGGCGATCTCATCGGTCAATGCATCGAGGATTGCCGCAACGTCTTTCTTCGGCAATTCGGTCGACTCAGAAATGTTGGCGATAATCTGAGTCTTTGTGGGAGCTTTCGGCGGAACTTTGGCCATTTGCGAGAACCTTTTCTGATTGGTTATGCAGGAAGGGTTAAGAAGGGGTGGACGACCTTTCGGAGTCTGACGGGCCCTTTCAAGGCTGACGGGGCCAAGTGTTATTCTTCGCGGAAGATTGTTGCAACCGGGGATCACGCAAAAACCCTGCGTTTTCCGGGGTTTTCGGAGATGTCGGGGCGACAGCAGCCGAGAACAGCGGCCTCAGCAGTTCGGATCGGACTCCATGAACGCAATCGTTCATCCCCTTGCAATTGTCGGTTTCGCCAGAACCGGCAATGCAGATCAACTTCGAATCCGGCATCGTCGAACGTGCAAATCGGGTTGTCCGGCACCTCCCTGGCAGCCGCGTTCGGACACAGCTACGCTCACCAGTAGTCGCACAACACTCCGTTATCCAACCAAATGAATGATGCCGCATACGATCATCATCTTCGGCGCCTCGGGCGATCTCACGAGCCGAAAGCTGATTCCCGCGCTCTACAGCCTGTTCAAAAAAAAGAAGCTGACGGACGTACTGCGAATCGTCGGTGTCTCTCGATCCAGATTCGAGCACGAAGAATTTCGAAGTTCGCTCCGAGGGTCCGTCGAAAAGTTTGCCGGCTCGCTCTTCGACTCTGAGACTTGGGAGTCGTTTTGCAAAAACGTCTTCTACCAACCGGGGGACATCACCGCGCCGGAAGACTTCACCAGACTCGCGGCCTTCCTTGACGAGATCGAGGAGGGTGAGCCGTCAGGTCGAGTCTATTATCTCTCGACGATGCCGCAGCTATACGAGGCTGCAATCAAACAGCTTGGGGCCGCAGGGCTAGCCGACGACCAAGACGGCTTTCGGCGGGTGATTATCGAAAAACCATTCGGAACGAACTTAGAGACCGCCCACGCGCTCAACCACTCCATCCACGGTGTCTTTCGCGAAGACCAGATCTATCGGATTGACCATTATCTCGGCAAAGAAACGGTTCAGAACATTTTCGCGCTGCGCTTCGCGAACTCCATCTTTGAACCCATTTGGAATCGTAACTTCGTTGACCATGTGCAAATCACCGTCGCCGAAGAAGTCGTTATCGGACGACGTGCCGCCTATTACGATCGCGCGGGAATTCTTCGCGACATGTTTCAGAATCATTTACTGCAGCTAATGATGATCACGGCGATGGAGCCGCCGGCCAATTACGAGGCTGCGTTGGTGCGTGACGAAAAAGTCAAGGTGCTCCACAGCGTGAGGAAGATGCAAGGCGGCGATTTTGCAGCGAACACCGTTCGAGGACAGTACCAGGGCTATCTCAGTGAAGAAGGCGTTCCTGCCGGAAGCCCGACGGAAACGTTCGCGATCCTAAAGCTGTACTGCGACAACTGGCGTTGGAAGGGAGTTCCGTTCTACCTGCGAAGTGGGAAAGGAATGTCGTGCCGCACAACGCAGATCGTGATCCAATTTCGCGAAGTGCCGCACATTCTCTTCGGCCAAAAAACACGTGCACCGATCGGCAACCGTCTGGTGATCCAAGTGCAACCCGCAGAGGGAATCCAGCTCCACTTCGAAGCGAAGGTTCCGGAGAGCGAAATGAAGACACGCACTAGCACGCTTGACTTCGATTTCAATTCGGCGGGGGACGGAAGTATGCCCGACGCCTATCAACGCTTGCTACTTGATTCGGTTCACGGTGATGCAAGCCTGTTCGCGAGAAGCGACGAAGTCGAACTCGCTTGGGGCATTATCGATCCGATCCTCGC
>JBCCOI010000620.1:0-4371 GCA_039025515.1 Planctomycetota bacterium
ATCCGCCTGATGCGTCGCGTGGGTGAAGCACCGCCGACGCTCGACGAATCAGCACTCGCCATTGATGTCGCCGACTTCATTGGGACCTATGGCCAGCAATCGATGGATCAGTTCGATCTTTCGGGGGCGCTGGCTGCGTTGACGGAGATTTTGCACAGCCACTCGATTCAGCTGCCGAATCAGTCGGCGCTGTTGCTCAAAATGCTGATCTCCCTCGAGGGAACCCTTGGCGAACTCGGCGCGAGGTTTGATTCGCTCAATGTGATCGAGTCCTTTGCGAAGCGTTCCATGATGCGTCGGCTCAGTCCGGCAAGAAGACTCCGGCAAGCACGTCGGATCTATCTGGAGGCCGAGAGCTTTATGGAGTCGGCGCCGGACGAACTGGTTTCATTGATGAAGATGCTTCGTCGCGGCGAAACACGTGTGAGACTGGAGCATCAGCGGTTGGGCCCGTCCGTCAATCGTTTGGTGCTGGGAGTGATGGCCAGTGCCGTGTTTGTCGGCTCTTCATTGATGATGGCCCAACGCGTGCCACCGATGCTGCGGCTTTCCCTCTATTTCGTCGAAGTGGAACCGATCAGTCTGTTAGGTCTCTTGGGGGTCATTGGAAGTTTTTCGGTGATGCTTTGGCTGCTGTTGGCCATCGGTCGCAGCGGCCATCTGACTCGTAACGACGATGACTAGTGAATCTTCAAGTCTTAAGCTCAGGTTCCGTGCTACATGAGCCGATGGGCGATAGCCCCGGTTTTTCGGAACGACCGCGGCTATCGCCGTGCGGCTCAACTCCGAGTATGACGTTGACGATGCATTCTTTTGGTTTATTCGCTTGGTCGCGAAGGGCTCCGTCCATTCGCTTGGTTAAGAGTTGGCCAAAAAGAGTTTCGTCGTGCACGTAGTAAATCATCACGACGAAGCGCGCTGGCTACGTTGGGGGCGTCGGGGCCGCGTTAGGGTTATCGAGTTGCTTCAGTGCCCAGCGTGCCGTGTTCGAAACCATGGTGTCGTCATCTTCAACCAGGGCTAATAGAGCCGGCACCGCCTCGATGCAGCCTTGATTGGCCAACACGATGGCGGCGTTTCGCTTCATGCCACGCAGCCGCGTCCGCCAGAACGGCGTCTTGCGAAAATGTTCTCGAAACCAATCCTCATCCGCTTCCAGCAGCTCTATCAAGTCGAGTGTCTTGCGAGTGGAATCTGATGCCGATTGGCGGGCTCTCTTGCTGTTCCAAGGACAAACTTCTTGGCAGACGTCGCATCCGAAGAACCAATCACCCATCGCGTGCATGAGGTCGGGCGCAATTGAATCGCGGTTTTCAATCGTCAAGTAGCTGATGCAGCGATTCGCATCGAGCACTCCGGGTTGCGGAAATGCGGAGGTTGGACACGCATCCAGGCACGCCGTGCACGTGCCGCAATGAGATGTTCTGTGTGGATCGCTGTAGGGAAGCTCCACATCAACAAGCAGCACGGCAAGGAAAAAGTAACTGCCGTGAACACGATTCAAAAGCAGCGTGTTTTTGCCTCGCCAACCCAATCCCGCAAGCTCGGCGATCTCCCGTTCGAGAAGCGGTGCCGTGTCAACGCATCCGCGCACGTTCCAAGCCGGGTATGCTTCGCCGATCAATCGTTTCATTTGCTTGAGTTTGCGATGAATCACATCGTGATAGTCATCACCCTCCCACGTGTAGCGTGCCACACGTCCGTGTCCACGGACGTTATCTGAACGTCGTTCGGCGGGATATGGATACGCCATCGCGATTAAGCTTTTGACGCCGGCGAGAACAGATCGGGGATGCTGGTATGCGTCGCGTCGGTTGGCGAAGTAGTCCATGTCGGCGGCGTAGCCGGCATCGATCCAGCGGACCAAATCGGAAAAGCCGGACGCTTCGACCGCAGGCGCGATTCCAAAATCAATAAATCCCGAATCGAACGCCATCCGCCGCAGCCATCCATCCACATCGGAACCGCTGGCACGCAGGCGATTCAGGTGAGACTGATTGATTCCAGCCGATTCGGCTTGATTGGTTGCCATCGGTTGGGCAATTCATCGCTCGACAAGTTCGTTGGGCGGCGACTGCTATGCCGCCTTTCGCTCTTCAAAGTCTACTTGGTCGGGGCGAGGGATTGGCAAGCAGATCAGTTCACGGCAGGGACTCTCTACCGGTTGATCGACGGTGGTCTTGGGTCGTTCGTTCGCATTTTCCGTTTCAGCAGCCACCACCGGCAGGTCTTTCATTTCCTCGCCCTGGAATGAAGCCAACACCTCGCCGTCAGACGAGCGTATTTTTAATTCATCCGGTTCCATAAACCACGTCGCGGTGAGGAGTGACTCTCCCACGCGAGCTCGAAACGTGCGACCACCATAGTAACCATCTACGATGAGTATCGACTCGCCGAGCAGTTGCACGGCTGCCTGCGGCGCATCTTCCGACTCGTATTGCTGGTTCAGCCAACGCGTCAAATGGGCTCGCACGATCGCCAGGCGTTGGGAATTCGTCATGCAAAATCAGGTCGGCTGGGGCCAATGAATCGTCTACACGCATCATGAAAAGACGTGTAAGTTGCTCATCGGCAAAACGAAATCGTGCTCGGTAGACTGGTTCTCCACGTTTGCAGCCTGGACTCAGGTTACCTGGGGCTCCCCGGTTTCCTATGTTTCCCAGTCGTTCCCGACGCCAGTCCCTTTGGGCTCCTGTGTCGGCCAGTCCGTGATTTCGATTCCATAGACGTTATCTCTGGGTAATTCACTGCATGCGTGTTCTTCTGGATGAGAAACAGTTGCAAGCCGGCGTGGAGCGGCTTGCCGGCGAGATCGATCGATACTACAGGGATAAGCGTCCGCTCACGGTGATTGCTGTGATGACGGGCAGCATCGTGCTTTTCGCCGACTTAATCCGGCGTTTGTCGATGCCACAGCGCGTCGGTGTGATCCAGGCGTCGAGCTATCGTGGTGGGATGTCATCCGGTGACCTAAGCGTCGATTCAAAAATGCTGATCGATGTGGAGAATCGCGACGTGTTGCTGGTCGACGACATTTTCGACACCGGCCGGACGCTTGATCGATTGACGCAGCACATCCGCGATTTGGGTGCAAAGACGACAAAAACGGCGGTTCTGCTGCACAAGCATCGTCAACATGAAGTGTCGCTGCGTCCTGACTTTGTTGCGTTCGAGATTCCCGATGAATTCGTGGTTGGGTACGGACTAGACTACATGGACATGTATCGCAATCTTCCGTACCTCGCGGTCTTGGAAGCCGAGGAAATCGAGTCGACGGCGCTTCAGTCCAAGCAGTAAGCAGACCGACGGTTTCCGAACGAAGCCAGTTACTGAGCGGTTCACGTCCAACCGGTGAAGATCATAGTTTTCCAGATTCACGATGACTGACGGGAGTCGCCAGCGAAGACCACGTGTATTGATGGTCAGCCGGTATTTCTGGCCGCTCGGTTGCTTCGACGGCGCGGTGCATCTGATGGCCATCGCACGTGGGCTATCCGAATGTGGTTTCCATGTCGATGTGTTGACGCCGAAGTATCACACGGAATGGGCCGAGTCTTTTCGGTTTCGCGACATCAGTGTCTACCGTCCGGTTCGGGCGCCCAAGGTCGGTTGGAAGAAAGCCTTTGACCGAGGGACAACGCGATACATTGATTTCCTGACGCAATGGCTCTTGTCACATGGCGGCGGATATGACGTGCTCTACTGTGATTCCGCGCGAGAAGAAGCAATCTCGACTGTCGCCGCGGCCAAAGAATTGGGGTTGAAGTGCATGGTCCGCGTCGCCGGGCTTGGAACGGCTTCAGATTTAGAGTGGATGAATTCGTCGCGGTTCGGCAAGCGAATCGTCGGTGCGCTTTCGCTTGCCGATCTTGTGGTAGTGGGCGATGCGGACGCGGAGAGAAGTTGGCATACGTTTGGTATCCGTGGGCCGAAATTGGCGCGAATCCGTTCGGGTGTGTATCCGAGTGAATTGGAAGACAAGCAAGACTTGCGAAGCGCGTTCGCGCGAATCAACGGAGACTTGTTCGTTCCCAGTGGAAGCCAAGTCGCTTTATCCGTCGAACGGCATGACGCGAGTTCCGGCGTGATGCAGCTTGCAAATGCAGCAGTGGGTTTGTCCCGCGAAGCGCCATCGCTGCATTATTGGTTTGTCGGTGACGGCGCGAACCGTGACGCCGTGTACTCGAGACTTCGAGGCGATGGGCTTCGGCAATCATTCGTGATGCCGGGTTCATTTGGCTTGATCCAAGATGTTTTTCAGGCAGCCGACTTCCTGATTCAGACCGGCGAAGCCGGTTTCGACGCCCTCGTCCCGGCGGCGATCGAAGCTGGCTTGCCAATTGTGCTCGCCAACAACGCTGCGGCAAGAAG
>JBCCOI010000621.1:0-4359 GCA_039025515.1 Planctomycetota bacterium
CTCGTTCATGGTTTAGCTCGATGGCAATCATGGACTCGTCCGATTCATTGGTCAGCGCGATCAAACGCTCGCCGAAACCAAAACGCAGCCGCTGCCCTGCGGCAGTAAACGAAACCAGGAGCCGACCAAAATTGACATCCAGTTGCACTTCCGGTGGTCCGCTTGCAAATGAGACTTGTGTCGGGCCAACCAGCGTTATTTTTGTATTCGGCATCTCGTACACATTCAACAAGCATCGATACTCCGGTGCGCAAGCCAACGTGGATAAAGTTGAGACGACGGAGTCCTTGGCAGCGAGCTTCCAGGGTTCATCACCGGTCTGCCACGCAACCAAGGCGTCTTCGCTAACGACCGTTGCCACTTCGACGGCATCTTGGCTTGGGACACTTTCCACCTTTTCAATTGCGGCTGCGTCGGTTTCTTTATCAGGCATGGCTGCGATCACCGCGTCGGGAGCGGCCGCGCCCCCGGAGTCCGCGTTGGCTTCGCCGGTGGAGATTTCTCCGTTCAATGCCGGATCCATCGCGACTGCGTCAGCCGGCTTGTCATCTTCCTTCGTGTCAGATGGTTCACCCGTCTCGATCGGCATGGGCGGTGCGCCGGCTTCGAAGGAACCCATGTCGACATCTTCAAACGACGCATCATCAGGGCTTTCGGGTTGATCTTCACCGGTCGTCGACATCGACTTGTCGGTATCACCATCGACGGGTTCCGCTTGTTCACCCGGGACGTTCGCATCAGCGGCTGACATGGGTTCAAGCTCGTCGGACTCCATCGGTGGAATGTCGTCGGCATCTTGTTCCGATGGATTGGTCTCAGTGTCGTCCATTAATCCGGACACATCGGATGAAACGAGTGCTCGTGGTCCGAACAATGGCGTAAAGATCTTTCCAACCGCAAACAGAAGGACACCAACCAGAGCCAGGGTGACCAGCCATGGTGTGATTCGTGATGGCCGGACATCACCTTCGTAGAAGTCTGATTTTTCAAGCTCGCGTAGCGGACGACTGCCGGCCATCGACTCGTCATCCATCGCCGGTCCGGCTTCGGCGAATTGATGCGACTGCTCGCGAAGCTTACTCGCGGCTTTGAAGACTCCACTATCGCCGACTTCGACGGGACGAACAGATGAACCTGATTCGTATTCGGCGGCACTTTCCTGACGAACTTCGGTAGGCTGGTTGGCTACATCCAAATCCGCGTTGCCAAGATCCACATCGGAATAGCGCGGTCCAATCTCTCCGGCAATCGGTGATGATTCCGTACCGAGCTTGCCTGCAATGATGCTCGAGTCGGTCACCATCACCTGACCATTCTCGTCGACCATCGACATCACACGTTTTCGAAGTCTCTCCGAGCCTTCGGCGGATTTGCCGAGAACCATCGTCAAAATTTGGTGACACGCGGCGGCTTCGGCCATGTGGGGCGCCGACTCAAGGCATGCTTTCTCGACCTCCGCGACTTGCTCCGGCGAGAGCGTGCTGTCGAGGTAGTTGCTCATCATGTTCGGGTCTTCAATCGGATGAACCGAATCCGGCGGCGGCGCCGAAAGCTGAGGATTCTTCAACGAGTCACCGATTCGCTGCACGAGCTGCGTGGCGAAACCGCTTTGTGAGAGTTTCTGTTTCAGCAGCTCCGCATCTTGAGGCTCCAGCGTGTTGTCCAGATAAGCGAGGAGCGTTCGAAGTGTCAGTCGCATGATGGATGGAAGGAGTGCGTCGTGATGTTGTTGATTAGGCCGGCAACGCCCAATTTGTGGAGTGCACTGGTTGGTGTACCGGCTTCAGCCGGCCGCGACTTCGAATCAACCGGCCGAAGCCGGTACACCAACAACCGCTACCGAATCATCCGGATTAGCCACCGGCCTGTCTCTTGAGCGGATCAGCGCTATTAGCAACCTGCCTCTTACGTCCAGTTAGTGCATGCACGACTCAGCATCCGTGCAGGAAAAACTCCATTTTTTCGATTTTCCCTCAAGTTCGACTTTCGGCGTGCCGGCGGATGTTGCGATGTTTGCGGCGCCGACGAATGATTCGTCGGCGGACTCGTCTTTTCCCAGAACGGAATCACCACAATGGCCTGGATTGCCTGCTTGGATTGTTTTGCGCTTCCGCTTTTGGGCTTCTGGGCGCTGATGTCAATCAAGCTCGCCATTGGCGATGACTTGCGGCGAGCCGAACGGCGATTCCTTTTTGCACTGGTGATCATTTCTTTGGTCACCCTGAAGACCGTGATCCGGTCGGACGAAGCATGGTTGGTTCACACCGGCACTCTCGGTCTGATGATTGTCGGAGTCTTCACACTTCCGGATCGCGAGACCGCAATTCAGTCCGCAAACGTGATCGGCTAGTGAGTTCAGAGCTTCCAAGCGTTCGCTGTTGATTAAAGTGCTGGTTGCTGCCAAGAAAACCCGACGCGACCAAGCCTCCGAACAAATCAACTCCAGCGATGAAACGAGCTGTTCGAATCGTCATCGTCGGGCTGGTCGTTCTGGGCCTCATCTACTCGGTGAAGCGTTCCATTTCGGAGTGGCGGAACCAGCAAGCGAATGGGCAACACGCGATCGACGAGATCGAGGCGCGTCTCGAATCTGTTGGTGGCAAAGAACGTTCGCGGCTTCTTGCCGAACGCGAACGCATCCGGAATGAGATCCCGTCGTGGGATCGACTGAGAGTCTCTTACCTCATAGCAGCGAGTGTCTTCTACGCGGCCGGGCTGACCGCCGGTGGGCTGCATTTGCGCGAGTCCCTACTCACTCTTGGTGATCGTGTTTCTGTCTCGCAGGCCATCATCGCCCAGCTCATCGGTCATCTGGGAAAGTATGTTCCCGGGAAAGCGATGGTGGTCGTGCTGCGATCGCGAGAACTTGCAAGCGCCGGCGTCAAACTCGCAAATGCGGCCACCGCGGTGTTCCTGGAAACCGTGATGATGCTTGCGGTAGGGACAGCAATCGCGGGCGTTACTTTATTCGCTTTGCCCGTGCCGAAAGGAATCGCAATCGCGTGCTGTATCGGCGGCGTATGTGTCTCGCTTTTGACTTTGCCGAGGCCCCTTTGCTACGTGCTCACTCTCGTCGAAAGATTTCGCAAAGAAGAGAATTCGCCGCCCGTTGCGGGGTATCGCTTTTGGGCTCAAACGTGGTTGCTTCAGACTGCCGCTTGGGCTGGTTTCTCTCTGTCGTTTGGCTTTGTCATTTCAAGCCTGCCGGGCGTCCCGGCGGATCTAGATGTTTGGCTTATCTTCGCCGCCGCGACGGCGTCCATCACGCTGGGAATGGTCGCGGGTTTCGTGTCGCTGCTGCCGGGGGGCGCGGGTGTGCGAGAGCTGATTTTGACGGTCGTTCTTTCTCCACTGATCGGTCATCCGACTGCGCTTGCTGCCGCGATACTTGCTCGCCTGGTTTTTTTGACGGTCGAAGTATTTTTGGCCGGAGTCGTTCGATTGATCCGGCGAAACTTCGACTGATTCGGCGGGTTGAATCGTGGTAGACTCGCGGGAAAGTGGTGAATCCGTGCGGCGAGGAATCGAGAGTCATTCGATTGAATCGTCGGATCCGCGGGCGAATCGTTGCCCCTCCGGGTGAATTGTTTGGCAGTCAGTGAATCTACATCGTTGCGTTATCAACAATCGGATCCCGATGTCCGATTGATGCTGCGCGTGCGTGCCGATGATGCGGCCGCGTATGAGGAATTAGTTCGCAAGTATCATCCCAGATTGGTTCGAGTCCTGCGGTCGATTGGTCCTCGCGCCGACCTCGCGGAAGATCTTGCTCAGGAAACATTTATGCGCGTCTGGAGGGCGCGACAGCGGTACGAGGCCGGGGCAAAATTTTCGACTTGGTTATTTACGATTGCGACCAACGTGGCACGAAACTCATCACGCCGTGTCGGACGTCGCCAGGAAGTCAACGAAGTAGACGCACCGCCCACGGCGGATGGTTCGCAGGCGGTCGGTGTGCTCGCGGCGACGGCTTTGGAAGCCAGTGGCATGATGCCGAACCGATTGGTCGAAGGATCCGAACGTGGAGAAATCATTCGCCAAGCCGTCGAGACGCTCGGAGACAGACAGCGGACGGCCTTGATGTTATCGCGATTTGAAAACATGAGCTATGCAGAGATCGCCGAGACGATGGGGCTAACGACGCAAGCGGTGAAGTCATTGCTCAGCCGTGCCCGAGTCAATTTGAAAGAGATTCTGCAGCCCTACGTGGACGCGGGTGTGATTCCGCCGGAGGCACGTCCATGAGCGATAGCGTCTTATTGGCCGACGACCATCCGGTCGATCCCGACGACGAGCTGTTGGTCGCGTACCTCGACGACGAACTCGATTCCGCATCCAGGACTCGAGTCGAAAAACGAC
>JBCCOI010000622.1:0-4352 GCA_039025515.1 Planctomycetota bacterium
AGACCGTGAGTCGGCGATTGAGCGATTGCTGTCGTCGCCCGATTTTGCAAGTTACTGGTCGCAGCTGTGGGCCACAATTCTCGTTGGTCGAGGCGATGAACCGCAAAGCGATCGCGAACGATTGCGCCTTTGGATGGAACAGAGGCTTCGGGAGAACACGCCGTTTGATCAGGTTGCCTTTGATCTCATCTCCGCTGATGGCGTGACCACACTGCACGGCCCGGTCAACTTTCTAGTTGCGAATCGTGAGGACCCCGTCACACAAGTCTCACGCGTTTTTCTCGGTGTTCAACTCGACTGTGCACGGTGCCATGATCATCCCTTTGATCGTTGGACGCAAAACGACTACGAAAAGATGCGGCGTTTTTTCGAAACAATGCGAGTTCAAGAAGTATCGGGCGGAACGGAACTATCCGATTCACCGGGTGATCGCAGAGCCGGTGAGGACGACCTGCCACAGTTCTTGACCGGCGCCCGTCCACGGACATCCGTTTGGCGTAGAGACTTGGCCATCATGACGGTTCGCGTAAAACCTTTCGCACGAGCGATCGGCAACAGAGCCTGGCAACTACTCATCGGTCGAGGCATCGTCGATCCGGTTGACGGTTTGAGCGAATCTGAACCTCCCAGCGTTGGAGAATTGCATGAGTTCCTCGCCAACCGGCTTCAGCAATCCGGTTTTGACATTCAGGATCTCATTCGTTTGATCTGCCAAAGCCACGCCTACGCGCGGACGGACCATCCGGCCGATACCGAAGCGACTTTGGTCGATCGATCGAGGGACTACGCTGCATTTGCGGCGCGACGACCGAGGCCGATGCTGCCGGAACAATGGGTGCTCTCTCATGAAACGGTTGTGCGGAAGTCACTCTCACCGATCGAAGGCGGCTTGCTCGAGAACAAAACAGGACAGGCGGACCCCGTCACAATCAATTCAAACGCTATTCACTTGCTCGGAACTTCCGCCGTTTCGATCGGAGGCACTGATCCATTGTCGTTTCAGCGAACCAGTCAGGGCCTGCTGCATGAGATTTCAATACCCTCAAATGCGAATGCGCGCAGCCTTGAGGAACTGTTTCTGGCCACGCTGCAACGACAACCGTCACCGAATGAAGAGCGCCTGTTCGCGGACGCCAGCCAACGAGATGTCCTTTACGCGTTGCTTCACTGCAACGAATTTGTGTTCAACCACTGAGAGCAAACGATGAGAAACAAGCACCGCATGCATCGTCGAGATTGGCTTTCGGTTGCTTCGGCAGCGGGTCTGTCGCAGCTGCTCGGCGGCGCGGTCATGGCTTCCGAGTCCAAGGCTACGTCGCACGGGAAGCCACCTCGGTTCAAGCGCTGCGTGACGTTATGGATGGAAGGTGGCCCCAGTCAATTTGAGACGTTCGACCCCAAGCCTGGTGTATCGAATGGAGGGCCGCTGGACAGTGTCTCGAGCCGGGTGCCAGGCATTGCTTTTTGTGAAACCCTTGGCAAACTCGCGACGCGGGCTGATGAAATGTGCCTGCTCCGTTCGGTCGGTTCACAGCAAGGCGAGCATCAACGCGCGGCGTATCTTTTGCACACCGGTTTTGAACGCATCGACTCTTTTCCACGTCCCAGTCTTGCCTCGTCTGTGGCACAAACCGGGCGTTCGTGGGACGTTCCGGCGGCAGTGACTTTGGGGAACCTTGCTTACGGTGCGGCGTTTCTTGGTCCCGAGAATTCTCCCTTTGTCGTCTCAGACTTGGAGAAGGCATTGCAGACGATTGGTCGGGCCAAAGGGCAAACGGGCCGCCTGAGTTTGGTGGAAAAACTCAATGGGGACTTCCAACGACGGTCTTCGTCGATGAATCTTCGTCAGCGATCTCAGCAGATTGAGTCGACGCGTCAACTCTTGAGTTCCCCGTTCGCCGCATCGATGAACTTGGAGCAAGAATCAGAACAAACGCGCCGCCGATACGGCGAGAGCGAGTTTGGAAATCGAGTGCTCGCCGCACGGCGCATGCTGGAAAGCGGCGTACGCTACGTCGAGGTTCAGATGCCCGGATGGGATACACACGTGGGGAACTTCAGTGCCGTGAGCCGGCTTTGTGAGCGACTCGAACCCGCCTGGTTGGCGCTCGCGGATGACTTGAAATCGAATGGACTCTGGGAGGAGACGCTCATTCTGTGGATGGGCGAGTTTGGGCGCACACCGGTGATCAATGGACAGAACGGCCGTGATCATTTCCCTCGCTCGATTCCCGTGGCCCTGATGGGCAACGGATTTCAAGGCAATGTCGTTGGTTCGACAGGAAAGGATGGCGCCGTGCCCGATGATCCGGCTCACAGCGTAGCTGACTTGATGTTCACGTTGATGGAATGGCTGGGCGTTGACCCCGAACAGGAGTACATCACATCCTTCGGTAGTCCCACCACTCCGACGGATGAAGGCCGTCGTATCCCTGTATAAATCAACGTGCGTGTTTCACGGCCAAGACCATGACTGCGGTGGCGGCAAAGTTTGCCCATCCTGTACTTTCGACTCAAGTGTTAGTGTCGAGGAGCCGATCTCCCACGATAGGGAGTTGGCTCGGACGCTGACATCTCCTTCCATTCACCGATCGAACAGGACCGCAGGATGCGATACGCCGCGATCACCCTCGCCGCTTTGGCCGTTTGCCTGAGCGCCCGAACCGCAGACGCTCAAATCGCTTGGGAATCCAAGCTTCTGGAAGCTCACGCTCGCGCGAAGAGTGAAGGGAAGTTGATGCTTCTGCACTTCGTTACTGACAATTGCATCTACTGCGATCGATTGGAAGCGGGAGCGTTCAAGAATCCCAGGCTGGCTTCCGACGTCAACACAAACTTTGTGCCTCTACGAGTTCACGGCGGCAAGAATCAATTGCTCGCCAAGAAGTTTGGCGTGACGAAATATCCGACAGATGTCATCGTGACCACGGATGCGAAGATCGTCTCCAAGTCCGTCAGCCCGCAACAACCGGAACGCTACATGGCGATGCTGACCAGTGCTCGTGCCGACTACAGTCGCAGTCAGGTCATGATCGCCGCCAACACAGCAAAGAATACTGCTACCGCAGCAGGCGATGCTGAAGAGCGACCGTCCTACGCCAGAGACTTGGCGGTTCAAGTTCCCGCATCGAAGCCCGGCGAACGAAAGGCAAACCAGTTCGTCATGCCTCCGGCGGAAGCGGGTGGAGTCAGCGCCACATTGGCCAGCTCGAAAGCACCGCCTGCTCCGATGGTCACCGACGTTGAGTCCGTCGACACGGGATTGACTCGGCCCAATGACATTGCGTTACCGAGCGACCTCGCCGCAAAGCCCGAACTGGCACTGCAGGGATACTGCCCCGTCTCAGTTATTGAGAACATGGAGTGGGTGGAAGGTAAACCAGAACACGGCGTCATTCACCTCGGCAAACTCTATCTGTTCGCCAACGAGGGGGCGATGGAGAAGTTTTTGGTCGATCCGATTCCATTCACTCCAGTGCTGAACGGAATCGATGTCGTGCGTTTCTTTGAAGAACGCAAAATCGTGCCCGGCAAGCGAGAATGGGGTTCGATCGATCCGACCCACAATCGCATGTTCTTCTTCGCCGATGAGGAAGCGATGGTGCACTTCGAAGAGAAGTTCCAAAATTACGTCGGCCCCGCAATCGAAGTCATGGATCAGGCAATCAAAGAGTCAAATCCGGACGCTTGAGTTTCGAACTCTTGCGGGCGACGTCGAGTTGGAGTGATTGAATTCTAGCTCGCGAGAATTCCTTCTTTCGGTTGGGCCGTGTATCTTGGTTGGGCATGGGTTTCTATATGGAACTTCACCGCCCTCCCCATTCCCCACCGAATCATGACTATTCTTGACCGCCATTCTTGGATGATCGCGACAATGCTCGCGGTCGCCGTTGCAATCTTTCCAAATACGCCCGGAAACGCCGCGGAAGTCTTCGTCGAAGCGGAGTCGTTTCAAGACACGGGTGGCTGGAAAATCGATACTCAGTTTATCCAGCAGATGGGTTCGCCCTACCTGCTTGCACACGGGCTGGGAAAACCGGTCCAAGACGCAATCACCGACATCGAAGTCGCGGAAGCGGGTACCTACCGCGTTTGGGTCCGCACATTTGACTGGGTCGCCCGCTGGGATTCGGAAGGCAGCCCCGGAAAGTTCAAGATCAAAGTGGGCGATGAACTGCTGGAACCGACATTCGGAACCAAGGGTAAAAAATGGTCATGGCATGACGGCGGAACCGTCAAACTCGCGACAGGCAGCACCAGCCTTCGCCTCACGGATCTCACCGGTTTCAACGGTCGGTGTGACTGCATTCTGCTGACAACCGACCTCAACGCCGAACCGCCAAACGCTAGCG
>JBCCOI010000623.1:0-4351 GCA_039025515.1 Planctomycetota bacterium
CGCGACCCAGTTCCACCCCGAAGGAGACTCTGAGGAGTTCATCCTGCGCATCAACACCTACAGCAACTACGGATACTTCGAGCCGCACGAAGCGGAAGAGATCAAGCAACGTGTCAGCGACAAATCAACACCGCATGCCCAGGAAATCCTTCGCCGCTTCGTGGACATATACCACGCCGGATGACTCCACTCACCTAGCGAAACTTCGTCGTATCTCGTCAACGTTTAACTCATGGACTAAGCCGACGGCGCTCGCCAGGTTTGTTCGCAAGTAGACGGCACGATCGCCCATGGGCTCAAGTAGCTCGGGCGGCAAATTAAAGAGTCAAAACGACGCGCGGTCACTCGACGAAAAAAGCCACCCTGTTATCTCTAACAAGGTGGCTTTGATGGAGGCGGAGGGGATTGAACCCTCGTCCCGCGATGCGTCCACGATGGCGTCTACGTGTGTAGTCGAGCTATTTTGGGCCGAAACCCTTTTCGCTCACCGCGGCGCTGCCCGACAGGCTCCGCCGCTCGCTAGCTCGAATCAAAATTTAACCCGCCGCGTCTCAAGCAGGACGGCGGGCGATCCAGAATTACATCTGACAGTCGGGCGCTTCTGGCAAGCTCCCTCAGTCAGGGATGCCTGTTCTTAGGCAGCCAGTGCAAGACTTTCATCTGCAATTATGGTGTGATCAGCTTTTTACGTGGCCAACTGATCAACCACGACACGCAACCATACGCTTCTAAGTCATCCGGTCGAATCCAAGTCGCCCCCGGATCAACCCGGCGAGCCATCCACCGCCCAGAAAAGTACTGGGCAAGGTCACTCACCACCACGACAGACGTTCATCCGTCATGTCGGGTTCACTTCAAGTTTACGCCGCTCGCTTCGGAGGGCAACCCACGCCCGTCGGCGATGCGAGGAGTCGAAATTGGAGCGGTCATGTGGTAGCGATGACACTGTGTGCAGCGATCACCGGCCGCCGCGGCCGTATGACAGGCGACGCAAGCCGCCTTCTTCAGCGGTAGAAAGTCATGGAATTCCCGTAACGACGCAACTCCCGTCAAAGCCTCCGAATCGGCCGGCGCGACTTCGTGGCAATAGCGGCAGTCACCCAGGCGACTCACGTTCAAATGCGGTCGATGTGAAAACTTCGTCGAATTCAATTGGCCACGATTTGCGGGCTCACCTTTCCAAACCGCTGGAAACCGAGTCGAACCCGGATGGCATTCCACACAGGCTGCGACTGCAGGAAGCCGAAGAAACGCACGCTTCTCCGGGTCGGTATTCGGCAAGGCGGAAAGACTCTCCATCAGGGACACGTAGACGGGATCCGCATGTCCGGAGCCGACATACAAAATCGCCAATCGAGTGTCATCCCGATACCATCCGCCAGGATTCGAGCGATTGTCTGATGAAATCGAGGCGTCGTGCGTCTCTGTGAATTCGTCTGATTCAGATGTCTGCCCGGCCATCAGGGGATCGTCCAAAAGCGGATCGGCAGCCAAGAGCAAATCATCGTTCTCGCTTAAAAGGGGATCCGCCAACAACGCCTCCGCGTCCGTAGACGACTCGGCCAATGAACCATCGACCAGCAAATCATCTGAAAGCAACGCAGCATCGTTCTCAGTTCCGTAGCCGGAACTCAATGTTGCCGACGATTCCGTTTTTGTAAAACGCCGTCGCAGCTCGGTATCCCAGTGAATCTCGATTGACTGCAACAGCTGAGGGGGAAGCGGGCGAATGGTGGGATTTAATCGTTCATCGGCCACACCTGTTTGACGAAGTCGCCTGCGAATCGCTTGATGGCCATCCGCTGCCAGTTCTTTTCTGAGTTCGCTGATCGCGACGGCGAGCGGACGAAGCGAACTCTCGTCAAGTTTGCAGCCGGCGACGAGGTCCCCGAGTTCCTGATCACCAACGACCCGAAGGAGTTCCTTTACTTCTGGATCAGACCGCAGCAGGAGTCGCATCAAGGGTGACAGACGACCGTCCGCGAAGCCGATCGCCTCGTCCGGCCATCCTGATACTCCTTCGACCGTGTTCCTAGGCAGCATCGGCATGGTCAACAGATCGAGCGAGGTTGCTTGTTGGACGTTCAACGTTTCATCATGACAACTCGCGCAAGCTTGCTCGTAAGAAACGGTACGAACGATGTCACTTGAACCGAAAAATGGGTCCGGTAGCGAAGTGCCCATCGGATGGCAGCTTTTACAATCGAAGACGCGTCCACCTTGCGTTTTGGGGAAGTGCGTTCCGGCGTGCGATCGATGGTCGAAACTGATCGACGCGTTTCTCCTATATGGCCAATCGTCCCAGTCGGGATGATCTTTCGCGAAACTCTCGTACTGCCTTGAGTGACAGGCTTGGCACTGTGCGTCACTCAGATCAATCAAGCTCGCCTTCCCTCCGTGATGTTCCTTGTGGCATACCGCGCAAGCGATGTCATCTTGGCTGATTGATGTCGATGCGAATTTCATCGGTTGGGGATCGAGAGACGCGTCGCGAATCTTCGCACTCAGCTCCTGACGGTGCGAAGCGGTCAGGTTGTGCGCCGAACGCGCCGTTTGTCTCGGGATGCGTTGGTGATGGCAATCCAAACAAAGGTCCGTCTGCGTGATTTTTTGTGGGTCATGAGAAGAAGACGTAAGCCATGCCATTGGAGAGCGCGAAGCTTCCGCGTGACAAGCGCCGCAGCGTTGTTGCGTAATCGTTCCCGCCAGAATCTGCGAATGTGGTGAGGAAAGGTCACCCGGCTTGAGAACATCTGAGCCCGGAACGAAGAAGAACCCACCAACCGCAACCGCGAAAATCGTTAGAAGCGCTGCCGACGTCAATCGTCGTCGTTGGCCGGACCAAGTGCGTGTTCTCCTGCCATCGATATTGACCCACTGGTCACCCGGACGATCAAACCCGTGAGGTACTTCGATGAGCACGTCGTCATCACGCATTTCGGATCAGCTCCCCATGAACCGAAAAGCGATCACGACGTGGACAATGGAAAAAACAATGAGTGCAACAGAAGTCACCGAGTGAAAGAGCACCCAACCACGCAGGCGCAGTTGCAACGCGAACTGATAATCCAAGTCGTCTCGCTGCCGCACCAACGCTGCGAGCTTCCCCGCAGTTCGACGAGCGTCCTCTTCAAAATATCGATCGAGCTGTTTCAAGTTGGAAAGTATTTGCCGTCGATGATGACCGCTCGGCACAACCAGATACGCCAACTTCGGATAGCTGTTGAAAAACGGAGCGAGCGTCGATTCGTAGAAACCCAGCAGGACGGGCGCTGCGGCTCCGCTTCCTTTTCCCGAAACCAACTCGGTCGCGGACTTTGCAATTTGCTCTCTTGTCCAACGGATGCGATCGAATCGATGCTGATTCCCGACATTCGCCAGCCGCCTCGGGAAAGTCCGACTGACATACAGTCCGTAGAAACCGCTTCCGGAAACTAACAAGAACATGACCGAGAGGCATCCCTCAAAAAGTCCGTCGCCGATTACGCTCGGGACATGATGTAGATAGGCCGCCGATGCAAAGATCCCAATGTGAATATGAATCTGCGTCCAGAGACTCATGCTGCCGAGCGGCAAGAATGTGATCCGTCGTCGCAGCCCAATGAGCACCAACAGCATCAAACAGGCGAGTAACGTGCTACCAGTCAAGACGGCGACACGGCCCAGGCTGTCCGTCTGTCGCTGCACGAGCACCGAAAACCCGACGACCGCGAAAACCGTAAATGACAATGCCAGGTTACGGCGAGTCCGAAGATGCATACGTCCCATTCGCTCAGCTCCTTCGACTCAGCCATTCGGTCAGGGGCGGCGATTCGAGCAAATCGACTCGGACGATCGCATCATGCGGGCACGCATTGACGCATGCGGGACCTGTCGGTAATCCGTTACAGGAATCACACTTGGTCGCTTTGCGAATCGGTTTGCCCTTCGCATCATCGACAAAGGGTACGCCGCGAGGATCCACGACTTCAGCCATTGCGATGTTTTTGTAAGGACACGATGCTTCGCAGACGCCGCAGCCCACGCAGATCGAATCGTGGATCGAAACCACGCCGTTGGCTTGATCTCTCGCGATTGCTCCCGTCGGACATCCGATCATGCACACGGGATCTTCGCAGTGCATGCAAGCTTGGACGAACTGAAGTCGACCGTGAATCGCGCCCTGCCGGACGAACCGCGGATTGCCATCGTGCGCGTCGCCACAAGCTTTGACGCAATCGTCACAACGCGTGCAACGATGAAGGTCGATGATCATCGCTTCGCGACCGTTATTAAATCGGTGCTGAACGACGAACTCCATCAACGACGTTGAATCAAGGCGAGATCCCTCGTGAGACGTCGACGCGACTTC
>JBCCOI010000624.1:0-4335 GCA_039025515.1 Planctomycetota bacterium
ACTTCAAATTCATCGCCCACGCGAAGCTTAAGTGTTTTGCCTCGGGTGCGAACGTTCATCCATGCCGTCCAATCTTTGGATCCCTGCACCAATCCGGTGAGATAGGTTTGCTTGGCATCGTCATATTTCAAAGGCGGAGCCTTCTCTGGCGGTGGTGGTGGTGGATCAACCACTTTGACAAGCAACGTCTGCTCCGTTGATCGCATGGGACGGCCATTATCCGAAGCGCTGACCTTCACTTCGAACTCCGTGATCTCATCAGACCGAACCCGCAACGTCCCGCTTCGCCGATCAAGACGCACATTGTCGGGCCCCTCGACCAGATCATAGGAAATTCGGTGCCCTTCGGAATCTTTGAAGACCAGCGTGAAAGCTTCGTCGCGACCCACCGTCGCCTCGAGCGTTCGGTCACCGCTGAACGCGGGAGCTTTGTTGGGTGGTTCAAAAAGGTTCCGATTCAAAATCGGCTCGGCGTAGGCCACCAAGTCCGGTTCGACTCGCCAGGAGTTCTCTTCTCGCGACGCGGTCTTCTCGGCGGCGGAGTTGATCGAGACCGCGTCGATGAGCGCCGTGAGTTCGAAGAGCTCATTGCGCTGGTTCGGCTTGATGTCGAGTTCACGAATGCGATGCAGGTAGTCTTTCGACTGGAGCTCATGGACGACCGCAATGATCTCCGACATGTCACCGCTGCCGGTTAACTCAAACGTGAATTGTTGATAGAGATCGCCGACGGGGATCGTTCTTGGCCGGCCCACCTTCGCGCCCTCCAAGTTATGTTTCTTCGTCACAATCTCCAGCAACCAAGCTTGATAGTCGCTGCGAGCTTGCTCGATGTCGCTGCCGAGCGACCGCACCAAGTATTCGCCCATCTGACGATCGGCTAGCGCTCCACGCTCCTGTTTGTTCTTCAGGTCAAGCGTCTGCTGCTGCAGCGATTCGTATCGAGACTTCCGAGTCTCCAGGGCGGTCTTGTACTTCGTAAAGCCCCACTGCCCTACCCCGATCACCGCGAGGCTACCGACCAAGATCGCGAGAATTCGTTCGCGTTGAGTCATGCCGTCACCTCGTCGTCTTTCGATTCTTTTTCGTCAGCATTGTTGTCACTGGAGGTCTCGGTCGTGGCCGAGCCCTCGGTGGTCGACTCTGAACCCGCGTCCGCAACCTCATCCACCGATCCGAACAGCATCTTCTCGATACGCTGATAGCGTTCTTCCCGCACGTCGGGACCCGAAACCGAAACCGTTTCATCAAACGTCCATCGGTAATCGTCCTTGCTTTCCTGTTCCGACGTCCCGTTGCCGACGACGCTGTGGCCTTCGTCGCGCAACGCAGCTTCCATTTCATCGAGAACTTCTGGATCCGTCACGGCCCCGATCACTTGAATGGTACCGCCTCCGCCACGAATCGTTGATCGAGCAACGATCGACTTGACGATCATCTCGTCGCTCGGTGGAGCCTCGTCGGCGAAACGACGAAGCTCATCCAACCAACTAACGTCCCCATCCAGGAATTGATCGATCTTCTCCGTTCTCGCGATGCTCTCGTCCGCAAGCTCGGAAGCTTTCAAAAGATTATTGACCTCATCGCTAGCTAATTTGATTTTGGCGTCCCAACTGTAAAGGTTGCGAAACGCAAAGAACGCGAGCAACAACGCCGCCGCGATCGGCAGCCCGATGTAGAGTGCCCGCCGAACATGATCGGGTTTTTCTTCGGGACGCTCGCGAGGGTTGATGAAATCAATGAGCCGGTCGGCAGCCACCTCATCGCTCGCAAGGAGTCCGACCAGTGGAGCAAGCCTGCCGGCATGCTCTGGCAACTCGTCGGATTGACAACTCACCAACTCGAAGGGGTTGACCGCGCGAACGTCATCGCATTCGATCGTCGATTTGATCGCGTCCAAATCGTCTTGATGAACCGACTCGTTGCCCCAGACCACAATCTGGTTGGGTGTCGACGACTCGCCGCACGCGACCATCGTCCGACGAATTTCGCCCGCGATCGCACGCGAGCGTTGGCCTTCTGCACTTGGCAGCCGAACGGTCCGGACGAAGATGACTTTACCGTCTCTCGCGATCACGATCTCGGCGTCATCTGCCAAGAGATCGATCATCACGCAGATACCGGAGGAAGACTTTCCAGAAAGAAACAGCGGCGCCGCCGCGAGCGGGCGCAGTGCAATACGCTTGGGCGACAACTCCGACGTCGCGCACAATTCGCGGATGCGTTCGATTTCTTGAGGCGAAACTGCCGCGGCGATCAGAGTCGTCGATTCATTCGAACGATCGGTGACCAGAAAGTCGACCGACGCTTTTTCGCTCGCCGAGGCGAAACTGCGAATTGCCTGGAACCGCACCATGTCGGGGAGTTCCTCCTCCGGGACCGCCGGCAGCTGCAGCTCACGAAGCTCCGCTTTGCCACGTCCGATCGCTACCAGCGTCTCGGTACGCGCGAGGCCTTGTTCGACGACGTAGCCGCGCAGCTTCTCCGAGACCGACTCCCCTTCGGCGATCGGGATCACCTGAGCGTCGGTCACGAAGACCTTTGTTCCCCCGCACTGTGCAGCGACGATCCGAAGCTCGTGATCGTCGTAGTCGAGTGCAATTTTTCTTGGCATTTCAAACTCGTTTGTTGATTGGCTGGCGTCCTACCGATTGGTCAGTTTAGTTCGACGCCCCGCGTCACGAATGCGATCTTTCACGCAGTCACTCGGTCAGTCCAAAACCCGTGCTGTTTCGAATCCCCAACACCGATAAATCGAATGCCCGTCCGAGGTGACTGAGGTCTCGGAAGGAGACGATTTTCGGATTAACCGTTGTTGCATCAATGATCAATTCCTGGCGATGAGACAGTCCGCTGGACTCGAAGTAGCCGACGATCTGCGCGCGATAGACATCACCGCCTCCGGTTAACAGCGGCAGCAGATTCCGCATTTGATCGAGGGTAACGATGCCTTCTACCATCAACCATGTCTCAAAAAGTCGATTCTCGTCGTCCGATTCACCGCCACGCGTTTCCAAGATCAGCTGGACCTGTTCATCATCCAGAAACGGGTTGCCGTAAAGCATCTCCGCGGGGCATTCGTTGAGGTTGATTCGGCCCGGCATCACCGGTGCATCACTGGTCGTCAATCGATCCATGATCAACGGAAGGTAAGCCGGCGCGGACAAGACCTCGAAGGGACTTTGAAACTGGACCGAACGTCCTTCGACCTGGATCGTGACCGTTGCGTCGATCAAATCGATGACCTGAGTCAACTCGGTGCCGCCGCCACCGGAAAGATCCAACTGATCGAGCAGTTCGGCTGTCCAGATGCCGCCGTTCTCAGAGTTGGTCGCCGTACCGGAGGATTGATTCTGACCGGGGGTGATTCCCGCTAGCGCCGACGGTTGGCCCGCAATGCGATAGGCGCAAACGAAACTGGCAAAGTCTTCGTCTTCAAGCGCCGCAACGAGTTCCTCATACAAGACTTCCAAATCATCCGAGTTGACGTTGACCCGAAGTGCACCGTCGCGTGACTTGTTGGCTTCCATGCTGTGAACGGTCAGGTAAGCCGCCAGACCGAGTGCCCCGGGAGTATCGACGGAAGCACCGAACCGTTGCTGCTCATCCGGATCCAACACGCCGTTTCGATTTGCGTCGGCACCGAAAAGCAACGTGGGCGTCATGCCGCTGACCAGTAACAGTTCCTCCACGCTTTGCAGCGGACCGTTGGCCGGTTCGTACGGCGTCGGCAGCGTGCTGTAGTACTCGAGTTCGGCTCCGAATGGACGAGGCTCTTCGTCTTCGTCGAGCCAATCCATGATCGCGTCGGCGAGCTCTTCGCTCATTCCCGGCAACGCCAATAACAGGTCGGTCGCCAGCGACCCGCTCGACTCAAATCCGCTGTCACCGGCCAGCAAACCGACTGCGGACATCAAGCCTTCGCTATTCTCATCGATCGTCACCAGCGTGTTCAGGTTCAAACGCGCCGACTCGTCTTGAAGCCCAAACCGAATGCCGGAAAGCTGCCCGGCAGAATTGAGATTGGGTGCAGGAACCGAAAAGTTGCAAACGTTGGCTGCATCCTGATTTGAGACCGGAACCGCTTGAAAGAAGTTTGGGTTATTGAAAACGCCCCCGCTATCATCGCGATAGAGCGGCGGTTGCGAAAGCAATAGTCGAATCGATTCCGCTCCCGATTCAGCGGCAACCCGTGCCCGCACCAAGTCACCGCCCAGATAGCTCGCATCGTCGTAAGCGACCATCATTCCGGTGAACGAATAAACCGAGAGCGTGGCCACGACGATGACCAGCAACGCGAGAACGAGGAAGAATCCACCGCGACGACGACGCATC
>JBCCOI010000625.1:0-4328 GCA_039025515.1 Planctomycetota bacterium
AACCTTCAATCTCGTGGACAATACACGGATCCCGACGGCGCTCGGGTTTCGATGGTCGTGATCGAGGTTCGTAACGAAGGCCATTTTCCCGTTTGGTACCCAGGTTGGAGTGATGACGTGACCGACTATTCTGTCCTCGGCGACCGTTTGACCGGTGCCGGGCAGGAGAACTACTCTGTCGGTGTGGTCCCACGAGAATGGAGCCTGCTAATGCCTGGGGCAACAGCCAACGTTCGACTTCCTTTGCATCCAAACTGCACTGCCTACAAGATCGGCCTCGCACTCCAAGACTGGAGAGGCCGCGAACTTACCCGATGGAGCCGAAGGATTGATCCCGCATCGCTCACCGAAAGTGCGGAACCATCGGATGCACGCGAGTCGCCGAGTTAAGATTATTGAAGTGGTCAGTCGTTCGCGGCGACCGCGTGATCCGTACCGTTCGGCAATCAAAGTCCCATGCCCGTAAGCCCCATCCCGGTTGTCCTTACGCTGCTGTTGATCGTGATCCCGGCAATATGCTCACGATTCGGCCGTCGCCCTTTTCTTTGGGCGCTCGTATCATCAGCCGGTGCTCTTCTCTTGATTCTTGGCGCTAGCTTCGTTCCCGGCGTGATGCTGCGATCCAAAGCTTCTAAGGGTGATTCCGCCGCGATGTATCAACTCGCGCGATGGACGGAAAATCATAGCGGCCAGATCAATCGCTGGATTCTTTGGCCTCAATATCCGGATACCCTTGGCGGCTATCGCTGGCTTGAGCGGTCGGCATCCGCTGGCTATGTACCCGCAATCTATGCGATGGGAGTTCGCCTTAAACACGGCCAATTTGTTCCTCGACCGACAAACTGGGCCGGGCCATCGGGAAACGTTTTCGAGCAACCAGCCAAAGGGCAGGAATTGATCGACACGGCGCTTAATCTCGGTTACAAGCCACGTGTCGATGAGGAGTACTTCTACTGGCAGGTATACCGTCGAGAGGATGCCGAACCATGAATTGCACGGGAGGACGGGAGTCGTTTTAGATGGTCTGCTTGCAGGTCTTTCGCCCGTCCCCCGTGAATTCTGCCGTAATGCAAGCGAGCAAGTACCGAATCGTGCGTGGGCATCCTTGAAGGTTTCTGCACTCGTCTGCTGGGTGACTCGCGTGATGTTTCGTCGGATGGTGGTTTCGGAGGCATCGTATTTCACCCACCGTACCGAGCGGAGGATTTGGGGACGTTACCGAAACGTGATCGGTTTTTCGAGCTTCACAGCCTTTAGTTTGCGCGGTTTCAAGAAGCTTACACTTTTGATCCCCGATCAAGGGTTGGTAGACGCTAATGCGGTGACGAACAGTTCCTGCACGAATTGGCCATTGGCTTCTGGCACCCTTCATTTTCGGAATCGGTATACTCAACGGATCGGTTTTTTGTGCCACCGAGCGTACTGGAGGTGTGCATAACAATGCGATGCACGCCGAGCCGCCGCGTCGGGTTTATTGAAGTGAACGATCGCTCGCGGCGGCCGGGTGATCGCTGACGTTACCCGAATCCGGCTTTTTGCGGAGTGTTCTGACGATTGGATCCTGAGCTGAATCCCTATGCGGCGGCAAATCCAGAAACCCTCACGGGTGCGCAAGCTCCTCAGTACTCAAGTCGTCTTTCGTTTCGATCACGAGCGTTTATCGGTGGATTCTGCATCTTCCTGAGTTCGTTTGGGTTGCTAGTTTTCTTTCTCGTCGCACATCGCGGGTTCCAATCGCTTGGCGACGATCTTTTGAATGTCATGCCGGTCACTTTAGTCGTCGGGTTTGGTGTCCTCGTTGGGCTTCTTGCCGGTACCGTGTTGCACAGTGTCTTCAGTCGGCTTCGCGTCCCAGTGCGAATTCAGACTACGTTGGTCATCGGTGCGGTTCTGTTAGCGCTCATCATCAGCCTAAGATGTCGGGGCCTAGTGTTTCCAGGGCCATGGCCGATCTCACTTGGGAGAGTTTACTGGTTTCACGGATTCCCGATTAGCGGATACGCGATGGCCTGTTGCATTCTCGCTTGTGTTTGGACTGCCATAGCCTCAATTCGTCACAATGCCCCCGAGAATGTCGGGTAACCAACGGATGCACGACGAGCGGCGAATTCGCGGTTGTTGGAGTGGTTGATCGTTTGTCGCCGCCGCGTGATCCGTAACGTTACCCGACCCTATGGTAGTGCCTCAAAAGACCGTCGCTCCGTCTGATGCTCGCAAAGCGATTTTACTTTTCCGCGAGGCCGTCAATCGGATTCGACTGTTGCATCGCTCAGCGATTCCACGCTGGTCTGATGGCATGATTGCATGGTTCGCCGACGAGCGTCCTCCTGAGGAGCGTGAGGAGTCTATCCTCTACAACGACGAAGAACTGGATCGCTATCGAGAGGCTCGCGACCTACTCGTGCGAGCGATTGAGTTGAATCCATATTGTCCGGACGCATACCTACTTCTGGGTAACGCCTGCTCAGCGATTGATGGCGACAACGATGCAATGCTCCAATACTACAATGTCGCTATTTCGCTTGATCCGGAGAACGACGAATTTCATAACGCGCGGATGGCACACTACCTCTCAATTGGACTCTTGGATAACGCGTTGATCGACTTGGAACATTTAGAGCGGCTAGAATCGGGCTATGCTGCATCAATGCGTGAGCACTACGAGAATGCGCGAAATGGCGGGTAACCATCGGATGCACGACGAGTCGCCGAGTCGTGGTTTTTGAAGTGGATGATCTCGCGCGGCGACCGCGTGATCCGTGACGTTCGTCGAATTAGCGGTACCATCGCAAACCGAAATGAAACATCGATTGTTGCTCATCGCTGCCGTTGTTTTGATACTCGGTTTTACCTTGATCCGCGGGTTTGTACTGCTGGACTTCTCGGGTGCATTGCTGTTCGGACTCTTCGGCGCTGGCAGCAGTTTCGCGGTTGTTTGCTCTTCTCGCGCGTTGTCCGACGCAAAACAGGTCTCCGCATGTGTTTGCGGAACTCTGGCCATGATGATGCTCGTGCCCGTTGTGTTTCCTCGGGCGTGTTTCGCTGACTATCCATTCATGGCAGCAATGGCTGACGTTCAGAGACGAACGCGATCTGTTCAACGCACACTCGATAACGACCCAAGATTTTCATCCGTGGAACTAGAATTCATGGCCCCGTCCGGCACCAAGCAGAAGTGGGTACAGGTCAGTGGTTCGGTGGAAACAAAGACAGCGTTTGATGACCTCAAAATCCATTTGGAGGGACTAGAATTTTCAGTACGTTACAATCTTCTCGTCGGTAGTGACCGTATCAAGATCGACGAACCATCGGATGCACCCGAGTCGCCGAGTCGGGCGTTTGACAATGGATGATCTCTCGCGGCGACCGGGTGATCCGTGACGTTCATCGGACAAAACAAATTGCGATTCACTGTTCGGACGTCACTACTGATCGTCGCAATGCTTGCTATTGTGTGTTCGATCGCGGCTTTCGCTACGCGTGATTATCGGAAACGGCGCCGCATCGAGTTGGATTTGCTCTCGATGGGCGCTTATCACGTTGGGTTCGACGAGAATTCAGATCCTGAATACGTGGCTTTTGTGGAGCCTGTCCGTTCATCACGGATCGCCACCTACGAATTGATTGGCCACCTCGACCTCGCGGGCGCGGATGTGACTGACGCGTCAATCAAACACATTGCGAAACTCAAACGCGTAGACGTTGTTCACTTGACGGATACGAATATCACTGACGATCAGCTGAAAATGCTTGCGGAGATTGGGGGAATCCAAATCCTACGGCTCAACGGCTCTAAGGTCACTGATGCTGCTATTCCTTACATCGCATCGATCAATGGACTGATATCTGTCGACCTTTCCGGTACACTGATCACTAGAGACGGCGTTGCAGACTTACGGCGACGGGTGCCAAGCATCACTGTAGCGCTGTAGCGGATCACGAACCGATGAACCATCCAATGCATCCGAGCACGCGAGTTGTGTCAATCGAAAATGGTCAATCGTCCGCGCGTGCCGGGTGATTGGCATCGTTACTGAGGCGAAGCGGGGATGTGTGTTTGGGGAAGTGGATGATGATGATTTGTTTTGTGCAGGCACCACCCGGCGATGCCGCCGATTTACAAGTGGATTCACGGAGCATCGGGTTTACACACTTTTGTTTCCTGCACCTTCAAGGCCCACTGGAACTCATCTTTTGCGATGATCATTCGAAACGTTTCGGCCTTCTCTTCATGACACATGGTTGATGTTGGTTTCGATTCGTCATCGCGTTTTGTTACGCGTTTTTTGCATTCCTGCCGGGATTTCCAAAGGTATCGGCGTGCGGAC
>JBCCOI010000626.1:0-4327 GCA_039025515.1 Planctomycetota bacterium
GAACCGGTGGCACTGGTCGCTTTACGATTGCCGTGCTTCGCGACGGCGACACCGCACGCAGCCGTCACAATTGCGATGGCTGTACTAATGTTGAAAGACCCGCTTCGGCTGCCACCCGTGCCGCAAGTATCGAGTAACAAGTCGTGATGGTGTGGAATTCGAGTCATGTGTCGTCGCATTGCCACTGCAGCGCCGACGATCTCGGAGACTGCTTCACCTTTTTGCCGAAGCGCGAGTAGCAATTGGCCGATCTGCTCTTCCTCCGATCGCCCCGCCAGCATCTGATCAATGAGGTCGGCCGTTTGGTCCTGCGAGAGATCCTGTCCAGACTCCGCCCGCCGAATGGCTTCGCTGAAGCTCGTCATGTTGTTTTCACCACGTTTCACCAACCCGGATTTGTTTCCGAAAGCGTAAACGGATCGGGCTCGTTTCGAAACGACAGGGAACCTACACTTGGCGCATGACCCGGAAAATTATCATCGATGCGGATCCAGGAATCGACGACGCGATCGCGATCACGTGCGCGCTTTTCGATCCGCGTCTTCATGTTTTAGCAACGACCGCCACGGCGGGAACGGTGTCACCGGAACAGGCGACGACCAACGTTTGTACGGTGGTTTCACTGCTCGATCCGGCCCGCTTCCCCAGGATCGGGAAGGCGTCGGCGCCTGATGAGGCGGCCGTCAGCGACGATCGACATCTGAACGGTCCGACCGGGTTGGGCGATCTCAGCATCGGAACGTCGGATCGACAGCACCTGCCTCCGAGCGAAAAGGTGATCGCCGAGTTGTTGCGCAAACATCCCGGCGAAATCACCATCGTGTGCCTCGGGCCGCTCACCAATTTGGCCCGGCTTTGTCAGCGGGATCCGGGCGTCGTCGAACTGATCGACAAAGTGGTCATCAGCGGAGGCGCTCTTCGTTCGCCCGGAAACGCATCGGCGGTTGCCGAATTTAACCTGTACTTCGATCCCGCCGCTGCGGACGAGGTTTTCGAGTCTGCGACAACGAAGTCGCTTGTCCCGCTTGACGTTTCGGAAAGAAACAGATTCGGAGTCGAACTCTTGGAGAATCTGCCCAGTCGATCGACCAGGGCTGGCGCACTCCTTCACCAACTTCTTCCGTTTGCTTTCCGGACCCACCATCAACGTCTCGGTAGAGAGTTGTTGCCTCTGATCGACGCGACGACGATCGCGGCGGTGTTGGAGCCAGAACTGTTCGAGTGGCAAAAGATGGCGGGGCGAGTCGAACGAGAGGGAAGCCTGACTCGTGGCATGTCGGTGTTCGACCGCAGGCTGCGGCCGGAGTGGCAGCCCAACATGGAAGTCACGCTCAAGGCTGATATCGATGCCGTGAAAGGCTTGGTGCGACGCGGTCTACAGTTTGCCGGTCAACAAACGTAGTCGAGCGGTTGACCGCGAATCAATAAACGCCAGGCGTCGCGTTGTGGGCAACGCAACACCTGGCAAATTTGTTCAAGTCCAAGGGCCACCGCGGGCTTGTTTTTTGAAGCCCCTGAATCGACGGATGCCTTACCAGTTGTAGTCGAAGCCGATGTATGCCCCGTGCAGGATGATACCTTCATTGGCGTGAACCCGCGTCGCGCTTACATTTGTCGTGTACTCGTTCGGCATTTGGCCGATCGCGGTCGCGACGCCGCTGACCCCCAACACTCGATAGCCGCCCGAGAACGTGAGGCGATTTCCGAGACGGTATCCAACGCCTAGATCAAGTTCACCAAGTCCGGCCAGCACCAGGTCATCATCCTCGCAGCAAAGGTCGCCTGGCCCACCACCTTGTGAGTTGGTGTAGGCAACGTTCGTTTGCGTCGTGATGCGGTGGCGGTTCTGGACGTCGTTTCCGTAGACGCCGAACTTACCGCCGATATTAAGGAACAGTTTGCGTCCGAAGCAATACGTCAGTGCCGATCCGAACTGATACCCGTAAAGGTTGTTCTCAACATCGTTCAGATAGTAAAGATCGCTTCCCTGATAACCTGCGATTCCATCGACGTCTCCGATGATTTCAAGCGAGTCTTCAAACCGGAACCATCGAAAACCATGCGTCGTTCGGATGCGGACACGGCCCGAGCAGGCACGGGCGAGAGGGCCGGTGGCACCGCCGAAGAAGCCGTAGGACTGAGGATGATGTCCAAGGATCGGCGTTGAGGCGCAGCGGCCCAGGCGACGAGCCCCCATCAATCCAAAGCTAACCAGGTTGACTTCTAAACCTTGGATCGCGACGTCACGACGAGTCCGTATTTGAGTCGCGTTCAAGTCATACTCGTCGTAGATCGTCGTCACGCCTGCACCCCGATCGATCGAAGCGTCGCGAAGCGCGGGGTGGGTGAATCGCAAGCCGGCTCCGGTATCGACCACGTCCCGTACCACTCCACCCGGTGCCCAACGCATGTAACGGAAGTCAACTCCGTATTGTCCGCATCCGAAGTAGCGTCCGACATGTGCCTCAAAGCCGACGTCGCTGTCCGGATTGAGGTCGCTGAACCGAACATGTGGGTAGCCGCTGTCGTCGGTAATCAACGGACGGTTCTTGCCATCGTCAAGATTCCAAAACAGCAAGCCTGCGCCGCCGAACCAAGGTGAGATCGGTCCCGGCGAGGTTGAAACGGTAGGCCCGCAATAGCCGCCGGAAATCGGTGCCGGGCGGACATGTTGCACCGATGGAGCCGCGATCGGGACTCCGCCAGAGCATCCACCGCTTGCACATCCCATGGAGGGTGCGACCGGTACGCCACCGCCCCAAGGAGCTGCCGCGGCGGCAGCATAGGGACTTTGGTGCCCTTGTGTCGCATGGTTGCAACCGCAGTCGTGAGAAGCGTAGCCGGCTGCTGAAACTCCGTTTACCGAGCCGGGGGCGACCGCGACGGGCCGTGACGTCTGGTGAGTGGCCATCGGCACCGATGGACGAGTGGCCGGAACCGATGGACGGGGCGTTGCTTGCACCGCAACGTTCGTCCCGACGGAAGAGTCGTAAACGGCACCGATATCAGAAACCGGGTATCCGGACTGGTTCTGATGGAACGTTTGAGCCGAGACGGGCGTCACGGGTTCCTGCGCGGCAGGATGAAGTTCCTGTCGACGGGCGTCTGAAATCGAGCCAGCGGGGGCGTGGAATGAGCTCCATTTTGCCGGCGACTTGTATTTATCGGCAGACGTCCAATGCGCCGATCCCGAAGCCACGGAAAGCCCTAGCACGATCGCGAACGAGCGCAATAAATCAGTCTTCACAGTTTCACTCCTTTGAACTCAAGCACGCATCCTTTGCGTGCCACCTTTCACTCATTGGTACAGTCGGCTTCACAATGAACGAAGCAGAGGGAGTGCCAAAAAAAGGATGCCAACTCAAACACCGCTCCAGGTGCAATCCCGTTCAGCCGGGTAGCCGCTACAACCGGACCGACGGGCAGTGCTGGCTGTTGTTCGTTCTCAAAGTGTGGAAACCGCCGGATCCTCGATCCCGTTTTCCTGAAATCCCTTCGCCCGAAGCAAACATGCGTCGCAAGCACCGCAAGGAACTCCACCTTCGCCCGGGTCGTAGCACGACAGCGTCATCGAATAGTCGACGCCCAGGCTGATTCCCTTGGCGATGATTTCCGCTTTCGACAAGTCGATCAGTGGCGTGTGTATCTGCAGCTTCTGTCCGTTGACGGCTTCCTTCGTCGCAAGATTCGCCATCGACTCGTACGCCTGAATGTACTCGGGACGACAATCCGGATAGCCGCTGTAATCCAGGGCATTGACTCCGATAAAGATGTCGTGCGCGGACAGAGTCTCCGCCAGTGCGAGCGCGAGGGACAGAAAGACCGTGTTGCGAGCGGGCACGTAGGTAACCGGGATGTCCGTGCCGATATCTGAAACGGTTTCACTCTTCGGTACCTTGATCGCGTCATCCGTGAGCGCAGACCCGCCGAACTGTCCAAGGTCGATTGAAACGATGCGGTGGGACGCGGCATCGAGTGCCGATGCGAGGCGAGTAGCACGCTCCAATTCGTACTCATGCCGCTGTCCATAACGGAAGCTAATCGCATGAGTCTGGAAGCCCTGATCGCGTGCAATGGCCAGGCATGTCGCGCTGTCCAGTCCGCCCGAAAGTAACACGACGGCGGAGGGCACTTTTGAGTTCATTCGCTCTTCAAGATTCATTGGGCTGTCGAAGATGCCAGCAGGCTAGTGGTGGAACTCGTAGTTGACCTTTACTTCGTAACCCGACGCGTCAGCGAGGGAATTGCGTGAATTGTCGCCTCGCTGACGCTTCGGGTTACCATTTTGTCTTCCGATACAATCAAGGTTATTTCCGCGTTCCACCAC
>JBCCOI010000627.1:0-4324 GCA_039025515.1 Planctomycetota bacterium
ACTGACCTCAGCCAACAGTGGCATGCGCGTCACGCCGAGTGCGAAGTGCGAGAATCGCGCTGCGATCAACGGGAGTCAGAACTCCATTCCCGCGAGTCCGAATTGTGGCAACGCGCGGAACGCGTCCAGCGTCGCGAACACTTGTTGATGGCTCAAGAATCGGCCGTCAAAGAGATCCAACAAACCTACGAGGACCTCCAAAACAACCTCAGCGAAGCAAAGAGGCGCGAGGAAGCCGCAAACGAACACCTGGAGCAGTCTCAATCAAAGCTGTCAGCGACAGAAGAACAACTGCGAGAGCGACAAGCCGAATTGGCCAGCAGACGCGACGAATGGCGTCGCCGCGAGGAAGAGTTTGTCGCGCGTTCGGAGGATACGCAGCGTAAACTGGATCAAGCCCAAGACCAGGCGCAAGCAGCGGGCGACGCGGTTACAAGAATGCGTTCCGAGTTTGCGACGTTGAATGAGCAGCTCACCGAGTTGCGAGATCAGCATCGTGCCTTGCAAGAACGTGAGCGGCAAGAACAACAGGAGCACGAGAGACTTCGAGGCGTCTTGGAAGCCGCACGGGATGAGGCAATCGAAGCGGCCAGTCAATCCGAATCGCAACGGGAAGCCGCAGAAGCAGCACGCACGGATGCCGAACAGAATCTCGAGCAAATGGCGGATCGCCTGAGCGATACGCAGGCCGAACTCGATTCGCTTCGTCAGGAAAGCAAAGCGAAACAGCATGAACTGTTCGAGAAACTTCGCGAGACCAGCGAAGAGTTGAACACGACGCGGGCCGAAGCAGAACAAACGCGGCTGGAAGCTGACCGCGCTCGTGAGCTTGCCGAGCAAACCGGACTAGAACTCTCCAGCGTCAAGGACGAGCTCGCCAAGGCTCAAACCAAAGCCGACAAAGCCCGCAACGAAGCAGACTTCGCGCGCAGCGAAGCGGAGAAGCTACTCGCGAAAGCCGAGCGAGTCCGTAGCGAAGCCGACGATGCACATCGCGAAGCACAAACTGCACATGGCGAAGCAGAGCAAGCCAAAATCGATGCTCAAATGGCCCGCAACCGCGCCGAGCAAGCTCGAGTCGAAGCCGAACAAGCACGAGAAGAATCCGAGCGAGCCCGCTTGGAGGCCGAACAGGCACGCAGTGAAATCGGACACTTGCAGCAATTGGAATCCCAACACTCCGAAGCAGAGGAACGGGTAAGAGTTCTCAGTGAGCAACTCACGAGCATGCAGGCCAGTGCAGGCGACGAAGAGTTAGCAGCTCAGGAAACGATCACGCGTCTGCAAGAAGAACTCGAGCAGGCTCAGGCCTCCAAAGAGGAGTCGTTCCAAGCCGCCGAACAACTGCGATCGGAACTCCATACGCTTGAAGAGCGTTACGCCAAAGCGAACGCCGAAGCCGAGCGACTGCAGAGCGAGTTTGAAGGGGCACAAGCTTCGATTCGTCAGTTGGAGCTACTTGTCGATCAAACACAGGAAAGCCAATCCACACGACACTCTTCCTGGGCCGAGGAGGCAGAGCAGCTTCAACAGACAATCGATGAACTCTCTACTCAGTTGTCTCGTGCCAACGCCGAACTGTCGGAGCTTCGAACCAGCAACGACGCTTTGCAAGCAGAAATCAAGTCAGATGCCGGGCGTGCGGTCGATCCGGATCGCAGTGAACTTGATCAAAGTGAATTCGAAACGCTCGAAAATGAACTCGCGGCGGCACGGCAGGAAATTGAACTGTTAAAGATCAGTCACGCCGAAACGCTTGAGAAAATCAAGAACGAGCGTGAGGAGAATGAGCATGCTCTTCGTGATGAAATCGAACAGCTACGTCAAGAGATCGCCGCGGCACAATCGTGGGCAAGCCAGGCGGTGAGCGAAGTCGCTTCCGACGAAGCAACGGAAACTCCCGCGGAATCATCCGTCTCCGACGAAGAGTCCGCATCCAGTGAAACACTGATGGAGGAAGCGGATGAAGTCGCGATCGAAGAACCGGCTCCACAGCAAGGAGAAGTTTCATCGGCGTGGGCAACGGCCGGCTTCATCGCCGCTGGCGACGCAAGCCAAGTAGACGCCGTTGATGACCGTGTCGAATTGGAGTCGGAAACCGATGCTTCGGTGGCTCAGGTACTTGCGGAACAAACAAGTTTTGAACACGACACGTTGCAACAGTCGGAACCAGAAGGTGAACCCGATTCGGATTGGTCCAGCGTTGATTGGGGCACTTCCGAGTACGCAACCGACGTCCGAGAAGACGAAAGTCTTTCCGGGCTGACACCGGCCGGTGAACCGGAAGACGAAGCCGCCGGCCAGACCGATGCCGGTGTCGAGTGGCATGACGAGCCGCCAGAGGAATCGGTCAGTCACGCAATCGACGAGATCGAAGAGAACGTCGAAGAAGCCATCTCAGACCTTCAGGACCCTATCCAAGAACAAAACGAAGGCTTTGTGGATCCAAACTTGGAGCAGCAAGAGTTTGAGACGTTGCAGGAGCAAGAAGCGGGTCCCCAAGAGACGTACGACCATCAACACGAAAGCCTTCTTTTGGATGAGGAGGTCGATCCGGATGACCAAGCTCAAAGCGTCTCGGATAGCGAGCTTGTTCGGCAGCTAATCAACGCCGACGATGCAACTTCCGCCACGGAGGCGGAGCCGCCAAGCGACTGGTCGGCGTACATGCCGGGCGGTGAAATCGAAAGTCCGAGTGATTCGGAACCGGAAGCCTACGACGAAAGCGAGACGGAACCGCCCGAGGAACCAACGGCGTTCTCTCCGGAACAACTGTCACTCGGTGAATTCCGAAACGAGGGTCTGCGTGATGAATCGCAACCAGCGATATCGGGCGAAGGTGACCTTGGATCTGCGGAAATTGCCGAGTCGAACGAGTCGATGGATGTGTCAGGTTCGCTGACAACCGAACCGACGCAAGCCTGGGATGCCGCCGCCGCATTTGCGGCCGAGGAAGACCCTGAACCGGTGATGGATGGCAATGCGACACAGCAATGGTCAACCATCTATGACGTGGGTGGATCACGCAATTCTGATGAGTCTTCGGAAAGCGGGGCGGAAGAAGTCTCCCCACAGGATGAGATGCCTTCGTTGGACGTGAATTCTGAACACACCGCCGAAAACGACGACGCGCCCGAACCATACGAATCGGATTCGATCAGCCTGGGAAAGACGACCGGCAGTCTGGCTGAGATGCTGATCCGAGACCTCGACCGGGAAAGCGATCAGCAGGAAGCTTCGAATGATGAAGCGGGAGTGTCGTCGAGTTGGTACGGCGAGCCCGAAGTCGACTCGCCGATTGAGGTCGTTGGCGACGCTGAGTCCACCTACGAAGAGGAGCCCTCACACGCCGTCATCGAAGACTCGGATCCATCGGATCAAACCTTCGTGATGGATGCGGCGCCGGAGCTGGATTCTCCGGAATCAACGTCCGCCTGGAACTTTGAATCGCCGGAGCCGCAAACGGAAGGGCACTCCGACAGCGAGCCTGAGCAGGCGACGGAGTTGTTCTCGGGATTTACACCCTCGGAGTTGGATGCTCCGGTGCAGTCTGACACGGCAACGCCCGATGAAAACACGACCGCCGACAACATCGACGAACCGGACGACGATTCGATCGAAGCATACATGAATCGGTTGTTGCAACGCGTTCAAGGTGGCACACCTGCGACGCCCGTGACACCGATCGAGGAACCTAAAGCCGAAGAGAACATCGCACCCTCCGAGACTCAGTCGCAACCGCGACACACGTCCGACGATGCGGAGGGCTTGCCTGAGGATTCCAGCCCCGAACCGCAGGAGTCAGCCACCGACTCGCTTCACGATACGCAACCGCTTGTGCCCCGTTCACACGCTCCAGAATTGACTCGCAATTTGTCGGCGATGCGTGAGCTCGCGAATCAGTCGGCACGCAACGCAGTCGCCCGCAGCATTCGGGTTCAAGCGCGCGACACGCAGATGAAAGCGATGTTTAAAGGTGCGTTCGCGGCGTCACTCACGCTGGTCGCAATAGGGATCTATTTCTTCATCACCATTTGGGTCGCGATCAAGCTTGTTGCGATTGGCTGCTTGCTCGTTTTGACATTCGTCTTCGGCCGCGAAGCTTACGTCCAAGCTCGTGATGCACGACGTCGTTTGGCCCTCGCCGATGACGGAATCGAGACCGACGAGCAGCAACGTGCGATTGAGGAAGAGATGCGTAGGATCGCCGAAGCCGACGAATTGAGCGAAGAAGAATCGATGCCGTAATCAGGTTATCTCGTCGCGGAGTTGGTCGAGAACTTCCTCAACCCTTCGCTCACGCGTTTCGGCTCGTTTTGCAGAG
>JBCCOI010000628.1:0-4321 GCA_039025515.1 Planctomycetota bacterium
AGGAGATCAAAGAGAAGACTGGCGAGTCGCCTGCAATCATCATTGACAAGAAGGTCTCCGATGGGCTGATCGCTGCTCCCGAATTGAAAACCGGTAAAGTGGTCGAGCGACGAACGGGACCGGCTCCCGTTACACCGATTCAAATGACTAACAACTTCAACGGCGGCGGGCTTGGCGGTTTGGGCAACCGCGGCGGTGGAATTGGACAGGGCCGCGGTGGCGGAGGCTTCAGTTTATCGATCGGAGGATCAGGCGGTCGCGGCAGAGGTGCAGCGGCCCAATTCACTTTCCCACCCGGCGTCGACCCCGACGACGTCTTGGAGCAGCTGAGCGGGCAGTAGCACTCGCCGTGCAAACGTCGCTGCCTTCATCTCCCCGCAGCTTCGGCCCGGCCGGCTTCATTTCCGCCACCGTGGGCGGTTAATCCGACGCACCAGTTCTCAGAGGATTCTCGACGCCGGCCATTTTTGCCGGTAAACACGGCGGGGCGGAGCATTGTGTGAGGGTTGGTACGCGCAATGCATCATTGCGAGAGGTTGATTTTCTTTGGCCCTCTCCAATGACCCGCACAGGATTTCGATGTCACCCCAAGACAGGTCACCCCAAACCAAGTCGAGTATACCCCACGCGCCGAATCGCTCGATTGCCACCAAAAGAATCGGCTTCACGCTCGTCGAGCTTATTCTGGTCCTGTTCATCATCGCCGCCGTCGCCGGACTAGTGATTCCACAGCTTTCCATGCTCGGCCGTAGCACGGACATGGCGACCAGTGCCAAAACGCAGGCTGATCTCGCCAACAACATCAGTGCTTACTTCATCCTGCAGAAGCGCTATCCACTCGGAATGGATTCCCTTCTCGTAGGCGACGGCTCTGGAGTACCGACAGAGGTCTACATTCCTGCCGATGACTCCGCGGGTGATCAAGTTTCCGGATTGCCAGACTCCGGCCCCCACCTGGACCGTGATCTGGAAATGGTTGACTTGGCGGACACCTCCGCTGGAGCCAGCGTTGGTTTCCAAGAACTCGGCACAAGCGGTCGAACGGGATTCTCTCGTTCGTTTACTCGGGGTGGTTTTGAGTTCGTCTACGACCATGACCGAAGCGAAATCAACTCAAACGACTCGGCAAAGTTCACCGGCGCGAGAACGCTCGATCGTGACATCGGCGGTGCGGGCTGCCATGTCGCGAAGCTCCGTGACGATGCCGCCCTGATCGGCAGACTCATGCCGGGTGGTGTGGTGGAACCCGATACGATTCTGGTCGCCCTTGGTATCGGGCCGAATATCGACATGCGGTCCAAGACGATGACCAACGCGCCGATATACCCAGGTTGTGACGGCAGCTATTACGGTCGCTACGTCGCTATTTTCAAGCTCTACGCCAACGGCGAACGCCCAACTCTGGTCGCCGTTGTGGATTCTTACGGCCGCGATCCGGACTACACCGCACAGCAGTTCAACGAATCGCTACCGGATGATTCGCGTCGCGGATAGTCCGACGAAGCGACCGAGCTGGACGGGAGTTTTGCCGCCCAGTTGGCCACGTTACGTCCTTGCGAGAAATGCCCGTTTCGGCTCTTGACACGGCATTCGGACCGGGTATTCTCGCGATGGTATTCAGTTGAGAATGATTCTCAACTACGGATCGCATCTACTCACGAGTTTTCACTCCGTAGCCAGCCAAAGCTTAAGTAGCTAGCCAAAGCGATGCTTCATCCGAATGGCTCTGGAAGCCGGTTTTAGCATTCATTGGTTGCCCCAGCACTTTTTGGAGTTTCGGTATGGCTTCGTCGAGCCGTCGCGCGGGTTTGACTCTTCTCGAGTTACTCGTGGTTCTTGTCATCCTCACCGCGTTGGGGACCATGCTTGTACCCTCGCTGTCTTGGATGGGTGAGCGTTCTCAGCGTCTTGCGACACAGGAAAACCTACGTCGTATCCGCGAGGTCTTGGTCAACGAGTATCAGGTCGACATGGGCGAACTTCCACGTCCCCGTTTAGATCAATCATCGGCATCAGTCGCCCGTGTAAATCATCCGCAACTGGCGTTTCTCTTCGTTCACCCTGACACATTTGACAACGGGATCCCTCAAGACGACTTCAGCCAGCCGCCGGGCACCACCTTGCTAAGCGGTCGAATTTGGAACGGTCCGTACGTTCAGCACTCCGGCATGGAGTTCTACGCAACGGATTCGGATAACGATTTAAGCACAGGTACCAACTTCACCACGCGGTACGGCATTGGTGATGAATCGACGCGCGTCGGAGATCCCACGATCACTGATGCTTGGGGCCACGCGATCGTGATTCAAGAACCGTCGGCGGACACCGACTTCGACGGTACTGTCGATACAGACTTGGACGGCGATTCCGACCAGGACGCGGATGACCTCGCCTATGGCCGGCGACACACGCGGTTGGTTTCTGCCGGTCGCGATGGGATTCTGCAGACCGACCCGCAAGTGTTGATGCCAACGCTTGCCGAACGCGGCGACGATGAAATCGTGTTCCTTTATCGACACGATGAGTTCGCCGATACCATGTTGGACCTGGAGCCCTAGTCACCGATGTCAATGAAACCCAGTCGTGGGTTTACGGTGATGGAGTTGCTGCTGACGCTTTCAGTCTTGTCGGCGGTAAGCATCGTCGTGATCCCAAACTTGATCGGACGTCAGAATCAGGCTGCCATCGAGACGACGCGTCGGTCGCTCGAGACCATTCGCCGTGTCATCGTGAGTGACTACCGCGGCGACGTCCATGAGCGATTGCCGTATCCCGTCGTCGGGACTCGAATTCAACATCCACAACTAAAGTACCTGTTCCACAATCCGGAAGCCGAATTAGCGGGCGGATCAAACAGCCTGGCGCTGAGCCTGCAATGGAGCTATGACGGACAGTCGGGTCGCGGATGGGCTGGTCCCTATTTGGATCACTCATCCACCGCGACGGTTTCTTATCGTGTCGATGCGACGCGTGGATTCTTGCAGGCCTACGGGGAAGATCCCGATGTGGCGACTGGCCTTGATGATCCGGCACCATCCGATGCTTGGGGAAATCCAATCATCTTGCAACAACCCGCGGTTGTTTCCGGAGGCGGCGTTCACTCTGCGATCAATATCGTCCATGCACGGTTGGTTTCAGCGGGACCCGACGGCGAGATTGATACTCCGCTGAACGTGTTGAATCCAACCGCTCAAGAGCTTGACGACGACTTGGTTGTCTATCTCAGGAGCCGTTGATGATGAGTAATCGAATGCCATCGCGCCGACGTTTGAAATGCCAGCACCGAGGGCTCACTCTCTTCGAACTGGTGGTCGTGCTGGCAATTCTCGCCGCGACAGCGACCGCGGCGGCGGTTGCGACCGAACGGATCTTGCTGCAGCGACGCAATGAGCTCACCACCGCAACGCTTGACGCGGTTCGCGGCAGCTTGCTTGGGAAGTATGGCCGCACGGAAGAGATCCCGACGCTGGCGACGCCGGCAAATGACACATCCATCGACGGGTTCATTGCGGACCTCGGTCGACTACCCGTTGCCATTGGTAACCAACCCTCTTTGCAACTCGCCGAGCTTTGGCAGCAACCGACTGGCATCTCCGCCTATGGCGTAAAAACTGCGGCGGGCGACCCCGAAGTGACGCTCGCCTGCGGATGGCGAGGGCCTTATCTCGATCTACCCATTGGCGGAAATCGACTGCTGGATGGTTTCGGCAATGAGATGCTGATTCTCACCGATGACGGCTCGGGCAACCCCGTCGTCGCGGCAGCGGGTGACGTGATCATGGGTGTAACCAGTCTTGGAAGCGACGGCGAAATCGGTGTCGTGCATGGCGAATTACCGCTGGCCGAGGACACGACATTCTGGCTCGGTCAATCACCTGCGAGCTACCGATCAACGGTCGAAGTCCGGGTCTGGGAAAACGATGGAGTGGGAGGACGCCGAGTTCCCTCTCAATCCGGTGACTTGATGGTTCGCTTGTACCTGCCCGATCCTGCGACCGGTGACGTCGGTTTTCAGCAAAGCAGCCTCGTCAGCACACCGACGAGTGTCGCTTTCCAGTTCCCCGACGTTTCAATCGGTCGGAAAGTACTCAGGGCCTACTGGATCAGTTCTGATGGCTCCAGCTCCGTCGTTTCAAACGTCTCTCCGATCGCCATTCAGCGGGGGGGCGAAACGACGTTTGAGTTGATTCTTCCTACGTTGCCTACTCCTTAGATGCCGCATCGTTCGAGCAGCCTTTCAACAGCCCCTTTCGAATCCGTCTCCCGCCTTCGCAAATGACATCACCCTCGATTCTGTTTATCACTTCGACGCGTGCGATCG
>JBCCOI010000629.1:0-4268 GCA_039025515.1 Planctomycetota bacterium
ATGCCCGTAGGCTTTCACGACTATGGATGCGACAGCGGCGGTTGCGACACGATGCCGATGACGGCGGCGATGGGGCAAATGTGCTGCGGCAACGGCGACGGGTGCTGCGATGGCGGTTTGCTCGGCGGCGGAGGACTTCTCGGCAAGCTTCGGTCAGGTGGCTGCAATGGCTGTGGAGGTTCCTGCGGCTACGGCTCGTCATTGGGCTACATGGGCGCAAGCCTCGCCAGCACGCTCGGCGTTCTCTTGCCTTATGAAAACGCGAGCATTTGCAATCAGCGTTGGTACGACTTGAGTGTTGAAGCTCTCGTGCTGGACCGAAACATCGGCGGCGGCGTTCCCGACGTGATTACGACGATCGGAATCGATGGAACACCTGCACTCACGCTCGATGACGTCGGGTCGGACGACCTTGAAGTCGGCGTTCGTGCGTCGGTTGCGTTTATCTTCGGTGCCGGCGGCAACATTGAAGCAACCTACATGGGCGCCAATGAATGGAGCGGTTCGGCGACCGCGTTGTCGACCAGTGGCGATCAAACCAATCCCAACCTGTACTCGTTCATCAGCGACTTCGGTCAAACGCCGTTGAACGGTTTCGACGACACCGACCGCTCGAACAGCCAGTCGCTGGTTGCAAACAGTGAGTTCCACTCTGCCGAGATCAACTATCGCCGACGAACCATGTTCCCGAATTGCCGATTCCAGAGTTCCTGGTTGGTCGGACTCCGATACCTTCGATACGACGACTCGCTTCTTTACGACGTCGTCGGTGCCCTGGACAACGGAACTTCACCGGCAAGTCTGCGATTCTTCAACTCGGACAACGCCACCCAGAACAGCCTTTTCGGACCTCAGGCCGGGTTTGACTTCTGGTGGAACGCTGCTCCCGGACTCTCGCTGGGAATCGGCTCGAAGGCCGCATGGATGCAAAATGATGTCGAACGTCGTTTGAGCCTCTCCTCCAACTCGGCCAACGGTGCCACTTCAGCGACGTTCGGTGCTGAAGATTCCGACCAAGAGGCCACCGTGATGGCGGACTTCGAGCTGAAGGGTGTTTACCGTTTCAGTCACTCACTTTCGCTCCGCGGATCGTACTACGTCTTGGCTGTCGAAGACATCGCGTTCGGAGGCTTGAACGGAAGTGACATCCAGTCGTTCATCTCGACGCCCGCAACTCCGACGATCCAGGGAATTCAGTACGACGACCTTGTCCTGCAAGGTTTCACGGTCGGTGCTGAGTACATGTGGTAGTTCGGTCCCGAACTCTGCCTCGCAAAATAGAAAGGCCTCGCGCGCACCAGCACGCGGGGCCTTTCTTGCTTAGCTTAGGAACGGCGAATGTTTAAGTGGCCCGGTCGGTAGTGGATGAGGCGACGAATCCCCAAACCTCGGGACTCGTCGCCTCGTCCCCATCTACGCCAGAAATTGATTGACCGTTCCTTACCACTCAGTGTGGTCCTAAGTGGCGAGCCCATCTCGCGGACTCAAATCGTGCAGCGATAAACGAACGCCGGCGGTAAATTTTTCCAGACGGTGTGGCTTCGGTTTACGCGCGAAAAGGTTGCCCGAAGCTTTTTCGAAAACCGACGTCCCGCAGGCAAGACCACGCCCTGCCAATAGGCAAATGTTGCGAAGGTCGCGTCGGGTGCAGCGTTTTGCAGCATGGCTTCAAAAATCTCATCCTGCAGGGCTGCCGAGAAGGACGCCCAGGGTAGACCGCAAACAATCGCATCGACCGGCGGCAAATCGTGTGTGACACGAATCTCTGTCAGGTTCGCCGCACTGTCTTCCACCACCGTGGCATGCGAACAACGCGCGCGCGTCTTTTCCGCCAATTCGCTACTCCGTTCGATGGCCACAAAACTCGCGTCCCCGCGAAGACGCTTTAGGATGGCTTCCGTAAAAACTCCAACTCCAGGGCCGAATTCGACCGCACAACGCACGCGGCCCCAATCGAAACTGTCCACCATCGCGTTGACAAGACCCGGGCTGCTAGGCGCGATCGCCCCAACACGTGTCGGATGTTTCAGGAATTCTTTCAGAAACGTGGTTGAATCAGACAAGTAAGCTGCCGAAGGTCGTGGTGGAACGAGCTGCCGAGTTGCGTTGTTCGCATTCGAACGTCGAACGAGTTAGCACCTTGAGAGCTTTCGTTGTCGGCGTCAAGCTAAGGGTGCGGCATTACGGCGAGAGTCTCTCATTCCACGGTCGAGATGGTGCGGAAACGAAACTTCGTTTTCGCCTTCTCAAACAACGGATTGGCGGATCCGCTTCAGCTTCCCAATAAGACACTCACGGCTCTCTCACCGATTCGGATATGTCTTCGCCTGCTATCACGCACCCACCGATCGTTGTTCGCCTCGACTCCAACTTGACGCCAGAAGTTGTCTTCCGTGCGTTCTCGGATCTCCCGGGACGTTTGTGGTTCGATTCTTCATCTGCCGGCAGAATGGATCGTGACGAGGATAGAAATGATGCCGCGCGACGACTTTCGCGTTTCTCTTTCATCACCGCGGATCCGCTCAAAACCTGGCGATTTGATGCTCAAGCGGGAAATCCATGGATCAGCCTCAGCGAATGTGTCGACCGGCTTCCCCAAACTCGAGATCCACGGCTGCCACCGTTTCAAGGCGGCATCGCCGGGTTGTTTGGCTACGAATCCTCTCGGTGGCTCGAGCCCGAGTCGCTCGCGGGCGCGGGAAAACTGCAAACAACCGACTTGCCGACACCGGCAATCTGTCTCGGTCTCTATGACTGGGTCATTGCATTCGATCATCGACGTCAGGCGACGTGGCTGGTCAGTCAAGGCTTCAGCCAAGCCGAGATCATTGACGGCGAACCGCTGGATTCATCCAGCCGAGTCAGAAATGCGAAATCCCGCGCGTCGCAAGTCGAATCGAAGCTAGCCGGTACTGCGGAGGCAAACAATCCGCGGTGGACTCAGTCGGATCGCTGGCAGGATTCCACCGAGTCGAACGAAGTCCATTCGCGAAATGGCGAATCGGACACGGTGGGACTGTTCCCAAGCAATCCCAAACAACTTGCAGATGAGTTGGGCATCGTCAGCAACTTCATGGGAAGCGAGTATCGCGCTGCCGTTGGCAACATCATCGAGCGAATTCGCTCCGGCGACTCCTTTCAAGTCAACCTCGCCCAACGATTGCTCGCACCCCAATCGATCGCATCTGACCAACTCTATCTGAACTTACGAAAAGAGAATCCGGCTCCCTTCGCCGCTTTTTATGATGGCGGTGACTTTCAAGTCCTCAGTTCGTCACCGGAAGGTTTTCTGCAGGTACGGAACCGAAATGTCACGACTCGGCCCATCAAGGGAACCGTTGCAAGAACTGGAGATCACGACCGGGACACTGTTCTCCGGGAGCAGTTGGCGGAAAGCGAGAAAGACCACGCCGAGAATGTGATGATCGTCGACTTGATGCGGAACGACTTGTCGCGCGTTTGCTTCGACGAAAGTGTACGCGTCACACAGCTCTGTGAGATCGAGCGGTTTCAATACGTGCAGCATCTCGTTTCCGTCGTCGAGGGCCGCCTGCGGGAAGGTGTCGCGGCAATGGATCTCATGCAAGCTTGTTTTCCCGGCGGCAGTGTGACGGGGGCACCAAAGATCGAAGCGATGCGGACGATCGCGGAACTGGAGTCACACCCACGCGGACCTTATTGTGGCTCCCTCGGTTACTTCAGCTGCGGAGGAGACGCCGATTTCAACATTCTCATTCGCACGATGACTTCAACTCGTGGATTCCTCCAAATCCCTGTCGGCGGAGGAATCACATCTCGGAGCGAACCAGCCGCCGAGGAGAATGAAACGTGGACGAAGGCGGCCGGTATGCTTCGAGCCCTTTATCGGGCTCAGCATCAAAACTGCAGGGTAGCATCCGCCGCAGGCTGATCAGCGAGCCCGTCGTCGCGCTCCCTCGGTCGCTACGGGATGGGCCAAGCTGACCGCCTGACTGGCGACCCTCTGATGGACTTCATCGATCCGTATATTCTGGGTCTCCATCTTGTAATCGAGCTCTCGAATCCTCAGCTGAATTTCGACCATACTTTGACTTGCAGAGTTTTCGACGCAGGCGCTGGCATGTTCCAACAGTATAAACATGCGTTGCACGTCTTCCATGCCTGATACATCAGCTGCAACGGACGCACGGTTCGAACAGATTTGTGGACGCATCACTCGTCAACTCAGGAGGACCGAAATCGGAAAACCTCGCACTACGCTGCCCCGATGCAGTGAAGTCGGCTTCTTG
>JBCCOI010000630.1:0-4266 GCA_039025515.1 Planctomycetota bacterium
AGTTGACACTTGATCAAATCTGGAGGCAGTTCTCCGGCAGGATGGACGAAGTCGCGATTTACCGTCATGCGCTTTCGGCCGACGAGATATTGGAACACTATAGCGCGGTCGATTTGAACAAGGAGCGTCAATGATGATGCAAACTCCTCGGTGTCCATTTGCCAAATACCTGACCGTATCGTTAATCGTCGGATACATGCTTGTCGTTTGCAATGCCAGCTTAGTTCCAGCCACGGAGCGTGAAGTCTCGTTTTCGCGTGAGGTGTTGCCGATTCTGTCCGACCGATGCTTTCATTGCCACGGACCGGACGAAAGCCATCGCGAGGCTGATCTGCGTCTCGATCTGGAAGATGCCGCGAAGCAAGATCTGGGTGGCTATGCCGCTATCGTTGATGGCAGCTTGGAAGACAGCGAGGTCTGGAAGCGAGTCACATCGACGGACGAGTTCGAAGTGATGCCGCCGCCCGATTCACATCGCAAACCGCTTTCTGATCAAGAACGCGAAGCAATACGGGCTTGGATACTCTCCGGTGCAAAGTGGGGTAAGCATTGGTCGTTTGAAAAAATCAGTCGTCCAAACATTGCGACGCCGAGTGAGCATCCAGTCGATTTTTTTGTGAAGAGAAGGATTGCGCAGAGCAGTCTCAAACTCAGCGAACCCGCCACTCCGCACACGCAATTGCGAAGACTCTCATTCGACCTCACAGGGATGGCGCCTTCGCCGGAGGAATTGACCGAGTTTGGAGAGGGAAATGACGATGACTGGCAAAAGTCGATCGATCGGATCTTCGCGTCTCCTCACTATGCCGAACGAATGGCAATGTGGTGGCTGGATGCCGCTCGCTATTCCGATTCGGATGGATTCCAGCAGGACCAAACTCGGCAAAACTGGCCTTGGCGAGACTGGGTGATCGAACAGTTCCAAAGCAATCAGTCTTTCAGGAATTTTACGATAGAACAGTTCGCCGGCGATCTACTGCCGGAGGCAACGGACGAGCAAAGGCTTGCGACGTGTTTTCATCGCAACCACATGACCAACGGTGAAGGCGGCCGTGACCCGGAGGAGTCTCGCATCGACTACGTCATCGACCGCACGAATACAACGGGCACCGTTTGGCTGGGGCTGACGCTCGGATGCGTGCAGTGCCATTCTCATAAGTTCGACCCAATCTCGCACGAAGACTACTACTCGATGGCGGCCTTCTTCGACAGCATCGACGAAGATGGAAAAGCCGGCATGAACGCAAAACCCTATTTGTCATACACATCGAACCGGGTCGCCGGGCGTATCGATGAGATGAATGCATTCATTGATGAATGTAAAGAGAATCATCAATCGGCGAGGTCTTTGGCCGAAGCAAGGTTTGAGGCCTATCTCGAAGGATTGCGATCCTGCTCGAACGCAGAGTATCAGACGTGGATTACTCCTAGACCGTTGCTCGAAAGCGCAGAAGGCACACAATTCGAGACAGGCAGCGATCAGATTGTTCAAACGTACGGCCCGATTCCGAGACAAGATGACTATCGCGTGATCATTCCCGTTCCCGCAACGATGGAACGTGTCACCGGATTCAAGTTGGAGATTTTCGCCGATCAAAAGCATTTCGACGGTCGCTATACACGAGGTGGTGACGGAGAGTTCATTTTGACCAGTGTGATTGCCGCGGGCAGACGCCAAGGCAGTCCCGCAGAGATGCAATTCGACATCGCTCGCGCCAAAGCAAACGTCGAGCGTGCACCATCGGAAAAGAAGGAGTTTAAACGGTACGCAAAAATTAGTGACACGCTCAACGATGACGCTCGAAACGGTTGGACAACCATCGGTGTTGAGAACATCGAGCCTCGAGTCGGTGTCTTTGAGCTTGCAGACGCTTGGAAGACACAGGTTGGTGATCATCTTGTTATCACGCTCAAGCAGCGGTCCAACGATGGTCATGCCAACATCGGCCGCTTTCGAATCTCGCTGACTTCGGAACTTGGCGAAACGGTGCGACGAACCGATGGGAACTCGCCGATTGCTGAGCTGGTGAGTTTGGAGGATCGCGCCGCTGGTTTAAGCCCGGAGCTTCGCAAACGCTTGCTAGAACAATTTCTGCTTGGTGATCTCCAGTATCAAAAGATTGCGAAGCGACTTGCGAGGGCCAAAAGCCAATTGTCCGAGCTCACGAAGCAGTCCGATGCACGCAAGGTGATGGTGCTCTCGGAAAGAGAAAAGCCGCGAGAAACACACATCCTGCTGCGTGGCGTCTGGGATGCCAAGGGTGACGTCGTTAAGCGTCGAGTCTTGCCAAGCGTGCTTCCCCGGCCTGACGAGGAAACTAGAACGCGGCTCGATTTGGCCAACTGGATTGTCGACGCCGAAAACCCGCTGACGGCTCGCGTTGTGGTCAATCACCTTTGGCAGCTCTTGTTCGGGCAAGGCTTGGTGCGAACCGCGGAAGATTTTGGGCTACAAGGTCAACTGCCGACGCATCCCGAGTTGCTCGATTGGTTAGCGTCCGAATTGATTGAAAGCGATTGGGATTTGCAGCACATCCTTCGTGTCATCGTCACCAGTCAAACGTACCGTCAAAGCAGTCGGGTGACGGCCGAATTGTTGGAACTCGATCCGGAAAATCGTCTACTCGCTAGAGCACCGAGATTCCGATTGCCGGCTTGGATGATTCGTGACAATGCCTTGAAGATCTCTGGTTTGTTGAATCCGGCCGTGGGCGGTCCGCCGGTCAAACCGTATCAACCCGAAGGCGTGTGGTCTGAAATCACGATGGGGCGTTTTCGGTATCAACCGAGCTTGGGACCGGCCCAGTATCGAAGGACGGTTTACGCGTTTTGGCGTCGCAGTAGTGCGCCCACGTTCTTGTTCGACAGTGCTCAACGGCGTGTTTGTGAAGTGGGCGTTCGTCGAACCAACACGCCGCTTCACGCGCTGACTCTGATGAATGATGCGACCCTGTTGGAAGCTTCTCGTGCGTTGGCTGATTGGGTGGTTTCGCAACACAAGTCAGAGAAACTTGTATCGACGCGAAACGTTTCGGACGGAAAGAGCTCTTCTCAAATTGAACGCATTAACTTGCTGAGCCGGAGAATCCTCTCGCGTGACTTGGATGGATCGGAAGCTTCGGAACTGCAACGTGTGTGGCTGGTGGCGAAGGACTTCTATGACGACAGACCGGCGGAAGCGACGCAGTTCGTTTCCATCGGCCAGCACGATCCACCGGACTCTGATTCTTTGGTGCCGACGGCAGCTTGGATGGCCGTTGCAAGCCTGATGCTCAACTTAGACGAGGCGATGACACGTGAGTGAGGAGACAAGCCAAACGAATCGTCGAGGTTTCCTTTGTAAAACGGGGTTCAATTTTGGGGCGATCGCGGCAACGGCGATGCTGGGTGGCGAGGATGCGGAAGCGGCCTTCGAACGTGTGTTACCGCATTTTGCACCCAAAGCGAAGCGGGTGATTTTCTTAACGCAGTCGGGAGGCCCTTCACAGATCGAGTTGTTCGACAATAAACCGGCACTTCAGAAGCTGGCCGGAACCGAACTTCCCGAGAGTGTCCGTCAAGGTCAGCGATTGACAGGTATGACGAAGGGCAAACCGCAATTGATCCTTCCATCAATCGCCAAATTCAATCGCCACGGGGAGTCTGGATTGGAAGTCGGCGAATGGTTGCCGCACATCGGATCGATTGCAGACGAGCTTTGCTTTGTGCGTTCGATGGTTACCGATCAAATCAACCACGCACCGGCGATGACGAAATTTTTGACCGGACATCAATTGGCCGGCCGGCCCAGCTTTGGATGTTGGGCGAGTTATGGACTGGGCAGCATGAACAGAAACCTGCCCGATTACGTCGTGATGCTGTCTCGCATGAAACGGCCAAGCGATCAACCACTTTATGATCATTACTGGGGCAGCGGCTTTCTGCCCTCGCGTCATCAAGGCGTCAAGCTTCGAAGCGCTAAAGATCCCGTTTTGTATTTGAATGATCCGGACGGTTTTCCACGTGAACTGCGTCGAGAGCTGCTAAACGGACTAGCGTCAATCAACCAGCGTCACCACGGCCGGATGCAAGACCCGGAAATCGAGACACGGATCCAGCAGTACGAGATGGCGTTCCGGATGCAGGCCAGCATTCCCGATCTCACCGATATGAGTGACGAACCACAATCCACGTTCGAGCTCTACGGACCGGATTCAAGGCGGCCCGGCAGCTATGCGTCGAACTGCATTCTGGCGCGACGCTTGGCCGAAAGGGGCGTGAGGTTCA
>JBCCOI010000631.1:0-4258 GCA_039025515.1 Planctomycetota bacterium
ACGGCCGAAGATGTCGAGACTCTGCGGGGACCATCTGGGCCGATTTTGCTCTCTTCAATCACCAAACTGGCGGACGATCGTTTTCAGCTCTCGTTCCCAGAGCAAACTGAAAAGGGCAGCTACCAACTCAGGATTGGTTCGGCGATTAAGGATCTGTACGGAAACCAAATGGAATCAGCGTTTGACCTGTTCATCGAGTTGGAACTTTGGCAATACGCTTCTTCCGTGATCGATTTCAGTTCGCAGTACAGCCCGACGAGTTGGTCGGCCGCACAGGCGTTGGGAGCGCCTGATACGCTCATCTACGGAGATGCCCGCACGGCGTGGGCACCGTCATCCATTAACGGAACAACGGAAACATTGACCCTCGGTTTTGACACGCCCGTTCAGTCTTCGGGGGCCATCATTCGCCAAACCTTTGGCAACGGTTTCGTTCGTCAGATTGAAGTCCGTGATGCGGCAACGGGTAATTTCGAAGTGGTTTCGACGGCGACGGATACCAGTCAGCCGGGAAGTCCTGTTGACTATGTGATAACCTGGCCGCAAACAAGCTATCCGGTTGACGCAATTCGAATTACCGTTGATACGAACCATTCCGGCTCGTTCGAGGAAATCGATGCGGTCACGCTTCGGGGCGTTGTTCCGCCCGACACGGTTGGTCCACGAGTGGTCTCAACCGTTCCGAATCGCGGAATGTCAGGCCCAATCGACCACATCGAGGTCGCTTTCAGCGAATCAATCGATGCGTCGTCCTTCACTCTCGACGATCTCTCCACATTGACGACACCAAACGGTGTCGTTCCGATCCAGTCGATCACGCCGGTGTCCGAAAGTCGATTCCGGCTCGGTTTTACCGAGCAGAGGGAATGGGGTGACTACTCCGTGTCGATCGGGCCCGGAATTCAAGATTTGGCTGGCAACTCGATGGATCAAAATTCCGACGGAGTGACAGACCAAACGGATGTCTTTGAGCTGGCATTTGCCCTTGAACTTTGGCAATACGCATCCTCGGTGATCGATTTCAGCTCGCAATACAGCGCAACGTCTTGGTCCGCCGAGCAAGCGTTGGGAACGCCCGATACGCTCACGTATGGTGATGCGAGAACCGCGTGGGCACCATCGGTCGCATCCGGCGGCACCGAGTATCTGACGCTTGGGTTCGACGATGCAGTCTTGTCGACCGGTGCAGTCGTCAGGCAAACGTTCGGCAACGGCTTCGTACACACAATTGAGGCACGGGATGCTGACACGGGGACCTTTGTGTTGCTATTCGACGGTGTGGATGACAGCCAACCCGGAGCCCCCGTTGACTTCGTTGTTGATTGGTCGATGACGCAGTTCCCCGTTGACGCATTGCGAATCTCGGTAGACACGTCTCACTCGTTCAGTTTCGAAGAAATTGATGCCGTGCAGCTGCGCGGTGTCATCGCGCCGGATTTCACGGGTCCTCACGTGCTATCAACGAATCCGTCCGCATCGGCGTCATCACCCTTGAGTGCTATAGAAGTGACGTTTGACGAAACGATCGATGCATCCAGCGTAGATGTCGGTGACGTTGTTTCCTTCGTTGGTCCAAATGGAGCCGTCGAAGTGAACTCCGTAAGCGTCGTCAACGGACAGCGGATGCGAATCGAGTTTGACCCGCTGGAGGATTTTGGCGCCTATTCATTCCAGGTTGGTCCAGGGATCTTCGACCTTTCCGGCAATCCGATGGATCAGGATCGTGATGGGGTAAACGGGGAATCGCTCGACGACGTTTATTCCGGACAGTTCAATCTACAACTCGAACAGTTTGCCGCCAGCGTGATTGATTTCACTTCTCAGTACAGTCCGTTCGGATGGTCGGCATCGGATGCATTGGGTGCCCCCAACACGTTCGAGTACGGTGACGCTAGAACGGCTTGGGCGCCGCGGTATGCAAATGCTGGTATGCAATCGATCACGCTTGGATTTGACACTCCTGTCTACTCTTCCGGTGCGATGATTCGGCAAACGTTCGGCAACGGATTTGTACGGATTGTTGAGCTGCGAGATTCCGCGACTGGGGAATTCCACGCCATGCCGTTTGGAACCGACAACAGTTCTTCCGGTCTGCCCGTCGATTTCGAGATGTCTTGGTCGCTGACGACGTTCCAAGCCGACGCGATTCGCATCACGATCGATACGGATCACTCGGCAAGCTATGAAGAGATCGACGCCGTTAGTCTGCGTGGGATCTAGGAAACTCGGGCTTGGTCGTCGGCAACTCTATTTCGCCCGTGGATGCGCCTTCTCGTAAGCCTGTCGCAGGCTGGCTGCGCTGACGTGGGTGTAAATTTGCGTCGTTGCGAGACTCTTGTGACCCAGCAACTCTTGAACGCTGCGGATGTCCGCCCCACGGTCCAAGAGGTGTGTCGCAAAGGAATGTCGAAGCGTGTGTGGACTGATCGAACGGTCCAGCTCTGCCGCCAACAGGTGTTTCTCCAGCATGCGTCCGATGCTCCGCGTCGTCAGTCGATTGCCAAACCGATTGACGAACACCGGCGCTTGGCGACCCAGAGCGTTCGACTCGTCACTTCGCGATCTTTTCGCGGCGTAGGCATCGATTGCCTTGATCGCGAAAGAACCCAGCGGGCAAATACGCTCTTTCTTTCCTTTACCGCGGACGCGAATCACCTGCTCCTTTCGATCTAAATCACCGTCAGAAAGCGACACGAGTTCGCTGACACGAAGTCCGGCAGAATAAATCGTTTCAAGAATCGCACGGTCTCGTAGTCCATCCACCGTTCCTGCGGCAGGTGCGGTCAACAGACGCCCGATGTCATCGTCACTGAGCACATTGGGGAGCTTGCGTTGACGTCTCGGGTTCCGTAGAGGTTTGGCCGGATTGTCGGACGCCAGTCCTTCCCTCATCGCGAACTTGAAAAAGCTTCGCAGCGCAGCCAGCTTTCTTGCGATGCTCGAACGAGCGTACTCGGCTTGCTGCAAAGCCGCTTGAAATGCACGGAGATCTTGCGGCCCGAATTCGTTCGGTCGTGGGATCTTTCCACGCGAGTCCTGAACCCACTCAACGAACGAGAAGAGATCTTCGCGGTAGGATTTGATGGTGAGATCCGACGCGTTTCGTTCGGAGACCAAGTAGCGAAGGAATTGTGCGATCGCAGAGTTCATGAATGATCCGAAGACACCTCATCTCCGCGGTTGTTCAGTGGAAGTCTTCGATCGACAGGTTGTCCATCTCGCTGTCGATCAAGAGGTCATCCTCACAAGGCACAGCTTCACGGATCTTTCGGCTCAGCATCGCGGCGTCGTACCACGAGAAGTCGAGCTCAGGATTTGCGGCATACCGCGCGATTTGACGCAACGTCTGATCACGGTTGCTGTCATCGAACAAGAAGATGAACTTCTCGTCGCCTTTTACCAAGGCCAGAACGTTGATCTCTTTATCCATCGTCGAGGTCAATGCGTAGGGCGTGATTCGTTGTAGTGATCGCTGTAGTCGGCCTCTTTGAGGCCGGACCGGGTTCACTGTTCCTTCTCTACCTGAAAGCTATCGGACCGGCCTCGCTGTGCTGGTCACACCGAGTGGCTGACTTTCAGTTTGCTCGTTCGACCTGTTTGATCCGACTGTCAGAGAACTCACGTTAAGCACAACGCTCGTATTCGTCGATCTCGATAACTTTCGCGCGAGCACTCGAGCTTTCTCACGACTTCCATCGTTTCGACTCAAGAATGATCAACCGATCAAGACAATCTGCAGACAAGAACCAGAAAAGGCACACGAACCATGATTGGGCCGTGTGCCTTTCGTTGCATGCTCAAGGTGCTGCTTTTCAGCGGGCGAATACGTAGATCGGAACGACAATCGTGTGTCGCGTCGCGTATCGGCTACTCATCATTGGAATCGTATTCCAGTTTGGTCGCAGTGGCTCATAGCCCGCCCAAAGGTTGCGTTCCATCCGAGCGACACGCTGCTGCGAGCGGTACTGGGCGCGAGCTTGGCGAATCTCCGCAGCGGTGGGCTTGCTGTCCATGTCAGAAGAGCTGGCAACATCGTCCGCGAGCACTTGCGGCTTCGCATCGATCATGCGTGGACGCTCGAACCGAGACTGGAAGATGGAGGGTGTTGGGGTTGAGTCGAAGAGACGGTCTTCCTCGGCCGCTTCGCTCATCGACTCTGTTTCGCTTTTCTTCTCACTGATGGGATACGAACCAGATAGCGGATACTGAGCCGACGCGAGACCGGCGCTCGTCAGAGTTGCGATGAGGGCGAGACCGG
>JBCCOI010000632.1:0-4258 GCA_039025515.1 Planctomycetota bacterium
AATTCGCGCTGGCAAAGAAGGCATCCATCGATGTGGCGCACCCATTTTGCTTCCAAGTCGGGGCTCAGTTCTCCCGCAATCAGCTTTGCAAGCGTCCCGGGGTCGGGGCAGACATCATTGGCTGTCATCGATTTCCCGCACTTTCTGTTTCAGCCGTTTCAAGACACGATTCTTTGCAACGTAGACCGAGCCGATGCTCAGCCCCAACTCGTCGGCGGCGTGTTGCGCGGAGACCCCTTCGACGGCGGTCATCCAAAACGCCATCCAAGTCGTCTCTTCGAACCTATCGCGGATTTTGTCTGCAGCCCAGTGGAGGATTTGGCGTTCGTACTCTTCGTTCCAGGCGGATTCTAAAGTGTCAATCGGAGTGGACACGTTGTGAAGTTGCTGAACAACACCAGTGTCACCAGTACCTTTCGGTTGGCGGATCTGTCGACGATGGATGTGTCCCATCGTTCGTTTAGCAATTCGGAAAAGCCAACTTCGAAACCGACCCAGCTCGGGATTGTAGTCGAAGCGTTTGATCGAGCTCGCGACCTCCTTCATCACCTCCTGGACCAAATCTGCCGCGTCGGACTCCTGCATGCCGCCGCGGCGTGCGAAACCGAAAATCATCGGTCCGTAGATCTCCGCGAACTCATTCCACGCATCCGTATCCGCGGAATCGCGGAGCCGGATAAGCAGGCTGGCACGCGTGGGTTGGACCAATGGGGCGTCCTCAATCGAAGGGGAAAATGCGAACTGACGCGATGAAGAATGCCGGATTGCCGGGAACGCCAAAGCGATGAACAACCGCACGCCATCTCCACTTTACGTCGGTGGGGTGCGTGATCACAAGTTTGTCAACTTTTTCCGGTTTCCGCTGTTAGAAGTTCGCTAGCCGGCCCAAGGAAGATTTCGCGGACGATGGCAAACGCGATCGGCTGCGGCTTCCCTTCTACTCAACGACGTTCCTGGAGTTCACCTCATGTCCAATTCGTGGATCAATCAACTGGTCGGCCGAAACCAAAAAATCGTTCAACGTGGAAAGCGGCGCTGCCGCCGCATGAAACGAAGATTGCTGCTCCAGGGGTTGGAGACACGGCAACTGCTCGCCGGCGATCTGATGTCCGTGAGTGCAGCGGAGGGTGAAGTGCCCGAAGTCGGTACGTTTGATTCGTCACAAGATGACACGGACGGTATCACATCGATTCAGGAAATCGAGAATGATCAGGGTGGCGAAGGCGAGGGCGAAAACCATCGTTGCGATGACACCGGTGACGATGACGACTCAGACATGGGCGATGGCGACGATGATTCGGGCTTAGATCCAGGAGGCAATGAAGACGGCGATGACGACTCCGATGACGACTCGGACATGGGTGATGAAGACGACGATGACTCCGACTCAGATCCAGGAGGCGACGAAGACGGCGATGACACCGACGACGATGATGATTCGGACATCGGCGATGAAGACGACGATGATTCCGGATCAGATCCGGGTGACGAAGAAGGAGATGAAGACGATCACTGCGATGATGATTCAGATGGTGGAGATGAGGATGGAGATTCCGATGACGATGAAGGAGACTCCGGCGACGAGGGTGATGAGGACGAGGACTCCGACCCGATCGGTGACGACGACGAAGGGGACGAGGACTGCGACGATGACTCAGACGATGACTCAGACGATGATGAATCCGATGTCGGCGACGAAGACGATGGCGATGCGGATGGAGACTCCGATGATGACGGGGACGGCGACGGAGACTCGGGTGACGACGGGGATGACGACAACGGTGAAGGGGACGGCGACGACGGAGACGCCCAGGATGGGGACGGCGAAGACGGAGACAAGGACTCCGGTGACGGAGATGACGAGTCGGAAGACGGAGATGACACTGACGAGGACGACACGGACGAAGGTGATGATTCCGACGCGGGAGACAACGACGGAGATTCAGACGATGGAGACTCAGACGATGGAGATGGATCGACCGGCGACGGTGACGACGAAGGAGACCATGACTGCGACGAAAATGACGACTTCGACGACGGAGCGGACGAAGACACCGATGGCATGGACGACGACGATGACTCGGGCGACTCCGAAGGATCCTCGGTTGATCGAAATTTCCAGAACTTGGATGAGCCCACCGATGTCAACGATGACGGTAGGACCAGCCCCGTCGATGCGTTATTGGTGATCAACGCTCTCAGTCAATCCGGCAGTGGATTGCTCAGCGAGATCGCGACGACCTTGCTGAACTTTATCGATGTCAACGGCGATGGATTGCTTTCCGCAACGGATGCACTTCGAATCATCAACTTCCTCGGTGAGTCCCTTTCGTCGGGTGCGGAGGCCGAACGGGTTCATGGCGTTGGTGAGACCAGCGGTGTTGATCAGGTCTTTGCCGAGGGACTGAACCAAGAGGATGATGAACTGGATTCGAGAACCCTCGATGCGATGACCGCGCGGTTTTAGCCCCAAGCCGCAGAAACGCATCAGGTAGAGACAACCTCAAACGTGACTCGCTCGCGTTTGGGGTTGTTTTTTTCATGTAGACTTACTGTCCCGTTGCTGTTCACAACGAGTGCCGACGCGGTGGTTGCGGTCGCTGTAAACTAATTGGGACGGATCATTCTCCGCCACGATGCACCTGTGAAGCGACCAAGAGAAATCTGAACACGCCGACACACCTGCTGATCAACTGGACGACTGCGAAGTCGCTCAAACGCGACCGTTTCCCGGCCAGTGCCGTGTTGTTAGGGGCGATTGCACCTGATATTCCACTGTACTTTCTTTCTTTCGGAGGGTTGGCTTACTTCCGCTGGTGGGAAGGCCGTGAATGGGATGGGATTGCCCGTCACATGTTTGGCAACTTGTTCTACAACGATCCGATTTGGATCTCATTGCACAACTGTTTGCATTCGCCAACGATGCTGCTGATGTGTCTATTGTTGGTGTACTGGAGAAAGGGAAGTGCCGGATTCTCGAACTCATGGTGGACCTGGTTTTTTGCGTCATGCATGCTCCATACAGCCGTGGACATTCCTGTTCATCACGATGACGGCCCGCTCGTTTTCTGGCCGCTCAATTGGAGCTACCGATTCGCGAGTCCCGTCAGCTACTGGGATCGCAACCACTTCGCTAGCTACGTGATTCCGCTCGAGCTGTTTCTTGCGGCGGGCCTGTTCGGACGTCTCGTGTTGAAATGGCTCGCGGGACGACGAGATTAAAGGCTCCATTCGCTTGATGCCCTGCCGCTTTTGGCAGATCCAATCTCGCGTCGGCTTGGTGCAAGCGTGTCGATTGGGCTATCATCCGTTGTTCGCCAATGATGTTCCTCATGCTCTGTTGCCCGGGCTCCCTCGACTCCATGCAATCGTATTTCAATTCCGAGTACCCTTCCGTCGAGCACCTTCGCGCGAAAGCCAAGTCGCGAATGCCGGCGTTTGCTTACGACTATCTCGCCGCCGGTTGTTTTTCGGAAGTCAACTTAGCGCGAAACAACAGCGACATTCGTAAGGTCCAATTGCGTCCTTGGTACCTCCGGGATTTCGATGGTGCGGACCAGACGACCGAGCTTTTTGGTGAGACTTATGACGCTCCGTTTGGCGTCGCTCCGGTCGGACTGCAAGGTTTGATGTGGCCCAAAGCATGCGAGTATCTCGCGCAGTCAGCGGTCGACCACAATGTGCCGTTCACGCTTTCGACAGTCAGCACGGCCAGCATTGAGGAAGTCTCGAAGATCACTCGCGGGCGGTTCTGGTTTCAGCTTTACCATCCAGCCGAGAACGAGCTTCGAGACAAACTACTGGAACGGGCTTGGGAAGCTGGTTGCCGAACGTTGGTGATACTGGCCGACACACCGACGTTCGCCTATCGTCCGAAAGAGATTCGAAACGGCCTTTCGATACCACCTCGAATGTCACCTCGAAACATCTTGCAGATGTGTTTGAGTCCGAGTTGGGCGTTTGGGCAATTGGTTGCCGGGAAGCCCGAGTTTCGAACAATGAAGCCGTACATCCCCAAGGGTTTGACGATGAAACACTTGGGACTGTTCATGAATAAGACGTTTTCGGGGCGTCTGACCGAGTCCAAAATCGCGCCCATTCGTGATCAATGGAAGGGCAACCTCGTCGTCAAAGGAATCGTCAATCCGGAAGACGCCGAAGTCGCGGTGAAACATGGCGTGGATGGCTTGATTGTTTCCAATCACGGCGGCAGGCAACTTGATCGTGGCCAGTCCACGGTCGTCCCACTTCACAAACT
>JBCCOI010000633.1:0-4238 GCA_039025515.1 Planctomycetota bacterium
CGAGTGGCCCGAAAGTTGCCACACAGCTTTGCTTCCATCGCTTTTACGCTCATGTGCCCCCCGGCCATCTCAAACACGAGTCATCTGCAATGAACACGCGAACTCTTTGGTTTGCAGAACGGAACCCCACACCGTGGGCCAACGGCCGACGAAAAATCCGTCGCGGCGAAGCAATTTTGACCGCGTTGGGATGCTGCTTCCTGCTGTTGGGACTCGGGTGCCAGCCCAGCGATCCCGAAACGGTCGCCGAAGAGGATTCACCAGCAGTTACGACAACGGAAGTCACGACAGACCAAGAAGTCACGGACGCAACCGAGTCTGAACCCGACCCGTCGGCGATGTCACCGAGCGCTGACTCAGAGACGGTCGCCGACGCGGGGTCTTCCAAGACAGCAATCGATCAGACGACGCTGCCAAAGCCTCCCGAAACCGGTGAGTCTGAGGCTCCAATCCTTGATGAAGATGGCGACGGCCTACCCGATTTCGTTTACGACAAACCGATCGGCGAGGAACTTGCACTGAAAGCTTTTTTGCCGCCACCGGGTGCAAAAGCACTGACAAAGTCTGGTCGGCTATGGGTGGATCCTTCAAAACATCGCGTCTACATCGACGGCTACGTGACGATGAATCGCGGTCCGCTCGAGATGCTCGCGTGTCCCGTAGGTACCAAGGAGCACGAGTCGATCATCGCGGCTTTGGCAAAGTCACGCGAAGTCCACACGGCGCTGCTCGCGATCGGCGCCAACCCCGGGACTCCCGTTCGATTCCGCCCCGAGTTCCTACCGCCGACCGGTCAAGTGGTTCGAACCTACGTCTGCTGGTACGACGAAGAAGGTGAGTTCAAAGCTGTCGACGCACGACAGTGGATTAAGGATCTGGAAACCCAAAAGGCGATGACCGTCGAGTGGGTCTTCGCGGGTAGCGGATTCTGGCAGGATCCCCAAGACAAACGAGAGTACTACCAAGCTGACTCAGGTGACATGATCTGCGTGTCCAACTTCAGCAGCGCGATGATGGACGTTGCGATCCCGAGTAGCGCCGACGCCGGTGCACTTAGATTTGAAACATTCGAAAGCAAGATTCCTGAACTCGACACCCCGGTTCGGCTGATCCTCATCCCAGTGCCGGAACCAACCGATGACGGCGAGGATACGGAAGAAACCGAGCAGCGTCTTCAAGAACCGACTGCCGATGACGTCCCCAAACGAGAGTAGCGGAACAGGAGCCGACGCATCGTGTCGGTGAGCCCTCCCAAAGACGAAGCCTCCGTAGCCATCCGCGACCGCGTCTACGTCGACGCAAAGCGTGCCGCACTCTGGGGGCTGGGCGTCAACTTGGTGCTCGTCACCGTCAAGCTGGTCGGCGGCGTTCTGCTATGGAGTACGGCGCTGATTGCCGACGCCGTGAACTCCATCGGCGACATCGCAAGTTCGCTCGCCGTGCGGACTGCGTTACACATCGCGGAGCGGGAGGAAGACGAAGACCATCCCTATGGACACACGAAAGCTGAATCACTTGCCGGGTTCGGCGTCGCCCTCTTGGTCTTCTTCGGTGCAAGCGTCCTGGCCGTGGAATCTTGTCACGGAATCTGGAACGCTTCCAGCGTCCCCAGCGCATTCGCCGCCGTGATCGCGGCCGCTTGCGGCATCGTCAAAGAAATCACCTTTCAGTACACGTCGCGCGTCGCGAGACGCCTTGGATCCTCCGCTCTGCAAGCAACGGCCCTCGACCATCGGATGGACGCCATTGCGTCCGGCGGGATTGCAATCAGCCTTTTTGTGGCTCCCTATCTCGGCGCATTTGCACCTTACGTTGATCCCATCACCGCACTCTGCGTTTGCATCCTGCTGATGGTCGCCAGCACGAAGATGTTCTTGCGGATCGCGACCGAGCTGATGGACATGCAGGCATCGCCGGAAGTCATCCAACAAGCTCGTCAGATCGCAAGCGAAGTGGCAGACGTCCTTGCCGTCGAAAAACTACGCGTGCGAAAGAGTGGTCTCGAATACTTCGTCGAAATCCATCTGCAGGTCGATGCCGAGATGACTGTCGCCAAAGGACACCAGACCGGACACGAAGTGAAAGACCGACTCTTGGCTAAGATGCCGCGTGTGCGTTACGTCCATCTTCATGTCGAGCCCTTCTCGGGAGACTGAGAAAAGCGAAACTAAATCGAGTTCATCACTCTGTCGGTTTGATTCAGCTCACCGACCATCGCTTTGATAGCCTGAACGAACTTCATCCAACGCCCATCTTGATAACCGCCGCTGCTATCGTCACCGCAGATCAAAAAAACGCCACCGAGCATCAACCCAACCACCAAGACAATCTTGACGAGGAATCGTCGAACCTGCCACGGCGTCCATCGTTTTCGATTCAGCCTTCGAAGCAGGGGGTCGCGCGAACGGTCGACCAGGTACTTTTGCGTCTCCAGGGGTTGGTGCTGCATCGGACTTTGCGTGGGCGGGCGACGACAAACAAGACTTTGTTAATACTTCTTAACCCACAACCTTCGCTCACTATTGGGTGTACGCCTGCTATTTCCTGAGGGAATTCCTCGTCAGGAGCTTGCGCTACGATAGCTGAGCAAGCTTCGTCGGAAGAGCCAACGGCTCGCCGCAACGCTCAAGATCGTTGCGACCGCTGCCCACAGCACAATCCACCATTCCCAACCTTCGCGTGGAGAGAGTGGCTTTGCCAAGATACGTGCCGGTACATTCACCACCAACAAGATTGGAATCACATAGGTGAAGAGACTGTAGAGAGGCTTCCCCCATTTGCGATCGTAAATCTCCATCGGATATCGACTGAAGTTGGTGATGTAAAACCAAAAGTTATACAGCGACTGATTTCTTCCCAACCAAACGCTGGTTGCACTCAGCATGATCATCAGGCTGTACATCATCAAAATACCGCAGACCAGAAACACGAGATACAACAGCACTGAACCGATCGTCGGAACCATCGGATTGGTTTCGTGATGGGCGAGATTCCAAAGCGAGACGATTCCGATTACGCCGCCCGCAAAGAAATTCGACAGTTGACTCCAGTCGACGCGGCGAAAAGAAATCAGGAACTGCGTATCGATCGGTTTCAGCAATGCGAAGTCGAGACCGCCCGTTCGAATCATCTCGCTGAACTCCTGCGCGTTCGGCATGAAGAATGCCTGGACAAGCGAGTTGATCAACCAAGTCGTCGCGATGAAAAGAAAGAAACGGTCGCGGTCCCATCCGGTGTCGCTTCCGATCGACCCGGTGTGCTCAAAAATGATCAAATAGAAGCCGACATTCATCGCCGTCCATCCCAGACTGCTCACGCACTGCAGAAGGAAGTTGGTTCGAAACGTCATATCGCGAATCAGACTGTTTCGCGCGAACGTCAGGAACACTTTCAGGTATCGAGTGAACTCCGCCATCACCTCAGCCCCCGTAACCGCTATAGCGACGTACGCCACGCGCGTAGGCCATCCTGCACAACACGATAAAGAACACCAGCCAAGCCGCTTCGATGCACATCTCCATCGCCAACTCTTCCTCCGGGATCTTTCCCAGGAATATCGCGGCGGGGAAGAACGCCAAATACTTAAATGGCAAGAACCGAACGACTTGCTCGACGCCGTCAGGCAACATCGTAAGCGGAAACATGTGGCCCGACAGAAAGAAGCTGAAGAGCATCACGACGAACAACAGCGATGTCACTTCGAGGAACCAAAAGCCGATCATGCCGATGGCAGCCTCCAAGAAGAAGCCGATCAGAAATCCCATCACCAACGATCCGCAAAATGCAATGAAGACGGGGGCACTGGGCCATCCGTCCACGAAGTAGTCTCGCGCGAGAAAAAACACGAGTGCGAACGGAGCAATCGCAATCGCGTAGTAGGCGAGTTTGTGTGCGACTCGCGTGAGCAGCAGGAACGCGATCAGATCCAGCGGCTGGATGAGATAGCGCTTGATCTCACCTTCACGAATCTGCTGCGCGATCCCTGAGGCTAGCCCGGGCATGCTCGAAAACGCTCGTGCGATCATGGTCAGCAAGTAATACGCGACCATATCGTGAAAGCGAAAACCGCCGATCGTCGTGTCATCGTTTCCTTCCGCAGCTCCGATCGCGTCAAAGACGGCGTACCAAAGAAAGATCTGCGTGATGATCGGCAAGAACCGCATTAAGGTGCCGAGCGCAAAATCGCCGCGATAGACCAACCGTTCTCCCAACGAAGTCTTCAAGATCATGCCCCAAAC
>JBCCOI010000634.1:0-4230 GCA_039025515.1 Planctomycetota bacterium
GGGATGTCCTAGTGCGATCGCACCTCCATTCGGATTCAGCTTTCTCTCGTCGATCGTTCCGAGCGGTCGGTCACGATCGAGTTCCTTTCTTGCGAACTCGGTAGATTCGAAAGCTCGCTTGCAGGCGATCACCTGTGCCGCGAACGCTTCATTGAGTTCGATCAGATCGAAGTCGTTCAGCGAATAACCGGTCTCCCGAAGAAGCTTGGCAGTTGCATAAACGGGGCCGAGCCCCATCCGTCGCGGATCGCAGCCCGCCACCGACAGGTGCGTGATGTAACCGAGCGGTTCCGCAAAGCGTTTGCCGTGATCGAGATCCGTTAACAGCAATGTCGCAGCACCATCGGTCAGCGGGCAGCTGTTTCCGGGTGTAACGGTTCCGCCTTTCTCGAAAATGGGACGCAAACGAGCCAGTTGCTCCATCGATTGTTGCTCACGCGGACCGTTGTCCTTCTCCATTCGATTTTCAATCGGCGCGACCTCACCGGAGAGGAAACAACGTTCTCTGGCTTCTGCGGCTCGTCGGTGACTTTCCACGGCGAAGGCATCTTGCTCATCGCGGCTGATCGAGAACTCTTTAGCCAGAACTTCGGCGGTCTGCCCCATATTCAAGCCCGAGACGGGATCGGTCAGTCCGAGTTGGACACCGATGACGGGTTTGAAGTGCTTTGGACGGAAGGCAGCGAGGCAACGCAGTTTTTGCATCATGGTTTTACTGCGGGCCAAACGCATCCAGACTTTCGCGGCATCTTGATGGAAGAGCATCGGAATGTCGGACATCGACTCTGTCCCACCAGCGATGACCAAATTTGACCTTCCAGACTCGATTGAATCCCAAGCCGAAAGGATGGACTCCATGCCTGAGGCGCAGTTTCGATTTACCGTGTGGGCGACGCGTGAATCGGGCATGCCCGCCGTCAATGCGATCACCCTTGCAATGTTCGCGGCGTCCGGAGGTCCCGCAACGTTTCCCATCACCAGTTCATCGATTTCACTGATGGAAAGACGATCGGCTTGTTTGGCCGCTTCCTGAACGGTCGCGTTGACGGCGTGCGTTCCCAAAGTCACCGCGTTGACGTCCGCGAGTTTTGTGAAGGCTTTCGCCATCGGTGTGCGCCGTCCTGCAACGACGGCGAGTGGTTTTCGAATACTCATGACACTGCCTCCGTTTCACATGGGTTGCTTTCACGCAATTGGCGTCGAATCAGTTTGCCGAGAAAGTTCCTTGGTAACTCACCGACGTAGTGCGTGTATTTCCGTGGTCTCTTGTGGGCTGAAAGCGACGAACGACAGTGTTGTTCGATCGCATCGACATCCATCGGTTGATTACCTTCGGTGACGATGAAAGCGTGAACGAGTTCACCACGTTCTTTGTCTGGAAAGCCGACGACGCACGCATCGGCAATCTGTTCGCATTCGCAGAGCGCAGCCTCCACGTCGCTCGGATAGACGTTAAAGCCGGATGTGATGATGAGGTCCTTGCTTCGACCGACGATGCTGTACCAGCCATCGGGGTGTCGCATCGCCAGATCACCGGTATGGAGCCACCCGTCCACCATCACGTTCCGAGTCGACGTGGGATCGTTCCAGTAGCCCAGCATGCACTGTGGGCCTCGGACCAGCAGTTCACCAACTTCTCCGTCGTCAACATCGATTGTCCTACCTTGCTGGTCATGCGAGACGACTCGGCAATCGGTTTCCGGCAGTGGCAGTCCGATGCGTCCGTACTGCGGGCGATCAAACAGGTGTCCGACGTGCGTTACAGGAGATGCTTCGCTCAGTCCGTAACCCTCCACAACCTGCGGTCCCTGACTCTCATCGTTGTGATCACCGGCACAGTGATCTTCAGCACAGTGATCTTCAGCACAGTGATCTTCAGCACAGTGATCTTCAGCACAGTGATCTCCGGCACAGTGTTTGGTGAACTCTCGAGCCACGGATTCCTCGAGCGGAGCCCCGCCGGAAATGACCCAACGAATCGAATCGAGCGATTGACTGGGACGTTCCCGAAGTCGAGCGTTCATCGCAACCAGCATTGCCGGTACGGCGTGGAATACGGACGGCCGAAACTGCTCGATCAGCTGGATCGTTTTAACGGTTTGGTATCGATGGTGGAGCACCAACGTCGCTCCCATCGCCGCGCCACCCATCACCGTTGCGCTCATGCCGTAGCTGTGGAAGAACGGCAAGACACCCAACATGGTTTCCTCGCCAAAAGAACGCTGTGTCCATTCGTATTGTTGCCACGCGTTGGCCACCATGTTCTGATGACTGAGCGTTACCGCCTTCGGGTCGCCGGTCGTCCCACCGGTTGGCAAGATGTACGCGGGGTCAGACTCCGGTGTGATCGAGATCGGCTGCCAAGCGTTCGCCGGAGCGTCCTCCGTTCTACGCCCCAAAGACTGATGTTCCATTTCCTCCCAGAACCAGCCAACGCGGTTGGAATCCGGGTCGGGGCGATGGGTCAGTTGCTGATAGCCACGCTTCAACAGATAGCCAAGCTGTTCGTGTGCCGGCAGATGTTTTCGAATGGAAACCAGCAGAGTCGTTAAGACGTCGTCACTTGCTTTGGGAAGCAACGATGACAGTAGATCCAAGCAGATCACATATCGGCACTTCGTTTTCTCAAGCAGCTTTTCGACTTCAGAAGCAACCATCAACGGACTGATCGCAAGGACCACTCCACCGGCCCGCCAGATGGCATTGGCCGCAATGATGTATTCGGGAACATTGGGCAGAAGCAAACCGACGCGGTCACCCGGCGCGATGCCGAGTCGCTGAAGCATGGCCGCAGCGCGGACGGAGTCCGCATTCAAGTCACGATAGCTCCAGCGTTTCTCGCCATAGACAATCGCATCGCGACTGGGGATTTGCTCCGCAGCGTGTTGAAGCAGTCCGAATGCGGGGATGCCCCGGTAGTGACTTATCCCTTTGGGGAAAATCTCTTCCGTGATGGCATCACGTTTCGCGGCCAGATCATGTCGACCGCCCGCAGTCTGCCCCCCGAGTCTCCGGGGCTGAAGCACCGAATCGAATTCCGACGGACCAAACATTGGTCTCCTCCGTCTGAAGCCAATTCCCTCCTGGAGTGAATCGCTGCGGTATCGCCCGAGCGAGCGACACGACCGCAAATCCAGTCGGCTCGTGAGAAGTGGCTCCGTTTCGTCCACTCATCCAAGTGGAAGCAGCTTTCGCCGCCGAGTCCGAAACGGAGCCCTGCGAGGAATGGTGAGTCACGCGTTGCTTGCGTGGTGACGGATGGTTCGATCGTCACTGCCCTGCACAACAGGTCGCCGCCGAGCCCGAGCCTGCTCGCCGTCGTTGTGTGCAATGAATATTACATCCTAAAACCTACAAAGGCAATCATTTTTTCTCTAAATCGACTTAAAGAAAGAAAGAAAGCCATTGCAGGCCCTGGGCAGCACCCGTCGCTCAGGCGGGAAGTGTCTGCGGAATGAAGATCCGCTGGACTCGGTGATTGTTGCTGTCGATCACGTGAACTCGTCTTTTCGAGTCAACGACCAGACCCCAAGGCTGATAAAGCTGCCCCGGTTCGAACCCCGGCGCACCCCAAATTGCGATCGGTTTTCCTTTCGCCGTCAGCCTTTGAATTCGCTGGTTCCCATACTCACAAACCAACACTTCTTCTTCGCCGCCTTCGCCGGGAAGAACGACCAGATCGTAGGGGTAATGAAACTGTCCTGGGCTTCCGCCCGGTGTGCCCCAAATGTCCATCAGTTTTGGCTCAGGTCCGCTGATGTCAAAACGTTGGATGCGGTGATTGCACGCGTCGCAAACCCAGAGCGACTTCCCCGAGACGACCAAGCTTTGCGGACGAACAAACTTCTCGGGTTCCCTTCCAGTACCGCCCCATTGCAAAACAAAGTTGCCGTCGGGGTCAAACTTCTGAATGCGGTCCGAATCACCGTACTCGCCGATGTAGTAGTTGCCCTCCATGTCGACAACGGCATCCGTGACAAATGCGAATTCGCCCTCCTTTCGTCCCGGAGTTCCGCCGATCTCGCGGTTCTTCAGTCGTTTGCCTTCAAGCGTGAAGACAAGCATGCGGTAGTAGTGCGTGTCGGCGACAAGAAGGCGATCTTCATCGGGGGTCGCGCCGTGCTGAATGGCCATGCCCGTCGGACGACCGTTCGCTGTTTGGGGGGTCTTCCAAGCACGCAGCCACTCACCATCGGCATCAAACACCTGAATGCGCCCGGTGGTGTCGAC
>JBCCOI010000635.1:0-4229 GCA_039025515.1 Planctomycetota bacterium
GAGTTGATTCTTCCTACGTTGCCTACTCCTTAGATGCCGCATCGTTCGAGCAGCCTTTCAACAGCCCCTTTCGAATCCGTCTCCCGCCTTCGCAAATGACATCACCCTCGATTCTGTTTATCACTTCGACGCGTGCGATCGGTTATTCGCCGAAGACAGGTCGTGTCACCACCTTACCGGCGGACGCCAGCGGCGACATTGGTCTGAGTATCGAAGCGCTGCTGGCAACGATGCCCGGTCGTCAACGGCAGGTTTATGTCGTCACGACCGAAGTTTGGAGCCAGCCTGTCTCGGTTGAAAACCGTTCGCTGCGGCGAATCGAGCGATCACAAATCGCTCAGATGCTTGCCTTTGAAGCGGAGTCTTTTTCGGGTATTCCGGCTTCATCCGCGCGGACATCCACCGAGCGAATTTCTTCGACGCCGTTAGAAACCAACTTTTGGGTTTCCCAGATCGACTCGACCCGATTCGCCCAAGCAGTTGACGCAATTGCCTATCACGGCGGGAAATTGCTGGGCGTCGCACACCCCTGCGGACTGCCGCTTCCGATTAGAGGAACACGCGGCGACTGGACTCGATTGGAGGTCTGGGATGACTTTGCGTTGATCGTTTCCAAGGAAGGTCGTGGACCACTGATACGTCAGTTCCTGGTTGATCGACCGGATGTTCCCGAATCGACGGTGGCAGCACGCGAGATCATCGAAGCGGGTGGCATCGAACCGCAACCTTTTGTGGAAGTGCTGGACGCAACCAGTGATACGCTGCTCGAGGGAACATTGCTTGCAGAGTCAGGTGGCCAAGCCATTGCCGCGATTGAGAGCTCCTCGAGTTCGTCAGGCATCGCAATCGGGGCGAGTGAAGAGGACGCGCTTTCACCGGCGACTTCGGATCAAGACATCGCCAGTCTCGGGAATTCGACGGATCTGCAGGCCCTGCTTGCCGGCTGGTCAAGAACGCTGAAGCGACCCAAGTCCATCCCGGTGATCGTTCCGGTACGTCAGGGAGCCTCGCCGCAGACGCGTCGGCAGATCATTTTGGGCGCCGCTGCGGCATCGATCGTCGGCATCGCGCTGCACTACCATTTCTCGAGGATGCTCGACAGCGCGTTGGTGGGCTCGCTGCAACAAGAGATACAGGAATTGCAGGTGCCGATTAACCAATTCCAGTCTCAACAGAAAGAGCTTCGAGACCTGGAACAATCGCTTGTCGACACGTCTGAAAAGCTTGGAAATTTACAAATCCAGGTGGCGAAGTACCGCGGTCAACTCGGAATCCATCGATCACGAATGGCCCAAGTCCTGCGCACCCTTGGAGAGGAACGACCGGCCGAGTTGCTACTCAGCGCCGTGGAGAACGACGACAATGGCCTAAAGATCACTGGCCGAAGTCTTCGACCCGAATTGATAATCAATTTTGCGCAAGCAATGGCTCAAAGGCTTGAACCTCTCAACCTCTCCATCAGCGTGCCCAGACGAGAAGGACTGCTCATCACCGCCGACGGTGGTCCATTTGAATTCGAATACCTGATCACCGACGGGGTTTAATCGATGGCCAGTAAGAATCGTCAAACAAGCCCGTTCCTTATCGCGTTGATCGCGCCTGCAATCCTCATCGGCTCATACGCGACGCTGCGTCTCTTTCGGCCGAGCGAGGACCGGCAACAGGTCATTAGACTCGTCGGGGAACTGCAGCAGGTAAAATCCAACGTGGTCCCGGAAGAACGAAGGCTGGGAGTGGTCCAGCAGATCGCAACGAAGCGAGAGGAATTGGCGGCTGTCCAAGCCGACTTCGATAAAGTTCGGCGGCAAGCGGGACAAATGATGCGTGCCGAGTTTGAGCCGATGATGGAACTGACGACCGAGCAGGACATTAATCGAATCCTCTCTCAAGCCGGTTTACGCTTTGTCGATGGCTTTCCGGCAACCGGTAACTCGAGAAGGCCGGGTCTGCTTCAATCGCTAAACTCGGCCACGGAACAACTCGGTGACTTTTTGACTGATCTGGCTTCCGAAGAAGTCGCGGATGTCCCAATCATCCTGCCTCCCGATTTTCCACGGGACGAAAATCCGATCCTCTGGATGGAACAGCAACGGCAACTCCGCGTCGGGAACTTTGATGGACCAGAAACGACCAAGCGAACCTTCCGTCTGGTTGGCGACTATCGATCCATGATCGCCGGCTTAGAAGCCATCGTCGACGCATGCCCCAACGTGGTCGTTTCCAACGTTGCTTTTCAACGACCCGCGATATCCGTCGGTATCGGTCCTCAACCGCTCGTTTGGAATCTACAAGTTCAAATGATGCCGGACGAGAACAAACGGTCCGTGCGCGTCGACGCGGAGATGATGGCCCGCCGTCGAGCGTATCGTCAGGAACTTGAGAACGCCGACGAAGTCTACGATGCGGAGACCTATACCGTTAGCAAGCCGGTGGCGGGGGACAGCGACTGATGCCACGTTTCGACTTCCAAGCGCGGGATCGTAGCGGTGGCATGCAAGTGGGTGTGCTTGAGGAAAGCTCACTCCAAGACGCGGTCGGTGTACTCCGATCCCGTCAGTGGTTGGTGCTGAACATCGACCAAAGCGATGAAGATGCGGGATCGGGCAAGGGCTTGGGATGGTGGTTTCCGGTACGTGCCATCGATGTCGAAATGTCGTTGCGGCAAACCTCTGTGATGCTTCGCAGCGGAGTACCACTCTTGGACGCAACTCGCATTCTTCATGAGAACGCTGAAAGACGCGAACTCCATCGTGTCTGGTCAAACATTAGCGACGATGTACTCGAAGGCGCCTCGATGGCCGAAGCGATGCAGGCGCATTCTTATTTTCCGTCGGTCGCCGTTTACTTGACACGCGTTGGTGAGCAAACGGGTGAACTGGATCTGACGATGAGCCGAGCCGCGGATATCGTGCGGAGCCGACGGTTGCTTCAAGGCAAAATCCTGACGGCACTCGCCTATCCGATCGTCGTCTTCTTGGCAGGGATCGGCGTCACATTATTCATGGTCTTTGGAGTCATTCCGAAAATTCAACGATTCTTGGAGACGCTCGGCAAACAACTGCCACCATCAACCCAGTTGCTTGTCGATGTGACCTCCTTCCTCAACGACAACGCGACGGTGATCGGCGTTTCCACGGTTTGCACACTCGCAACGATGATCTTCCTTTTCTTTTGGGAAACCTCTCGTTACTGGATCGATCGCGTGATGCTGTACATTCCGATTCTCGGGCCCGTCTTCCGAACGGCCGCCTCTGCTTCACTGAGCCGGAACCTGCAGACGCTCATCCAGAGCGGGGTCAGCCTTCTCGACGGCCTGCGCAGCGTCGAAGACCTGATCGGGAACCGAAGGTTGAGCGAGCAACTTTCCGACGCCAGAGAGATGGTCGTCGAAGGTAGCTCTCTGGCGGACGCAATACGAATCCGAGCCAATTTCACGCCAATGTTGCCGCGTATTCTTGCGATCGGCGAGAGTTCCGGACGTCTCGATGAAGTACTCGGCGAGTCGGCGGACTACTACGAAGAAAGGTTGAGCGGGACGATCGCTCGATTGGCAGCTTTGGTCGAACCCATCATGCTACTGGTCGTCGGAGGAATCGTCGGCTTCGTTTACATTTCGTTTTTCATGGCGCTCTTTGCCGCCGCCGGATAATTGCAGCTGAAAAACGCCCTCAGGATATCGAACTCATGACATCGAACTCGTTTGCCCATCAACTCAATCGTTTCGCTCGCTATTGCGGAACTGTATTAGTTTTCGTTTTCACAACTGCGGTCCCGGCGGCGGAAACGGAATGGCGAAGCTTTCAAAACAGCGGAAAACTACCCTCGGACTTGAAGCTTCCGACCTCTTGGTCGCCCGAGGAAAACATCGCGTGGACTGCAGACATCGAAGGATACGGCCAGTCGACTCCGATCGTCGCCCATGATCAAATCGTTGTGACTTCAACAAGTGGCGACAACAAGGACAACTACCACGTCATTTCCTTTAGCAGCGCCGACGGGTCGAAGAATTGGCAAGTCGATGTCGCGAACCCCACTCCTTATAAGAACTCCCCGATGGTCAGCCGCGCGGCGCCTTCGGCAGTCGCAACCGAAGCCGGCTTCGTTACCTTCTTCGAAGGCGGACTCTTGGTTGCGGTTTCACCGACCGGCGAGAAGGTTTGGGAACGAAACCTGGTCGATGAGTTCGGTCCCATCGAGGCGCGTCACGGGCTGGCGGCTTCGTTGGAATC
>JBCCOI010000636.1:0-4225 GCA_039025515.1 Planctomycetota bacterium
GGCAGCGGTGGCGGCGAGAGAGCCGACTAGAGCGAAAAAGTGTCGTCGTTGCATCCCGTTTGCTTCCTTGCGTTGTAGGGACGGCCAAAACAAGCGAGGCCATGCGTGTCGTATCGCCGCAGACGCCACGAAAAGATGAGCTGTTGAGGGGCGTCTGGAGCATCCGGATTAACCGTTACGACCATAAACCCTCAAGCCGCCGCGGGTACGTCGCAAGACACGGGATCCGCAAATTAGCCGCTCCCCGTTTTGCTTCTATCACGCACCGTCTAGCGAATGCGAGATCAATTCCTGCCGAGCAGAGCCTTTTAGGCCGGGGGGCTTGGGAAGCGACGAATCAACTGAGATGATTATCCAGGAAAGATAGCAGTCAATCGTTTCCGCTTGCCCAGAAGCCTCATGGCCGGTCGACCCAACCCACACGCTCAGCTGCCCGAGCCGTCCACGATTCCCGAAAACGGATGGCATTGTGGTCACTTTCTGTATCGATTTCGTCGAGAAGCGATCGCCAGCCCGCTGAGCGAAGCGTGTTGCTCTCAGTTCCGCAGCGCACTTCATCCGGAAGGGGACGCCCGGCCCGAGCGTTTTGACACCTACTGGATCAGTGGCCACGAAGCCGATTTCGCGATCGTCGCGATGGACCCCGACCCGGCGAAGGTGGATTCCGTTCATCAAGCCCTCGTGGCACCGCCGCTGGGCCAATTCGTTCAACCGGTGTGGTCCTTTATCAGCATCAGTGAAATCAGCGAGTACGTTCCATCGGTTGATGAGTACCGCCAACGGTTGATTCGCGAGGGTGTCGAACCCGGCTCGGACATGCTGACCGCAAAAGTGTCTGCCTACGAGCGACGATTACCAATGATGAATGAGCAGCGCTTGCGGCCCGAGTTCCCGGAGTGGCCCGCCGCTTGCTTTTATCCGATGAACAAGAGCCGCATCCCGGGCGCGAATTGGTTCTCGGAACCCTTCAGCCATCGAAACCAATTGATGGCCGAGCATGCTCAGAGCGGAATCGCGTTCGCCGGAAAAGTTTCGCAACTGATCACCGTGGGTGTCGGACTCGACGACTGGGAATGGATGGTGACGCTGTGGGCTCGAAATCCCGACTATCTCAAAGACATCGTCTACAAGATGCGTTTTGATGAAGCCAGCGCAAAGTATGCCGAGTTCGGCCCGTTTTACGTCGGCTACCGCGCTCCGGCAGCCGAAATCCTGAACCACTGCCGCGTGTCGTAAACGGGCGGCAACTGAAGGAAGGAATGCCCTTTCCTCAAATAACTGTTAGCCGTGGGCCGGATGTGAGGCACGAGCGAAGCCTACTGCCGACCTCGAATGCCCCGCAGTCGGGTCGTGCCCAAAACGAGCTGACGTAGCGGGCGTACCGAATCACCCTTCGACGCCTGATCAATCATTCGCATCGCATTGCCGTAGACGTGAAAAAGCCGGCCGGGTCGGTGCTCGATCGGCATGGTTTTGATCTGCTGTCGATAAGGACCTGTCGGCAACACGATCGGGCTCCACCCGGTGGGATCCACGGTCGTCGCCCTCGTGTTTGCTCTTGGTATCGCCTGACCGTTTCCCGGTCGCGCGCAAAAGTTCGCGACGCAAAGGGAGGCGACGATCACTACAATCTCCGTTCGTTTTTTCATCGTTGTCGGGTCGTGTTGCTGTTGATCAAGAAGTCATACTGCCAAAAGTTCAATGACGAGTTGTCATAGCTTAGTTTTAGGGTAGCGGCACCCGCCAGCAATTTCGGCGTTAATGAAACACGCCGCAAGCCTTCGGGGCTTCCGCCACGATTCAAACCTCGAGAGAGACTTCGCCACTAATGTCCAAACGCATCTTGATGCTCGTAGGCGACTTCGTCGAAGACTACGAGGCAATGGTTCCCCTGCAAATACTGCAAACCGTGGGGCACGAAGTTGTTACGGTTTGTCCGGAAAAGCAACCGGGCGACTCAGTAGCGACCGCGATCCATGATTTTGAGGGCGATCAAACCTACAGCGAAAAGCCCGGACATCGGTTCGCCATCACCGGCGACTTCGAAGCAGCGGAGGCAAACGGGTTCGACGCTTTGGTCATTCCTGGCGGGAGGGCTCCCGAATACCTGCGTCTCAACGGCAAGGTCCTCGAGTTGGTCCGCCAGTTCGATGACTTAAAGAAACCAATCGCTGCGATTTGCCATGGCCCGCAGATCCTGGCTGCTGCGGGTGTGCTGAGTGGAAAATCCTGTAGTTGTTACCCAGCCGTCCAGTTCGAGGTGACCGCCGGTGGTGGAAAGTATGCGGAGCCGGCAGCAACGATGGATTCGGCTCACGTCGATGGACACCTGGTAACAGCACCCGCCTGGCCCGCGCATCCTGCGTGGATGCGCGAATTCCTCCGACTGCTCGAGTGACCGCCAGCCTCGGTGGCAAGACACACGAGGTGTTTCGACACATGGCCGGATTTCGGTGCATAATGTGGTGTGAATCCGCTTCCCGATCCGGCTGCTGTGCGAACACTGGAGACTGTCATGCTACGTTGGTTTATTGCTTTCCTGTTTACTGTAGCGATTTGCCTCGTCGAGCCGGTTAGTGCGCAAACCAACAAAACGCCTCCGCTGCCAAAACCGCGGAAGGTTGAGCTGGAAACGAAGGATGGTGTGAAGCTCAATGGCTTCTACTTTGGCAGCAACCGAGGAAAGAAAGCCATCCCGGTGATGTTGATTCATGGCTGGGAAGGACAAATCAATGTTTATGCCAAGCTCTGCGTCTCGCTGCAGAAGGCCGGATGTGCCGTGTTCGCGTTCGACTATCGCGGCCATGGCGGATCACGAGAGTACATCGACGCTCGCGGAAAGAAGAAAGAGTTCGACGTCAAGACAATGAACAAAGGCGAGATCGGGAAAATCGTTCTCTTCGATCTCGAGTCCGTGAAAGCTTTCTTGAAGAAAGAAAACAACGAAGAAAACCTCAACCTGAATGCACTCGTCGTGATCTCCGTCCGCGACGGTTGCGTACTCGCGGCGAATTGGGCGCAACGCGATTGGAGCTTTCCCAGCGTCGGAGCCCGTAAACAGGGTCAAGACGTCAAGTCGCTGGTCATGGTCTCGCCGAAACGACTGCTTCGCGGATTGAAGATCGATCCGGCGATCACCGACCGAAACATCGCGTCGCTTCCGATCATGATTGTCTCCGGAGAAGGTTCGCCGGAAGAGTCCGATACAAACCGCATCGCCAAACGGTTTGAAGTGGAAAAGAAACGGCTCTCACCCAGCCGAGAGCCCGAAGGCCTGGAAGTCTTGACGGTCAAGCAATCACTCAGTGGACCGGCGCTTGTGACCAACGCACCTGATGTCATCCCGGGTATCGTGAAGTTTGTGACCGAGAATGTACCGATCAGCGACACCGACAACCCCTGGATCGAACGTCAGTAGGAGTCTTATTAGCTCAAATTCAGTGCGGCTTGCGGATCTCTGGCGGAAAGAGAGCGCTGCCGATTCGAACCATCGTGGCTCCCGCCGCAATGGCTTCACGGAAGTCGCTGGTCATCCCCATCGATAGCTCGGGTAATGCCAGTGAGTACGTCTGCTCTAACTCATCGCGAAGTGTGGCGAGCATGCGGAACTGCTTGCCGGCTTCTTCTGGCGTTGTCTTCCAACCGGCCATCGCCATCAGCCCACCAATACGCACGCTGTGTAACTGATCTCCGTCGCGGTTGAGCGTTTCAAAGAGCCGCCGCGCCTCGTCGGGATCGATACCCGTCTTTGCGTCTTCGCCACTGACGTTGATCTCGACCAGACCTTCAGCGATCGTCTCTTGTTGAGAAGCCTCCGCGTCGATCGCCCGCAAGAGACGCTCGCTATCGATAGAGTGAATCAACGGTCGAAAACGTAACAGGCGTCGCAGCTTGTTGGTCTGGACGTGTCCGATCATGTGCCAGCGAAACTCGGACGGAAGTCGAAGAGACTCGGCCTTCTGCCACAAAACCTGAGGCCGATTTTCACCGAGGTCACTGCAACCGGCGTCGACCAGCAACTGCGTCATCGCAGCATCGACGTACTTTGAAACTCCGATCACTTTGACATCCGACGGGACTCGGCCTGCCTCTCGACACGCTTGGTGAACTTGCGACTGCACTTGACGGTAGTTCGCAGCGATCTGTTCGGCGATCGTTCGGTCGGGTAGCGGATTCGTTTCTTCTCGCAGCATCAATCATTCTCAACGGTGACCAAGTCTTCATA
>JBCCOI010000637.1:0-4222 GCA_039025515.1 Planctomycetota bacterium
TCCAGCTCCGCAAGGTGTTTACCCAGCGAAGAGAGTTCATCATACGCCGTCACGTTCTCGACAGACGGATAGTCTTCCGCCGGCAGTGATACTTCGGGTGCGGCTTCACGTTGGACGTCGAAGTCGACGTTGACGGTAAGTGATTCCTCGCCGCGGAGTACTTCCACTTCAATCGTTTCGGCCCCCTCATCTCTGGCAGCAATCAGAGCTTCACGAAGGTGGTTTACTGATTCAATCTGACGATCGTATACCTTCAGGAGTTTATCATCGACCTTGATCCCCGCTTTCTCGGCACGACTGTCATCCGAAACGTTGATGATTGCCAAGCCCTCATCACTGTTGCGTTGATCTCTCGGCCATGGACATCGAATCCCGAGCCGCGGCATCGGTGGCCCCGATTGCTCGAAGTACTGCTCCCTGTTGAGTTCGTTCCAGAAGTCACGATAGATGTTGACGGGGACCTCGTAGTTTCGATCCATGGAACGACCAATCCGCGAATGAATTCCGATGACGTATCCATTCAGGTCAAAAAGTGGACCGCCAGAATCCCCTGGTTCCATCAATGAAGAGGATTGAAAGAGTCCGCGGTTTCGGCCACCACTCATGATGCGACCGAATCGGACCACTGGTTCCCTGCCGGCCTTCTGTCCACCAGGATAGCTCAGCCCCAAACAAGGTTGATTCTTGACTAGCGAAGATGAATCACCCATTGGAACATACGGCAAGTCATCGCTTGGTTCGACAATTTGGATCAGGGCACTGTCCGCGCGGGCGTTTGCGCCCTTACCGACCCCGCGAAATCGCTGACCATCCGGTAAAACGATTCGATACGTCGCGCCCGGCCGGACTGCGTGAGCCACCGAGAGCACATGTCCTTTAGGACTGACGATGACACCGCTGAAGCTGGTTCCCCCACCGAAGATGTTGACAACCGAGGGGCGTACATCCGCAATCGTCTCCAGTACCTCCGTCTGCAACGCTCCCAAATCGAATTCTTCACTACGAGCGAGATTCGGAGTGGTCGCCACGAATGTGAGACCAAGGCAAAGTGTGACGGCGATCCGGTAGCGATTCATCGGCGAAAAACCTCCAGGAACGAAACGAAGACGCAAACGAGCGTCGAAAGCATCTTCTAGGATAATGCACGACGGAAAGCGATTGCCGCAATGAAATGAAGCCGCCGCGGAAAATTATTGGCCCTGGTAAAGAGGCCGCTGCTGGTCTCAGGGCCTAGGTAAAGCTTCCGGGCGGAGTCCTTTTGCAAAGAAACTGTCGCACAGTTGTCCCTCACTTGATCCTTCGCTTGGTGGATGTCTGACAGGTTTTCCACTTCTTTGATTCGGTTCTCTGCTGCTTGGTCAAAAGACACCATTCGGACAGTCTTCGACGACCGATCATTCAATTTAAGGAAGTATTCACTTCCAGCCACTCGATCATCTCGTCAAGGACGGCCGTCGGCATCGGATCCAAATGCCCGAATGCTTCGAGTGTGATCAAGTGCTTGTTGGGCGTGTCGATCATTTGATGGAGTCGCTTTCCGTTTTCGAAAGGTACAACGCGATCCGACTTTCCATGAACCTGAACGACAGGCCCGTTGTATTCGCTCAGCCACGCTACGGAATCGAATTGGTTTCGCATCAGCCAACGAACGGGCACGAATGGGAATCGGTCAGCGGCAACCTTCACCGCAGAGTCGAAGGTTCGGTCAAATGCCAACGCCCGAACGGGGCGTCGAGATGCGACGTATGCCGCGCACCCACCGCCAAGTGATCGGCCATAGACGATGATGTCCTCCGGTCGAATCTTTTTTGACTCGCAGAGCCCGTCGAAGGCGGCCAGCGCGTCCTCCGTCACGTTTCGTTCGTTCGGTGTGATTTCCGAGTTGGTAAAGCTGCGGTACTCCGCCAATAGAACATTGGCCTTCCAAACCTGGCTTAGCTTTCGCCCCCATGGGATTTGTCGGGTGGCGTTGGTTCCATTGCCATGAAAAAAAATGACGGTGTGTCTCGCCGATGGATGTTCGATCCAGTGTCCCGTAACAATTGAAGTCCGATTCTCGGGCGAAGCTGCCGACCAAGCCGTGGGGCCGGTCGTATCGTGTTCGTAGTGCCGTCGATAAGCACCGGGAAAGACCAATCGGCTTTCAAAGAAGGTGAGGAGCAGAATGATGACGAGATAAACCACCGCCATGACCCGGAGAACTCGCTTGGTGAACAGCCACGGAGTTCGTCCAGAGTTTAGAGGCGACTCTTTCATGCGTCATTTCCTTGTTGACCGAAGATACGTGTCAATCGAACGATGCGCTTGCAGTCGCCCCGAAGAGTGGTGGAGGCCCTGCGGGTTCGCCGCTCGGTTTGCGAAGTGGATACTTTGGTTTCCAAGTATTCTCCTCTTTGGAAAGCCATTCACGCATCGCTCGTGAAAGCCTGTTGGCCGCCCAAGCCTCCGTTTCGGAGCACTCGTTCTGCTCGGCTTGGTCATCTGAAAGACAATAAAGTTCGTATCCGTTCTTCTCGTAGTCGTAAATCAATTTAAAAACTCGACCGTCCAAATCGTCGATCATCACGACGCTTGGCGTCGCTCGGTTGTCGAGATAACCAGGAAAAAGGAAGCCTACGGGCTCGCTTCTCGGATCATCAGATTGACCAAGTAACGTCCCGGCGAAAGAAACACCATCAAGCGCGTGAACTTCGGGTGAAGGTCGATTCTGCGCTTCGATCAAATCCAGTAGAGTCGGGTAGTAGTCCACGCTGTGAATCAATCGATCAGTTGTCTTGCCTTCAGGAATAACGCCCGGGCAAGATGCGATCAAGGGAACTCGGATGCCACCTTCGGTCAGCATTCCTTTATGCCCTTTCAATGGTGCATTGCTCGCATGTGTCCCGCCGTTGTCAGAAGTAAACATGACGATTGTGTTTTGGGAGATGCTATCGCTGGTATCGCCGTCTCCGTTCGGGTCATCCAAGCAAGACAGCATGCGGCCCACATTCTCGTCGACGCCGGAGATGAATCCCACGTAGTCGGGTTTTGATTTTGATCGTGCTGCCGCTCGGGCTCGTAAATCCGGGCGTGCTCGGACGGGGCCGTGGACGGCGTAGGTATGAAACTGCAGATAGAAGGGACGGTCGGCTGCCGCCAAGTGATCGATGGTCTCCTCCAGAGCATCACCCAACGCATCGGAGATGTGTTTTGGTGAACCGACAAGGCTCTCAGCTAGCCCTCGTCGCTCAATGTAGGAAGCATCATAGGGCGGGGCGAAGCGGTCAAAGTCGCCTCGACCCACTCCCTTAAACTTCCACGTGCCACCTTGCTCCGACGCAAAGCAAACGGGTTGATGGCCTTGCCGAAAGCCGCCCAAGTTGATGTCAAAGCCGACGTTCTCGGGCAGCGTTGAATCACCACGGTGTCCTCCCACATGGAACTTTCCGATGTGTGCCGTTGCATATCCGTTTGCCCGCAACGCTTCCGCGATGGTGACCGCCTCGGGCGCAACATCTTCCGACTGAGAGGGGCCCCTGAAGCTGGCGTCGTTCTTGCGGACGCCGTTCTTTCCGAAACGGTTCAAATTGTCGACAACGTAAACGTCGTTGTGAACTCTGGCTGAATATTGTCCGCTCAACATCGCGGCCCGAGTCGGTGCGCAGTTCGGTTGAGCATACGCATGAGTAAAACTGGTCCCGGAGGCGGCAAGTTTTACGAGATTGGGTGTGACGTACTTCGCATCATGCGTACCGATCGTCGCATTGCCAACGCCAATATGATTCCACCCAAGATCATCGACCATCATGATGATGATGTTCGGACGAGCGGAGAAAGCGTGGCTTGAAATGATACTGGCGACGCCGATCAGCAAGGCTCGGCATGCTCGCGTGAAGCGTGGAGTGGACATGAACGACCTATTGAGACTTGGTTGTCTTCCGGTGGGTTAATGGCTGGCATGATCTCGATCACCCGTAGTTTAGCCAAACTCGCAAAGACGTATTCGTCGGCCCGTGCGTGATCGATGCCAACAGATTACTGGCGGCTGGCTAGAAACATCGCCAAGACGTCGGCTGCTCTCTCGTTTTCACCGCCTTCGGGGATGATCAAATCGGCAAAGGATTTTGATGGTTCGATAAACTGATGAAACATCGGTCTGACGGTTGCTTCGTACTGTTGGAGCACATTTTCAACCGTGCGGCCGCGATCCAGAACGTCTCGACGAACACGGCGACTCAGGCAA
>JBCCOI010000638.1:0-4220 GCA_039025515.1 Planctomycetota bacterium
GGCAAACGCCGTCTGGCACTCGCAAATTGGATCGTGGATCCGCAGAACCCGCTCACGGCCCGAGTCATCGTCAATCGTGTTTGGTCCTGGCATTTCGGTCGCGGTATTGCCGGCAACCCAAACAACTTCGGCGGGACAGGCGCTTTACCCACGCATCCGAAACTACTCGATTTTCTTGCGAGTTGGTTCGTCGACAACGGTTGGTCGATCAAAAAACTGAATCATTTGATCGTGACCAGCGAAGCGTACAGGCGTAGCTCTCGCCATCATGATCCAGCCAAACTTGATACTTTGGATCCGCTCGGAACAAGCTACGCCGTCTTCGCGCCACGGCGGCTGACCGCCGAAGAACTTCGCGATGCAATGTTGTTTGCCAGCGGTGAGCTGAATCGACAAGTGGGCGGCGTTCCATGTCGCCCCGATATCAATCCCGAAGTCGCTTTTCAGCCTCGCCAGATCATGGGCGGCGCTGCTTCGGTTTATGAACCGGACCCGCAACCGGAGCAACGCAATCGCCGAACGCTGTATGCCGAGAAGATCCGCGGCTTGCGCGATCCGTTTCTCGAGTCGTTTAACCAACCGGGACCGGACAAGTCGTGCGAGCTTCGCGAAACATCCACGGTCGCGCCACAAGCACTCACACTTTTCAACTCCAAAGAATTGTTGGATCGGGCCACCGCATTCGCGGACCGCCTACTCAAAGAGACGCCAGAGAACAAGAATCGCCGCACGGTCATCCGGCGAGCCTTCGAGTTGGCCCTGGGACGGGAACCATCCGAGCATGAAGTGGACTCTTTCGTCGGGCACTGGCGCGACACCGAGATTGCGGAGCAAGACAAATCGTACGAAAAGCCCAGCTTTGATGACGTCGTGTCGAGAACGGTGATGGCGGAGAAGACGGGCGAACCTTACACGTTCGAAGAACACTTACCGGCTTATCAAAATTACGTCGCGGATCTCCATTTCGCAGAAGTGGATGCCCGCACGCGCGGCCTGGCGCATGTCTGTCTCGTGCTATTCAACAGCAATGAATTTAGCTACCTGGACTGACTCGATGAACACCAAAGACACAAAGACGGTATTCGCGACTCCGACCCGCCGTGAGGCACTCTTCGGTCTTGGTGCCGGCCTGGGCTCGGTCGCGCTGACGTCGCTGATGGCTGGCGAGAGTGTTCAAGCGAGTGGTTCCGTCTCGGCCACGGGTTTCCATCACCAGCCCCGTGCGAAACGCTGCATCTTTCTGATGATGGAAGGTGGGCCGTCACACATCGACACATTCGATCCGAAACCGGAACTCGCCAAACAACATTTGAAGGCTTTCACCCGGAACGGCGAACGCGAGAGCGCCATGTCATCAGGCAAGCGTTACTTCGTCAAGAGTCCCTTCGAGTTCACGAAAGCGGGTCAGTGCGGGGCCGACATGAGCTCCGAATGGGTCAACTTGCAGAAGCACGCGGACGACCTCTGCTTCTATCGCGGTGCACACGTCGACTCGGTGAACCATCCAACGGCTTGCTATCAGCTCAACACGGGCAACCAGTTCGGCGGTGATCCGGCGATCGGTTCTTGGGTGACTTATGGCCTGGGAACATCCAACGAGAACTTACCGGGATTCGTCGTTCTGCCGCGAACCAGTTACCCACAGGGCGGCGCGGGGAATTGGTCCGGTGGTTTCTTGCCAGCCACGTTTCAGGGAACTCCGCTCCGTGCAAGTGGAAGTCCGATTCTCAACCTCGACCCTCCGTCCGAGATCACCGATACACAGCAACGTCGAAATCTCGACTTACTCGGGGAACTCAACCGTCACCACCTCGCGGCGCGTGCGGGACGAACTGACTTGGACGCGCGAATCTCCAGTTACGAACTTGCATACCGAATGCAAACCGAAGTCCCCGGCGTTTTGGACCTCGCGGGAGAAAATGCGAAGACGCTGGAGGCATACGGGATCGGGAAAACAAAGACCGATGCATTCGGACGGAAGTGCTTGCTGGCTCGTCGACTCGTCGAAAGCGGTGTGCGTTTCGTTCAAGCATACGCGGGGAACTGGGACAGCCATGACTACATCGCCAGAGCCCATGGATCCCTGATTCAGTCCGTCGACCAACCCATCGCCGCTCTGCTGCAGGACTTGAAGCAGCGTGATTTGCTCAAAGACACGCTCGTCGTTTGGTGCGGAGAATTCGGCCGCACCCCCGACAACGGGCTTCGCGGTGGATCAAAGTCGTATGGTCGAGACCACAACGCGAAAGCGATGGCGATGTGGTTCGCCGGCGGCGGTACCAAAGCCGGGCACGCTATTGGTGCAACGGACGAGATCGGCGCCGAAGCGGTCGAATGTAAACATCACATTCGAGACGTCCACGTCACGCTACTTCATTTACTCGGGTTGGACGACAACCGACTCACCTATTATCACGCCGGAAGACATAAACAACTTTCGCAATTCGGCGGAGAAGTCATCACCGAGCTGCTAGCATAACCCCCTTCCGGCGGTCAGTAGGTGGGCTCTGTGAGCTCGCCGGTTCGACGACATCTGAACGACATCACTGCTTGTTAGCCGTGGGCCGGATGCAAGGCACGAGCGGAGGCACCGGGTCAACCGCGAGAGAATCACCCGCCGACGTTCGCGCGTGTTCTCATCCAGAAAGTCCTCAAGCTCTAAATCGAACGGCCCAACCGCCGGCGGAATTCGCTCAGGTCAATCACGTCTATCCGTCCGTCATCGTTGTGATCAAACGCAGCATCGAAATTCTCATCGCCAACTTGCGAAGAGAACGCTGACCGGAGTCGAGCAAGATCATCGCTATCAACATCGCCATCACCGTCACGATCACCGAACAGTCGGAAGAATCCATCCGATCGATTTTGCCCCAAAACCATGCTGCCGCCGGGCACGCCGTCTCCGTCCCCATCCAATGCAAGTCCGCCGACTTGAATTCCACCAGACAAAATTGAGAGTTCGTAGAATCCGTCGACAAGCATCACGCTTCCGTTGACGCCAACCTCCGTCGATGGGCCGGCCGCGAAACGCAAAGTCGCCAGTGTCTCACCGTCAACGACGGAGACCGTCGGTGTAAGGTCTACAGAATCGCTGGTTGTTTGGTTGGCAAGCTGAAAAACCAAGTCCGTGTTCGCATCGATCGACACTTCCGAATCGAAATTGACAACGATCTCGGTGATCTGCGAGCGTCCCGCTGCGACGCCCCCAAAACTCACTTGCTTCACCGCTGGGGCATCGTCGTTCAGGATCGTACCCGTCGCCGTTCCATCGCCAATCACCGCGCCCATCGAACCAGTTAAGTTGACCGTAAACGTCTCATTGGGTTCTGGAAATCGGTCGCCAAGGACATCGACCTGAAACGTCCCAGCTGATTCACCCTCGTCAATCGTGATCGACGCCGTCGTGACTTGATAATCCGCGCCTTGAGAGATCACGAAGACTTCGCCTTGACGATCAAGAATGTAGAGATTCCCGTCGTTGTCCTCACCGAAAGACGAGATGTCGGAGATGCTGCCCGCATCGGGGAGAAGCAATGAAGTCCAATCGGTGAAGTCACTGAAGTTGGTGCCGTCGAACTGGGAGGGGGCGTCATCGTTTGGACGAATCGACCAGATTCTCTCTGTTACAAAATCGGCAAAGAAATACTGTCCTCGCAACTCCGGGATCGGCCCTCGGTACACGTATCCCCCGGTCACCGAAAATCCTTCATTCGCACCCGAACCGTGCGTGTAATCGTAGATTGGATCAATCGCTCCATCAGGTCGTGGGCCGCCGATATTGGGTGTCGCGATCGTTCCCTCGCGAGGCCGCCAGCCGTAGTTTTCGCCACCTTGGCTGGTTGACGGTTGCAGATTGATTTCTTCGCGTTCGCCTTGACCGACGTCGGCGATGATGAGGTCTCCGGTTTCACGATCAAAACTGTTTCGCCACGGGTTGCGCAGGCCGTAAGCCCAGATCTCATCGTCACCGCTCTCACCCACAAAAGGGTTCGTGGCCGGGATGCCGTAGTTTCGATCCGGATCGGTCGGAAAGTCATCTTGGTCGACATCCAAACGAAGTATCTTTCCAAGCAAATTGTTCGTCGTGTCTTGTGCGTTGTTTCGCGGATCGTTCCCTGAACCCCCATCACCCGACGCAATGTAGAGAAATCCGTCAGGTCCAAAATCCATCCATCCCGCGTTGTGATTGCTAAAAGGTTGTTCGAATCCGAGCACAGGGA
>JBCCOI010000639.1:0-4212 GCA_039025515.1 Planctomycetota bacterium
ATTATATCGGGGCAAGATCCCGCCGCAAGTCCATGGTTCGGATCGAACCCGCCGGATTCTTTAGCCGGGGACGTGTCAAATCTTGGTTTAAGAGCATTTTGAGGATTTTCCGTGATCGGCTGGGTGACTTTTCGAACCATCCTTCAATGATTCGCATGCCCGACGCCACGCCGGACGTAGCGTTTTTCTGTTGGAATGCAGCTGATCGAAGCCGCATTCATTGCAAACGCGGGACGATTAACACACGCTAGGTCGGAAAGATGTCGTCGGAATTCAATGCCCCCCTTGTCGCCTCAATTAGTCTTTGGGTACAGGACGTAAAGAACGAGCTGATGACCTACACAAATCAAATGACGACTTACCACTGGGGCGTCGTTGCGGCTTGTGCGGTCGGATTCGGTTTCCTCTGCCTCAAGGGCACCGGGATCAATCGATAAAGCCGTTCGTCCATCGGCCAATTTGATCTCGAGGAAGTCCGTTCGCGGAGTCGACGTCATGCCACTGTTCGAAATCGAAACCAGTTCGCACATCATTATCACTTGGGCGAACGACGAAGCAGCCGCCAGGGAAGTTGCGCACGAAGCCTATCCACACGACGAGATTGTCCGGCTCACAAAGCGGCCACGGGACACGTGGGTGATCTCCAAGGGTGCGCTCGGGTTGACGAACACGAAACTGGATCCGTGCATGGTCGCTCGCGAATGTCTCAACCGATCCGCCGGCGACAAAGTCAATGCGATCCGGCTCTATCGAATGGAAACGGGTAGCGATCTTGAGCACGCTCGAAAGATGATCGAATCCAACATGGTGATTGGCTGGTGAAGTTGTCGGTGAGCTCGATCTCACGGCACAGGCTTGCCAGGCTGCAAACGGCAAGATGATCCGATCGTCTGAAAGCTAGTAAGCGCTTTCTTGCTTGAGCACGACCATAAAGGTCTTCAGCAGGATTTTGAAATCCAACCAGGGCGACCAACTGCGGATGTACTGGTGGTCCCACTTCACGCGGCGTTCCATCTTTTCGACGGTCTCGGTCTCGCCCCGACAGCCGTTGACTTGCGCCAATCCGGTGATTCCCGGTTTGACTTTGTGCCGCAACATGTACCCGTGAATCAACCCGCGGTATTGCTCGTTGTGAGCGGTTGCATGTGGACGCGGGCCAACCAATGACATGGTTCCCTCAAGGACGTTAAACAACTGTGGCAGCTCGTCCAGGCTCGTTCGACGCAGTATACGGCCAATGGGAGTAATCCTTGGATCGTCCTTGGTCGCTTGCATCACCACGGGTCCATTGTCACAGGTCCGCATCGAGCGAAACTTCCAGACGAGAATCTCCTTTCCATCCAGTCCGTAACGCTTTTGTCGAAAGAAGACCGGTCCCTTGCTTGTGAATTTGATCAGCATCGCGATCGCAAACATCGGGCCTCCGACTACAAGCAATCCGATCATCGCCAAAGCGACATCTGCCGTACGCTTGATGAGTCCATCCACGCCGAATAGCGGATTTTCAAAGACACTGACCGCCGGCAAACCGCCGAGATTCGTCCACCTCGAGTGCAGTAGTTCGAACACGAAGAAGTCTGGCACAATGTAGACCGACGCCGTCGTGTCGCTGAGTTGATCGAGCAGGTAACGAATTCGGTCTTCTGCCCGCATGGGCAACGTAATCAGCACGGTGTCGATTTCACCTTTGCGGCAGCGCTGGACCAAGTCGGATAAGTTGCCTTCCATCTCTCGCGCCGTCTGGTCTTCTTCCTCCGCGTGATCCTTTTGGTCGGAAACACTCTGCTCGGGACGCTGCTCGTTGCGGTCGTCAAAGAATCCAATGAGTCGAAGACCGAATCCGGGCTCAGACTCGATATTGGACGCAGTCTGACGCCCCAATTGATTGAGGCCGGCGATTGCCGCCTGCCGCACGCCGTAGCCGCGGGAAAGGGCCGACTGCTGTACCAATCGGATCAGCATGCGGGACAAGGCAATGCACATTGGAGCGATGCACCACCACGAAAACACAACGCTCCTGGCAAAGATCTGCCCATATCGGGTTGCGAAACCGATGACGGCCAAGCTCATTGCGGTCACCAACCACGTCAGCATGATTGTCGCGATTTCTTGATCCGCGTTTCCCCGCGTTCCAAGCTGTGACAGCCCGGTAAGCCGAGAGAGAATCAAAAAGACCACGACCGCGAGCAATCCCAACACGATCCCCGCGTCATCAATTCCTCCTCGCGCGATCCACTTAACCGCGTAAAGCGACCCCATGATCGCGAATGCATCCACGATGGGTGCGATCAGCTCCGATGCATGCCGGCTTCCGTTGATGGACGAACGCGATTTGTCTGGGACATTCATGGGGGGCTGCTGGCACGCAATGGAGGCTGATACATCCGCCGGGGAATGAAACCCTAGGTTGCGGTTGCGTCGTACCAATCCAGGCCCAAGTCCAGCCATGTCGCTTGATGGATCAATGCCCCACTGCTTATTCGCTCCACGCCGGTCGCAGCGATCGCACCGATGGTATCGAGCTTGACGTTTCCGGAAACCTCTAATTCGACGCCCGAATTCAGCTCGTTTCGAAGCGACACGGCTGCTTTGATCTCATCAAGGTCAAAGTTATCGATCAGCACGATGTCTGGGTTCGCCGACAAGACATCACGTAACTGCTGCAGGGAGTCCACCTCGACCTCCACGATTTGCGGAGCAGTCAATCGTTCAAACTGCCCGCCACGCCACCGCAAAGCTTCATTGACCGCTTCGGATGGAGGCAATGGATCGCTGTCACGGCTTCCCAATTGCAAGTGGTTGTCCTTGATCAGAAAGCCGTCATAGAGTCCGCGACGGTGATTCTTTCCGCCGCCACAAGCGACCGCATACTTTTCAAGTAAGCGCATCCCCGGTGTCGTCTTCCGCGTGTCATAAACCGACGCGTTTGTACCCGAAATGGCTTGGACGAATGCCTTCGTTTGAGTTGCTACGCCGCATAAACGACAGAGCAGATTCAGCATCACACGCTCGGCCGTCAAAATGTCTCGGGCGTTGCCGGTCAATCGAGCCACGGGCACGCCGGAAGCCATCGCAGCTCCATCATTAACCAGCACTTCGCAACGAATGTCGGCATCGAATTCGTCCAGCACCCATGGCAACAAGTCGAGTCCGGCCGCGACACCGTCACAACGCGGAGTTACCTGGCAAGCTCCCGAACTTGTGTCACCGACCACGCAAATGCTGGTCCAGTCGACGGCATCCCGCAAGTCCTCCGCAATGGCTAATCGCACAAGCAGCCGAAGATCGCGTTCCAACTGCTCGTCCGCTTCGACCTTCACGTAGTCATTCATGGCATCACACCGAAAAATGCTGGCAAACCAATGTGGAAAAGCTGTCAGCCGATTGCATTCAGGGTGCTTGCAGCGTTTCCGAGAATCCTCCAGCATGCTGACAAGTTGAGGGCACATAAGGAACCCGCCAATGTTCGATCCGACCGGCGATAATCTGTCGAAAACGATATTCGACGATGGAGAAGGCAAGACCGTCGAATCAGCACGTCCGGATGTCGAGAGCTCCGGGCTTCCCGTTTTGCTGAATCACTCCGTCCAGTCATTTTTTGCTGCCGCAGGCGTGATAGCCCTGTGCTGTTTTGCCGGCGTCGGCATGCTGGTAGCCGGAAAAGATGCAGCGAGACCTTACCGGCTCACCATCGATCTGAATTCGGCGACTTCGGAAGAACTGCAGCTCGTGCCCGGGGTCGGGAAGGTAACAGCCGACCGAATCATTGCGGCCCGCAACAGCATGGGCGGCTTTAAATCATTGAATGAAGTGGAGAGCGTGCATGGTGTCGGGCCCAAAACGGTCGACGAGCTTCGGAATCACTGCGAAGTGCGTGATCCCAACATCCCGGCTGAGAACGAAAGTCCCGTTAAGACGCTCGTCGCCGTCCGCGAATGAACCGACGGGAATTAAGCTGAAGGAGATCTTGTGAGCTCGAACACCGGCCTCATAGAGGCCAGCTACAATCGAACATCGGCACCCGATCGTCGCGGGTCGCTTCAGAGCTTTGGAACGGGACGCTTGGGAGCTTTTTGCAGCATCCTCTTTTGGTCATCACGTGGCGGCCGAGGATTGTTGTTGTTGCCAGGGTTCCGCTGTGGTGGTGGTGAGAGATCCGTGAATTCTTCCCTCCACTTCCACCCGATCGGGACTTCGAGTTCCTTCTTTGCC
>JBCCOI010000640.1:0-4201 GCA_039025515.1 Planctomycetota bacterium
GACCGGTATCTTTGCCGGCGGAACTTATGCCTTCTCTGGAGCTGACGGACTCCTTGAAAACGACATCGAATTGAACGGTCAACCGCTTTCGATAAGCGAAGTCTCACCGGGTATCGGTGGAACGATTGAAGTCGATGACAACGGCAGCTTTCGGTTTAGACCTTGGCCCTGGTTTCAAGGATGGGACTCCTTCACCTATGAAGTTACCAACGGAACGGAGTCAACCATCGGCAATGTTTCCATCTTCGTTGGCGACCCGGTCGATGCAGAATCGGGTGACACACTGCGTCCATTGACGGAAGCTGAGATCAAAGAGCAGTCAGCGCCGTTGATCGAGACCGTGCGCGTGGAATCATCCAATGGAGGCGATGTGTCGCCCCTGCTGGGAGCGGGCCGCTTGCAAGGCATCGGATTGCTCGGCCTGGATGGTCACGCGCGTACTGGCGCGGAGAACTTTTTCGGCGGCCCCACCGATTCGCAAATCACCTTCGACTTGGGAGCGACCCAACGACTGGAAACGATGCGGTTGTGGAACGACAACAGCAACTTGGGCTCTTCCCTCGGATTTCGAACGACGAACCGAGGGGCCAAAACGATCGAAGTCTGGGGAGATCCGGACACTGATGGTGATGCGTTAGCCGACGACTTGACTCTATTTCAAACCATCTCGCTCGCCGAAGCCCCCTTTCGCACCGACTACACTGGACAGATTTTTGACCTCGATTCGGTGGATGCGCGCTTCATTCAGCTGAGAATTCTCGACAACCACGGAAACGCATCCGCGAGTGGCTTGAGCGATGTCGAGTTCCGAGGCATCACGGTGGCACCCGAGGCCTCTCCACAAGTGCCGTTCGTCTTCATTGAAGACGTGAGCAGTGATCCGAATCCTGACAGACGCGCCGGTAGCACGCTTGGACCGGGATATCGTGAAGAGAATAACGCTCACAATGGGACCGTCCGCGGGACCAATTGGGAATCCGCCGCAGACGACGCAGCGCCAAGTATTACGTACGATTTGAAGGATTTGTACCAACTCGGGTCGGTGCGAATTTGGAACTACAACCACTCTCCGTCGTTGAACCGTGGTGCGAAAACGATTGAGGTGTACGCGTCTGCGAATAACGTCGACTACGAGTTACTGAAGACGATCGAGCTGGAACGAGGATCGGGCTCGAATAGCTACACAGGTGAGAAGTTCGCCTTGGATTCAACGGTCGCGCGCTTCGTCCGTTTCGAGATTACGGAGAGCCATGGTGCCGAAGGAAACGTTGGGCTCGCGGAAGTTCAATTCTTCGGCGATGTATTGGAAGCCGGTGCCGAGTTGCCGATCCGTAATGCATCAACATCGAACGGAAACGGCGCCGCATCGATTGTCAACGTCATCAACGGAAGCGGCCTCGACGAAGACAACCTGTTCCACAACAACGCCAGCGGAAATCGTTATACGTCTAACTTCAACATTACGCCGACACTGACTTTCGAACTCGAGCAAGCGGCACGGATCAACAAGATTCACGTCTGGAACTACACCGCCGGTAGCGAGTCCGACCGGGGCATTCGGCAGTTGCGTCTGCTTACTTCGATCGATGGCGAAAACTACGAAGACCGTGGCATCTTCATGATCGAAAGGGGGTCATCACAACAGACCTTCTATGATGCGATCAATCTTCAACTCGATCCGGTGATCGCTTCGCACGTTCGCTTCGAAGTGATCGAAACTTGGGGCGATGCAAACTTCACGGGGCTGGGTGAAGTCAAGTTCTTCGGAGATCTTGATTTCACGTCGCCGACGATGTCCGTCGCGAGCCTAACCGGCGGAATCGCGGTCGATTCGATCGACGTACTCTTCAGCGAGGATGTCACGGGCGTTGAAAAGGACGACTTTGTTCTGGTTCGTGGTGAGGAGCGTCTTTCACTGGTCGGTGCCGAATTCGTACAGCGGACGCCGTCTTGGTACACGATTAGCGGGCTAGCAGCACTGACGTTGCTATCGGGAGAATACGACCTGGATTTCGCTTCCAACGACGTCGCGATCACAGACTTGACGGGCAACGATGCCGTCGACCTGACCAGTCCGTTCCAAGTCGTTCCCGTTGAGCGTGCCTACAATCCAAAAAACAAACAGACGACGTTGATCGAGCACGACCCGGCATACGAGTTGGATTCGGGAAAACTCTCTGTTTCCTTTCAAGCTCTCGGCCGGACGACGGGCACCTTGGTCTCGAAAGATCACTTCGGATTTGGCGAGGGCGGACATCTCACGCTTCGTTTGAACCGTGGCAAAGTCGAAGTGCGACTGCAGTCAGTGGATCGATCGTATGTCATTCGCGGCGGATCGATCACGGAGGGACAGTGGCACAACGTCGAATTTGAATTCGGTTCGGCCGAAGGCATGAGACTCTTTCTGGATGGAGTTCTGGTCGCGGAAGACGCTTACGTCGGCGGCTTGGGCGCAAGCTCCGGCGGGACGGGCAACCGAGAAGACATCGCCATCGGAGGCTCGAAAATTCGCAGCACTGCGGGCGAAAACGATCGTATACGCCATGACTTCGCGGGACGTATCAGCGACGTCCGGCTGCAAGACGCAACGGGAAGAGTCGTTTTTGCGGAAGCACAAACACCTGTCGAAATCAATCTTCCGGATAACTTCTTCGACGGCGTTGACGACTACTTTGAAATCGATCACGACGAACGGTTTGAGTTGGAAAGCGGTGCTATCGAGCTCACATTCCGGACCGACGATGCCTCCATCACGCAAGGATTGTTCAGCAAAGACAATCGCGGGTACGACGATGGCGGGCACTTGACGGCTCGTATCGTGAATGAACGCGTCGAAGTAAGGCTTCAAAGCAACGACCAATCGTTCCGCGTTCAATCGGACGTGATTGAATCGGGGCGTGAATACACCATGCGATTCGAATTCGGCGACGGAGGAATGCGATTGTGGCTCAACGGCTTGCTCGTCGATTCCAATGCCTACTCCGGTGGCATCGAAAGCAACCTCAACTCGTTCATCCTCGGTGCCAACCAGTGGGGTTCCGGAGCATCGGGTGATCGACTTCAAGATTACTTCCAAGGCCACCTCGGCGATTTCAAGCTAGAAGATGGTCTCGGAAATGAGATCGACACGTTTTTCTGAATCGATACGTTCAATCTGCTGCCTGTAAATTCGGAACATGCGATCGTTACTAAGCCAAGGAATGGAGGCGACGAGTGGGATGGCTAAACGTAAGCCGACGGCGATAGCTGCGGATATTTAATGCGAACTTTCTGGCCTTCGGGCCCGCGGCCGCTAGCGCTGTCGGCTCACGGGCGATCGATGATTGTCGCCGATCGGCTCCGCCCGATGGATTTTTACACGTTTCCATCGGACGGGGCCGATGGGCGACTTTCATTGATCGCCCATTTCTAAGTGTGCATTCAGCAAGCGAAGAAACACCACTCGCGGCGAGGCAGGGCTAGGCAGCGACTAAATCAGGATGAGCGTCCTTTGGTTGGCGCGAACTTTTCTTCCTGCCGTGTGCTCCCTGGAGGAAACATCCGGAGTCACATGAGTCATGCAGCCGCTACAGCGAAAACAAACGAGCTTATGGAACTGTGTTGCTCGCGCGCGCGTTTTGCTGCGGCGGGATGCAGCTTGGCTGCCCGGCTCTCCGATCAAAACGACCACGTGCAAGCGAACCGGAAAGCGGGTCGTCGTCTGGCTGGGTCTTGAAGGGCCTCGCGATGATGAACCCTCCCTTTTTGAAATCGATGGAGAAAGCTTGCGTCGAGCTCAGCTGACGATCAGCAAACTTCGGCATCACTTTCCACATGCACTCACAAAGATCTTTCCCAACACCGACGATTGGCTCAGCCGCATCGATTTTGTATTCGAAGCGTTGAAAGACGCCATTCATCGAGGCGTTGCTCTCAATGCAGATTTAATCTATCGCGGTGGCGTTCTTCCAGATCAGCTGCTTGCAAAGCTTCTTAGCGTCAAAGCTGTTTCGCCGCGAATCGCTCCTTTGCTAGATTCTCTCGTTTTTGCCGCACTGTCGAGTCCGACATCGAATCTTCGCGAGTCGTTCGATTGGATTGAGCGGCATGCAAAACAACTTGAGCGACTCGTTGGTCTTCAGCAAGACGTACCACTCCTTCTCTATTCGGTCCGAAAACAATTGCCCGAGGCATTGCTTGAGGCGATCACCCTGGGACTTGC
>JBCCOI010000641.1:0-4199 GCA_039025515.1 Planctomycetota bacterium
AAGATTTCCTTCCGCAGTCGCTGCGAACTGGATTGCAACGAAGTCGCCCGGCCGTTCGGCGGAGGCGGACACACGGCTGCAGCGGGCGCGTTCATCGACGGCCCACTCGACGAAGTCCGCGAGCGAGTTCTCACCAGCATGATCAGCGCCCTCGAAAAGCTCGTCTAGCGGGGCAGCAGCATTTCGAACTGGGTTTTGCGCATCAGATGGCAAGTTTTGCGTTGTTGGGGCTAAACCGTTCGAAGGACTTCCCGCGTCGTCCACCACACCACCGTGATGATTCATGATCGAAAGCTGTCGTTCACTGTTTGCCGTCCGGTCGGTCGGCTGGAAGATGGTTGTTTTGGTGGTCGTCGTTCACGTCGTACTGTCGACGTTGATGAACTTCGTTGTCTTTCCATCGGAAGTACTCGACGTTGTCGAAAAGCTCACCTTCGGATTGGTGAATTCGACGCTTCAAGCAAACTTACTCTACATGCTGATCATGTTTCCGCTCATCTTCGTCGTGGGCGGATTGAAGCCCGGCGATGTTGCACTGGCCCCAGCGACGGGAAGCGAAAGCACAACGATTTGGAAGGGCTTGATCTGGACGCTGGTCGCACTCGCATTGGTGCACATCGGAAGCTTGATCGCGATTGTCTGTAATGCCGGACCACTTCAGTTGTCCGCGACGATCGAGAATGGTTTCTTCAACAAGTCCGGCTTGGCATCCACGGGGCTCATGTTGGGACAGGTCTTTGGGAACGCGTCGTACGAGGAGATTCTGTTCCGCGGCTTTTTGCTTCCGCAGTTGCTTCTTCTTTTTAAGAAGCGAAACCGTAAATGGAGTTGGACGAAGTGTTTTTGGTTGGCATTGTTCGTCTCGCAATTCGTTTTTTCAATTCAGCATCTCCCCAACTTGATCTATCGAAGCGGCTCTTTAGACGTAATCGCGATCTGCATTGACTTGGTCGTGTTGTTGGTTTGTGGCCTCGTTCTGGCTGCGGTTTTCCTGCTGACTCGTAATCTCTATGCCGCAATCGGCATTCACGCGATTGCGAACTACACACCAATGCTGATCACGATGCCCATCGTGGGGCTTCAGTTCTTGGCCTATTTCGTCGTCTTCGTCGCCTACCTTTGGAACAGGCGACGAAAACGGGCATGATTTTCTGTGCGTTGCTAAACTACCAAAGAAGCAACCGCACACACATTCGCGACCAAGTCGATGCCGGTTCCGAAACTGATCCCCGAGTACACGATCGATGACTACTTGGCGTGGGAGGGCGAATGGGAAAAGTCAGGCTGTGGAACACTATCTGAGGATCGATCCGGCCTCGGGAACGTTGCGAGGATGGCGTTTGAACAACGGAAGCTACGTCAAGACGGCCGACATGCCGATCCGCTGTGAGCTTCATCCGGATTGCGTGATTACAGTCGAGTCTCCAAAGATGCCTAAAGGCTCGGGTGGTTCGTGATCGCGGATGGTCCGTCCAACGTTGATTTGACAACCGTCTTTGTGGAGAGGCCACCGGATGCTTCGAAGGCCATTCGCAGATCTGACTCGAATGCCGCACGCAGGGCATCCGCGTTGCCTTGAGCACGGTTACCCTGAGCACGCAGGAGTGCCGACGGGTGATACGTGGCCATCGTCCAGCTTGCGGCATCGGTCTCAAAGACGACCCCTCGATTTTCCGTAAGCTTGAAGTTCGGCCCAAACACTACGCCAGCCGCAGTCGCGCCAAGGCAAACGATTTGCTTCGGACGAATCAGCTCGATCTCTGCGTCCAGCCAATGGCGGCAGGCGGCGACGTCACGTGAAGAAGGCTTTTTGTGAAGCCTTCGCTTGCCGCTTCGCGTGTGTTTGAAATGCTTGACCGCGTTGGTCACGTAAAGTTTTTCCCGGTCGAATCCGATCTCTGACAACACTTCGTCGAGTAGCTGCCCTGCGGGGCCGACGAAAGGAACGCCCGCCAGGTCTTCCTGATCACCGGGCTGTTCTCCGATCAGCATCACCGAGGCATTCTTCGGACCGGTTCCGAAAACCGTCTGGGTTGCGGAGTGGCAGAGTTCACATCCTTGGCAAGCGACAGCTGCTTCACGCAGTTCGTCTAAAGAGTCCGTCTTCGGGACGAATGCCTTGGCAGTTACGATCGCATCGGTTTGGGCGATCATGCGTTCCACCCGACGCGGAGCCTCGCGAAGCATCTGATCGATCAATTCGGTTTCGGGCATGGTGGCCCAATGCTTCTTCGGCATCTCCGCCTGCATGGCCTTGAGCTTGATGCGGGCCGGATTGAAGATGTTGGCGTAATACGTTTTCCAAAGCGACTCGAGCTTATCACCCGCGGGAGCTTCGCTGCGGGGCATTCCGGGGCCGAACTCGAGTCCTTCGCCGTCCCACGTCACCGATTCTTCCGGCGTCATGATCGTCCACCGCATGCAGTCGAATCGGCGTGCAAAGAAGTCGCTGGTGTATCGCAAGCTGTAATGGTCGGGACGGTGCCACGCGATGAAGTGCTCGCCCAGTTCGTCTTCCACTTTGCGAAATCGGACGAAGGCTTTCATCTTGTGCGCGTCACGCCGAACGGCTTTCTCCATCTCGATCGCTTGCAGGACGTCGGAGTCGCTGGCGACATTCATCAGGTGCCGTTCTCCGTTGCAGATCCGCCACAGCATCCGGTAAAGCAAACCGAAACGCGAAGGCCGTCGATGGTGGGTCACCGTTCGAGCAATGCCCAGGAAAGCAGCGGGGACTTTCAATGCCGAAGTCGCATTCGAATCCGTATTGGCTGATAGCTTGGCGGGCTCGATCGCGTTGTCCCCAATCTCATCGGCGAAGAGATCCAATTGTCCGCTTCGCGCATCGGAGCGCCCGTCGATGAAATGCACGTTTGCCGGCGAGACACCTGAATTCACCAGCGAGCGCGCGAGCTCTCGCCAGTCTTCGAAGAAGGAGACTCGGTGATGTTGCATTTGCCGCGTCCGCTTTAAACTTGCCCGGACGATGCGCTTGCGGCCGTTTCAAACAGCATGAGCTGCGTCTCCTTGGGACGCAACTTCGATGAAAGAGACTCGGCGTCCAGCGTCAGCGGGCCCGGATGCCGATCTGCCGTGATCAAGAACGGGCGGGCTCGCTTGTAAACGATTCCGATTCTTGGCAGGTCTTCATCACGAAGAGCATGGTGTCGCCTGGTTCGCAGAATTCGCTTCACGCTCTTTTCGCCGACCCCGGGGACGCGAAGCAGCATCTCACGTGACGCGCGATTGACGTCGATTGGAAACTGTCCACGATGCTGAAGAGCCCAAGCGAGTTTCGGATCGATTTCGAGATCGAGATTCTCGCTATCGGTCGTCGTTAACTCACGAGCTTCAAAACCATAGAACCGAATCAGCCAGTCGGCCTGATAGAGTCGGTGCTCGCGAACGAGTGGCGGGCTCTTTCCCGGAAGCCTTGCATCCGCGTGAGGAATCGGACTGAAAGCGCTGTAGTAAACGCGCCGCAGTCGATGCTCGTTGTAGAGATGAGACGTCGTATCCAGAATCTCGCGATCGCTGGTGTCCGTTGCACCGACGATCATTTGAGTGCTCTGTCCGGCCGGTGCGAACTTTGGCGCCTTGATTCCGCGTTTTCGGTCACTCGTGACCTCGTCCCGTTTGACTTTGATCTGCCCCATCGCGTCTTCGATTTCGGGACGCTTCTTTTCGGGCGCGAGCAATTTGAGATCCTGCATCGTTGGCAGTTCGATGTTGACGCTGAGCCGATCGGCATAAAGGCCGGCTTGTTCGATCAACTCGTCGCTAGCGCCTGGAATTGTTTTTAAGTGAATGTATCCACGATAAGACTCTCGCTCGCGAAGCGTTCTCGCGACCTGGACGAGTTGATCCATCGTGTAATCGGATGATCGAATGATCCCACTACTGAGAAACAAACCTTCGATGTAGTTTCGGCGATAGAAGTCCATGGTCAGCTTGACGACTTCATCGACCGTAAAACGCGCCCGCGGGGTGTCACTGCTGACGCGATTGATGCAGTACTGGCAGTCGAAGATGCAGACGTTGGTGAGCAGAATCTTTAACAGCGAAACACAGCGTCCGTCCGGCGTGTAGCTGTGGCATATTCCCATGCCTTCGGTGCTGCCCAATCCGCCCTGACTCTTCCGACGCGATCCGCTGGAAGCGCAGGAAGCGTCATACTTTGCCGCATCCGCGAGGATTTC
>JBCCOI010000642.1:0-4194 GCA_039025515.1 Planctomycetota bacterium
CGAACGGGCTCACCGGACACGCTCTCAAATTCGACAATCAACTCGTCATAGGTTTGCTCGTCAAGCTTGGAGACGACACGTTGATGCCGGACGTCCGTCAGGTTGGCAATCAGTTCATAGCGATTGCCCCATGGCTTGCTTCCGTCGTAGACCCCGGGCGGCCGGAACGTCGCAAAGCGAACCTTGGTCCGCTGCGAAACAAAGTCTCCCCACTGCTTTACGCCAGGCGCCTTCGATGTCCTTCGCTTGCGAACTTGCTCACCGGCATACCAGATTTCTTCTTCCGGATCGTACTTGAATTCTACTTTGGTCATCGATTCGGCATCGCGCAACAAGTCCAAGTCGACGGGGGTTCCTTCCGGATCGACCCAGTGCTCCATGCGCCAGAAGAACTTGTCATTCCAATACGAAATGCCGGTGTTCTGTTCCCATAAACGCTTGTAGTGACCGATCGGAAACGAGAACCATCCCTGGTAGTACATTTGTTTCCCGTTATCGTCCTTTGTAAACAGCAGTACCTCCCAGAGGCCGGCGTTGAGGCAGTTCTTAGCGAGGGCGGCAACTTGTAAGTTTTCTTCTTCCCAGCCGTCTCCGCCGGACACCTCAAGCGTGTCGCTGTCTCGATAAAAGTGGACTTGCTGACGGTTCCATTCGCGGTCGGTTAGCGCGATGACTCGTAGCGAAGGATCATCCTGGCAAGTCTCCGGTAATGACGGCGTCATTAAACTGACGTCCACGTTCTTGAAGACGACCTTCGCCACGTCTGGGTTTCGGGATTCGAACACGAAATCAAAGTGTCGCTCATCAACTTTGACGAGACGTAGGCTTCGCCCGTCGTACTGCGAGTGCTTGAGGTGTCGGCCCGAAGGATCATCCGGATAGTCAAGATGACTCAGCTCGCGAACGTTGATGTTGGTGGTATTCGTGGAGGCGTACCTGGAAGCAAAGAGATTGATTCCGGCGACGACCAACATCGCGAGAAGAATGACTACCCAAAGGAAGATGTTGGACCTTTGTTTGCTCCCGGCTCCACCTTCTTTGGATTCCGACTCTTCGTTCCCAGGAGCATTCTCGACTTCTGTGTTTTCCATCGCCGTGTTTTGCCTATTCTTCCAGGTCAGTGCAGGGCACCCAGTCCGCAAACTATACATCAAACAGCCCGAAGGAACCGGTGGCTACGCCCCGCAGTATCTGAGTTGCCGGCCGGTCGTGCTGCCTTTAAGGATGATGCTTGGACGTGATTGCTTTGGCGGCTTCGTGCAAGAGCGGGCCCGTGGCTAAGACGCTCGATGGCACAAGGCCAAGCGGGTTTCCAGACGCGTCCGTGATGGTTCCGCCGGCCTCGGAAACAATGAGCTGTCCGGCGGCAAAGTCCCAAGGTGAAAGCTTGTACTCAAAGAAGACACCGAACTGCCCCAAGGCTACGGCGCACAAGTCAAGAGAGGCCGCGCCGAGTCGTCGGATACCATGGATGTCCTCTGTAAAGAAGTCTTCAATCGCGAGAAGCGTTCTTCGCATCATGTCTCCGCGATCGTAATAGAACCCGCAGCCGACGAGCGACTCCGATAGGCTTGCCGAATCGGAAGCCAAGATTTTCTGTGCGTCCCGACGTGCTCCCCGGCCACGAATCGCGGTGAACGTCTCACCGGAAATGGGAGAGTGGATGACGCCGACGGTCGGCTGACCGCAATGGAAATACCCAACCGAAACTGCGAACTGAGGAACGCGGTGGGCGAAGTTATTCGTGCCGTCGAGAGGATCGATGACCCAAAGATGCTCGGCGCCCAATCGCTTCGCGAGGTCCTCCTCGGCTAAGATCCCGTGATCCGGACAGCGAGATGAGATTACCTCAACCACCGCGTCTTGGCTTTGAAGGTCCGCGTCGCTCACCAAGTCATACGAGACGCTGCCCGCTTTGGCTCTTTGCCGAACACCTTCGTTCCAAAAGCGTCTCAGCTTTGCTCCGCCGGCTATGGCGGCCGCGACGGCGACGTCAAGCAGTTCGTCTAGCTCATCAGGCCGAGATGCCAAACGTCGATACTAACGTTCGCGGTACGTAATGCGGCCCTTCGTCAGATCGTAGGGCGAGAGTTCGACACGGACTTTGTCGCCCGGAACGATACGGATGAAGTGTTTCCGCATCCGTCCAGCGACGTGCGCCATCACTTCATTGCCGGTCTCGAGTTGAACTCGAAACCGAGTGTTCGCGAGAGCCTGTGTCACAGTGCCCTCCACTTCGAATGCTTCTTCTTTCTTTCCCAATTGAAATCCTTGACTATCGTTTACTGAATTGAACACCGCGACGGGCACCGCGAAGTCCAGGCTTCTTTCGCTCTTTCATTCTGGAATCGCGTGTCAAAAACCCGCCGTCCCGGAGTGCGTCGTGAAGCGACTCGTCGTAGCTGACCAACGCGCGGGCTAGACCCATGCGGACCGCACCACTTTGACCGGTCATCCCGCCGCCATCGACACGAACGATGACATCGAGTTTGCCCGCAAGCTCGGCCGCATCAAGCGTTTGGGTGACCGCCGCCTGGTGCTGATCGTTCACGAAATACTCGTCGAGAGCCTTGCGGTTTACAACGATCTTTCCCGAACCTGCACGAACTCGAACCCGAGCCACGCTGCTCTTGCGTCGCCCGGTTCCGAGCGAATCTCCGTTGATTTTATCTTTCTTGACCAGCGTCATCAGAACAGTCTTGAATCGAAGAACAACTAATTAAATCTCAAAGCTGACAGCCATTGCTCGGTGACCGTCAGGGGTGCAAATTTCACACCACTTTCTTGCCCTTCCGGACAAGAGGCGAAGGATTTTGTGCGGCGTGCGGATGGTCTGGACCGGCGTAGATCTTGAGTTTCTTGATCATTTGCCGAGCAAGCTTGTTTTTCGGAAGCATGCGGCGAACAGCGTGATAGATCAGGTCTTCGGGTTTTCTCTGCTTCCGATCGCCGTAGCTTTCAAGCTTTAGCCCTGGATATCCGGTGTACCAAGTGTAGTGCCGAGCCTCCATCTTGCGTCCCGTCATCGCCACTTTATCAGCGTTCGTCACGATGACGAAATCGCCGCTGTCCACGTGCGGCGTGTACTCTGGGCGATGCTTACCCATCAAAACGACAGCGATGTCACCTGCAAGCCGGCCCAGCACTTCGTCGGTCGCATCGACCACATGCCAGCTTTTCTCGATTTGGCCGGGCTTGGCCATGTAGGTTGGTTGGGCGGTCACGGAATCTGCAAATGGTTTGGATCGAAATGGGGCAAATCACCAGCCGGCTGGCGATGCTCGTTGCACGACTGATGCAGCGACCGCCGAAATGGTCGGAACCGGACGGCGTTTCGCCACGCACCACCGAGGTCTCAGCCCCTCGGACGAAGTCGTAGACGCTCACGTCAATCGTCGACGTGTCGCGAATTCGGAAGGGTATCGGCGAGTCATGTTTCCAGCAAGGGCTTTTGCGGATTTCGGTCGCTCAGTTTTACCGCGGAACAAACTTTTGCTCGTATTTTTTCAGTCTCAGCTTCTTTCGAGCACTGTCGCTCGTCATGTACCGCAGGCTGCCAAAAATCTTCCGTTTGGGGCCCCAGGCCCGATCGTAGCGTCCCAGGACCCAAAAAATGCCGCTGTAGGAGTTCGGGTCTCGGCCATCCAGTCCGTATTTGTTGTTCAGATGAACCATGATTTCCAACGCCTGATCAGCGTTTTCGGTCCACTCGTAGATCTTTTTGCCCCAGAGCATCCGCATGTAATTGTGCATGATGCCCTGCTTGGTGAGCTGGTTCTGAGCAGCGTTCCACAGCGGGTCGTGCGTTTCCGCGTTTTCGAACTGCTCCAGCGAGTACGTGTATTCTCGTTCGTCGTCAGATGTTTCCCGAATGGTTTTCTTCGCCCAATCGGGTAGCGAGTCGAGTTTGTCGTAGCGTTCGGGTTCGCGGAAAGCCAGATTGAAGCCCATTTCCCGCCACGTCAGGATTTGATCGAGGAAGCCCTCCGCAGACTCGCTGGTATTCCAGAATCCGTTGTTCTTGCCGTTTGGTTCGGAGGCCCGATCTGGCGTCCAGTCTTCGTGATCCAATACGCGCTGCACGACTTCGTGGGAGCCAATGTGTCCGAAATGCAAGTAGGGGCTCAAACCGGTGGTGGCCGTTTCGTCTGGATGGTTCCGGTCCTCATCGTAGCGTGATAGGTCATCACGAAG
>JBCCOI010000643.1:0-4161 GCA_039025515.1 Planctomycetota bacterium
CTGTTTGCGGCGGCCAAGGCAATGACTTTCGACGTCCGGTGGGTTCCAGATCAATGGCAACCAACGAATGATCTCTTAGCGACGCAACCCACTCCGAAAGTCTTTCCGTTTCATCTGTTTTGGAAAAAAACACCGCTGGCGCATCCCAAACGGATTCGATCAATGGCTTCGCGACTTCTTCGACCGACTGCCCCACGACCCAAGGAAGGAGGAATTGGCACCAGTCTAGCCGCGCCTCGATATGTTGTTCTAGTAGAAGCAATCGCGTATGGTCGACGCGAAGGTTCAATCCGAAACGCAGCTTGACGTCGAAAGCGTACAACTCTTCAAGATCCATGAGCATGGAAGCGAATTCGCGTTGTTGCAGTGGTTCCGTCAAGTTGAACGGCATCCGGTCCGGTAACTCGCTCTGCAGCCGGTCCATGAACTCGCGATATTGCCGCTCCATACGTTCTTCACTTCGTAACATTGCCATCGCGGAAGTCTCACCGGCGTTCCCGTTACCGGTGGAGATCGATGCTTTGATCTCGAGCGAGTCCTCGACCAAATCCGACAGCTCTGATTCGGTGGGGATACCAACCTGAATCCCGAGAATACGTTTCGAATGGTCAATGACCATCAGAATGAGACGCCCGGGTGCGACGATCCGTTCTCCGCCTGCCAACCGGGGTGGCACACCGCATCGCATCGAAACCCCAACACACTTGGATCGAAAGTCTGGGCGGGACTCGAAAAGATTGCCGAAGGAACGCTGCAACTCGCTTTCGCACCAAAGTGGCTCGGCCACGTCGAGAAAGGCGTTCGCAGGCTGGTTCGAAATGAGAACGAAGGTGAGCTTACCGGGATCGCTGGCAGAGATGCCGTCAAGCGAGCTCCGGATTTCTAGCCCCGTGACCTCTTGAGCAACGCATTTTCCACGCCCCACGGCAAGCAGGGAAACGAGCGAAATGAAGAAAGCGTGACTTGCAGCTCGGTGATACATCGCCACCCCGTTACGAATCACGCGCTAGCCTGCCGCTAAACAGCCAATTGAATTTGAGCCACTGCGTGAGAGAAACGCAGAGGCGACTAGCAGATTCGAACTGCTGTAGACGGATTTGCAATCCGCTGCCTAACCACTCGGCCAAGTCGCCTTTTCACCAGGAGGGTACAGAAACCCTTCGTAACCGTCAAGAAACCGCCATTCGGAAACGTCGACGGAGTCGGAACAATCGGATCCCCAACCGCCCGTGCAGTGAGTATCGGTTCGTGCGCGTGAGTGCTTGAAGCACATACACGGTTTTTTCGATTTTCAAACCGATCAATCGAGCAACGCAACCTTCGCGATTCTTAGATAGACTCGCCGCAGTTGAAGTGCGCGAAAATCTGGTTTCGACCCCCTAGGGAGCAACCTCGTATGGCCCATCGCTTGAATCCCCTCGTGCTGCGGCGCGGCAGCGTCGGCATGACATTGATACTCTTCCTTGCGTTCCACGTTGTTGGCTCAGAGTCCATTGTGGACGCCAGCGATCGGCCAAACCTGATCCTGATTCTTGCTGATGATTTGGGCTATGGCGACGTCAGCTACCAGGGTGCACCCGATTTGAAGACGCCGGCGCTCGATCGGTTTGCTTCGGAGTCAATACGATTTTCGCAAATGAGAGCGAACTGCACCGTCTGCTCTCCGACCCGAGCAGCGATCCTGACGGGGCGATTCGCAGACCGCGTGGGAGTCCCGGGCGTCATTCGGACGGACCGATTTAGTTCATTCGGTTTTCTCTCCGAATCCGCTGCGACGCTTGCCACAACGCTAGGTGAGGCCGGCTACCACTCGTCAATCATCGGCAAGTGGCATCTCGGGTTGAAGTCTCCAAACACTCCGAATGAACGGGGTTTTGATTTCTTTCATGGATTCCTCGGCGACATGATGGATGACTACTTCACCCACCTTCGAGGCGGTTTGAACTTCATGCGCCGTAACGATTCTGAAATCAGTCCCGAAGGTCACGCCACCGAACTGTTCACGACTTGGTCCATCGACTACCTACGCTCTCGGAACGAAGATCGATCGAAGCCGTTCTTTCTTTACCTCGCGTACAACGCACCCCACTTCCCAATCCAGCCACCTGAAGAGTGGCTACTCAAGACGCAGTCAAGGTTCCCAAGTCTGGACCCTAAACGAGTCGCGAATATCGCGTTGATCGAACATCTCGATTCGGAACTTGGAAGATTGTTTGCAGCGATCGACGAATTGGGGCTACGAAAGAACACGGTCGTCGCATTCACCTCAGATAACGGGGGTTCGCTTCGTCACGCACAACGGAATCTTCCTTGGCGAGATGGAAAGCAAAGCCACTTTGACGGCGGACTAAAGGTTCCTTTCCTCATCCGACATCCGGATTCTAAACCGGGCCAATCTGATTACGCTGGATTAACGTTTGATTTGCATGCGACGTTCCTTGAGTTAGCCGGCGTCAAGAAAGATCCGGACTCGGATGCGGTGAGTCTGGCTCCGATTCTCTCTGGCGATCGTCTCGAGACTCCCAAGCGAGAGCTGTACTTCGTGCGACGCGAAGGAAATGATCGCTATGTTGGTAAGGCATATCACGCGATAGTGAGAGGGAAATGGAAGCTGCTGCACAACGATCCATTCTCACCTCTCGAGTTGTACGATCTGCAATCAGACCCACAAGAATCGACGAACGTGATTGAGCAGAATCGCCAAGTTGCTCGAGAATTGAAGCGAGCGATGCTCCGACACATTCAACAAGGTGGTCAGGTTCCCTGGCAGCAATAATCGGTAGGCCACTACCGAGCTCCCCTCGTCACCACCAGGGCCGGAATCGTTCTCACCAAGAGCTTGAGATCCGTTATGGGCGAGCATTCGCTGATGTAGCGTGCATCCAGCTCAAACTGTTGATCGAAGTTGAGGTCGCCGCGTCCACTCACCTGCCAAAAGCACGTCAAGCCTGGCTTGGTTGCCAGCCGCAATAGGTGCTCCGGATCGTACTCCGCGACCTCCATTGGAAGCGCGGGTCGAGGCCCGACCAGGCTCATTTCGCCTTTCAAGACGTTCCAGAGTTGGGGCAGCTCGTCGATACTTGTTTGCCGAAAAAGATTGCCGACCCAGGGTAGGATTCTTGGATCGCAATCGAGCTTTAGCGTGATCGAGTCTCCATGGCGATTTCGGTCCCTCATTTGTTCCCATTGCTGATCGGCATCACGGCGCATGGTACGAAGCTTCAACATCGTGAATCTGGTACCGTTAATTCCGACTCTCTTTTGCCGATAGATCACCGGGCCTCCATCGACCACCCAAATCAAAAACATGGTGAGGAGTAGGATTGGGGAAAAGACGACCAAACCTACGAATGCTCCGGCAAGATCGCAACGCCTTTTCCATCGCTGGTAAACCGGCGAATGGATGGCGGCGCATGCTGTAATGAGTCTTGGAGTCGGCCGGATGTCGCGGTGAATCAACACGTCACGAGTGTAGACTTCAGAAGTCTGATCGCTCGAGTCGGCATGCAAGCTTGACGGATTTTGTTCAAGGCACTTTGTCACATTGCCATCGCTTGCTTGCATCACTGCACGCCCTGCATCCATCTATCAAGCTCCGTTTTGATCGTCCGTGTGGTGGATGGGTAACCTTGGGTTCGGTCGGCGTGATTTTAGAGCGTGTTGAATGAAGGCAATGCGAGCAGCGCTCTTCCAGAGAATCGGCCTGATGTACAAGTCATCAGACGTTTGATTTCTTTAAGGAAACCCGCGGGGCCTTAACTGATCATTGAGGAATCGTTGTGCAGTCGAGTTCGGAAAATGGAAAAAATCGAATCCTTTCAGTCGGATACGAGACAGTTGCGCACTCCGCTATCTTGTCGATAAGTTCACAACAAAAAAAAAGTGGGGATTCACGAAACATATACGGATACACCATGTTGAATTCGGGTTTTGCTTCGCAGGAAATGACATCAAAAGGAAAGTCACACTCGATTCGAACAATCGAAAACGGTGCAATCTGGACTGATGTTTAGCCACCCGATTTGCTCTGCTGTACGACTGTAAACTCAACTTCTTGTGGACACTTGGAAGCGACTTTCGGCTGTCTCGTTCGCCTCCGAAATTGAAGCAATCGAGAGCTAACGGAAGATCGTCATTCGTTGTTTTCAGATGGAAGAGCAC
>JBCCOI010000644.1:0-4141 GCA_039025515.1 Planctomycetota bacterium
GCACTGGAGACAACATCGGAGTAGGCACCCGCCAGCGTCACGTTCCGTTTTTCGACGACAGTGCTGGTGCCGATCAGGTTCTGCGTTGCGATGATGCTCAAGTCGCTGTCGGCTTTGGTCGAAATGCTCAAGTCATCGGTTGCCTCGATCGATGAACCATCGCGAATATCGACGGTCGCGTGCGGGATGGAGTGCCCGTAGGCAACGGCGGCATAAAACGAGAGCACCGTCGCTTCGGCATCAGTGGCTGATTCGCTGGACAGCGTGACGTTTCTTCCGACGATACTGCTGTTGCTTATATCCAGCTCCGCCGTCGATTCCGAGAGCGCCACGCCGGCGATCACCGAGAGTGATCCGACATACTCCGCAAGCGGTTCGCCCCACGCTCCCGGCTCGTCTTCGTCATCGAACAAATCCGACGCGTCGGACTCGACATCAATGGTGATGTCGCCGCCACGGACGACTGCCGAATCCAGCGAAACGGCGGCCTGGGTGATCGAGATGCCGGGGACGACGGGAATCGTCGCGAACGAACTGGCAATATCGCTCAAATTGCCCGTTGCATTGATCGTGATATTGCCGGCGGTGTTGACGGTATCGTCATCGCCGACTTGAGTCAGCAGACTCCCTTTGATGTCAATGATCGATGAGTCGAGGACCAAGTCCCCCGAATCGCCGACCGAGGCATCCGTCAGCGGATCCGCCCCGGTCTGCTGGTTCCGCGTCGTCACGACCGAACCGGGACTCACTTCGATGTGGGGTGCCGAAATGTCGAGGTCGACGCCCGGCGCCTCGAGGTTGCCGACGAAGAGTTTTGAAAAGGTTCGATCGCGAAGACCTTGCTGGAAGAGCGCCCAGTCACCGGTCGCTTGGGACCGATAGACCACTTCGATTTTCAGCGAGTCGACGCTTCCGTCAGTGAGGTTGGTTCCCAGGTCGGTGTAGGGCCCGAAGGAATCTTCGGTGGCGTACTGAATCTCCCCACTGGGACTGGTACGCAGGTAAACGTCTTCGACGTTACCAATCGTCTCGCCGGGCTCGTAGCTAAGCTGCAACTGATACCCGCCGTCAATCGTGACCGGCGTCACGGTCAAAAGCTGACGGGTCTCAAGCGATTCGATCAGTCGCCGCCGCCGTAATGTTGAGCGGCGAGTGCGAGCGGAATGAGTGATTTTCGAGCGTCTTCGGCGTGAGAAGAGCATTCAAGATCTCGAGCATTCGGGATGACGATTTCAATGGAGGCGAATCAAAGGATTCGCCCGACACATCCCAATGCAGGAACCGGCTCGTCACCGGCTCAAAGATTTTTCAAAAGCATTGCCGCGATCTCGCACGCAAGAAGTCCTCCCACGAGGCTCGCACCGTTCGTTCATTTTGGTGCCGCCCGGGAACTCCTTGTGGCCTGTTAAAGCGTCTAACCCAAACCTTGCGCCTGATCGAAAAGCGTTGCTGAATCATCGCCGTTTCGAGCTCGCGCCGGCACTCGCCCCCTATCCCCCGTCAAGGAAACACAGACAACGGCGAGGTCTCGCCATCGATCAATCGAGAACAGACTCTTGACCCAAGTGTCGCGAACCCATGAGGACTGTAGCGGAACTCACGCAGAGTTTCGGCACCCTCGGCAGGGTTTCGACCTTTGAAGCGGGCAGCCAGCCGAAAGCCTTCGCGGCTTCCGCTACTGGTGATTGCCGAAAGCCTTCGCGGCTTCCGCTACGATTCTGCTTTTGAATTTGAAGAGACCGGCTGTTTTGGTGTTCGGTCGACTTCGAGTCGAAAGATATCGGGACGGGCGTAGTGACCGACGACGTCGAAGTCCATCTTTCCTCGTGCGATCTCAGTCAGGTCCAGCTCAGCGTGAAGTGTGTCTTCATTACCGAAAGATGGCCCGCATAGCAGCTGTCCGAGCGGCGACACAATGACACTGCCACCATTAATCAGCACTGTGTCCCTCTGTTCGCCTTGAACGGTCTCGAAATCGTCCGGCACCGACTGCCGCGTCAGAAACTGTGAAGCCGACACGACAAAACACCTCCCTTCCAAAGCGATCGTCGTCATCGTTGAATTCCAGACCGGACGATCATCGACGGTGGGTGCGGTGTAGACTTGGACTCCCTGCGCGTACTGGCTCATTCGCAACATCGGCATGTAGTTCTCCCAGCAGATGACGGAAGCCAACCGGCCGCTCGGCGCGTCGAAACAATCGAGCGTCGAACCATCACCAAATCCCCAGACCACCCGCTCCGCTGCAGTCGGCATCAACTTTCGCCGCTTACCGAGAAGAACACCTTCGGACGAAAAACAAAGCACGCTGCAATAGAGCGTTCCGCCCTCCCGTTCGACGACACCGACGACCACGTCCGTACAATGATCTCTAGCCATCTCGGCGATCATCGCTGTTTCACTGCCCGGCACGTCGATGCCGCCCGCGAAGTATCGCGAAAACAGATCTCGGCCTTCGTCGCTGCGTGATCCCACCGGAGCGCCAAAGTAATTTCCTTTGGGATAGCCACCGATAAATGCTTCGGGAAACACAACCAATCGTGGACCTTTTCCACGCATCTTGTTTACAGCATCGCTCAACAAGTCGGCAAGCTTCGCGACCGTTGCCTGCGTGTCGAACAATAACGATCCGGCTTGGACGGCTGCAACTTGCGTCGGCATTCTGAAGCTTCGTGTGTCTAATGAGTAACGGAAGCCGAAAGGGATTTCGGCATGAGCGTAACGATGGAATGAAAACTCAATCGTAGCGGATGCCTTCTCATCGGATCTAGCGGAAGCCGCGCAGGCTTTCGGCGCCAAGCCCGATGCACGTGTCAATCCACTGCTGGCGGTGCAGAAATTCTGCGAAGTTCCACTACCATTCGCTTTGTTCCACCCGAAACTCTGCGCGAGTATCGCTACGCTATCGGGACTGCCGAAACCACGAATTGGGGTTGCCGAAACTCTGGGCGAGTTCCGCTACTCTTTGTCGACGAATTTCCCGATTTTCGCTGCGTTCAAAATTCGGTCCGACGGGCTCTTCAAACATCCCATAGGCGAGCGATGCGACACCACAAACAGCGGTTGAAACGGCTCTCGCCGGAGTTCTATCACGGTGATGCGTGGGTGCATTGGTCACTGACTATCGCAGACCGAAAGACGGGTTGGCTGGACGCGAGATTCCTTTACAAGTTTCGGGAGATCCTCGCGCATGTCTCTTTCCGATATCAAATCGCTTGTCCCGTCTTCTGTCTCATGCCGGACCATATGCATCTGCTTTGGTGCGGCCTTGCTCAAAGCTCAGATCAACTTTTGGCGATGCAGCGGTTTCGTAAAGATGCCAACGATTGCCTGGTGCGAATCGGATTTGGTTTTCAGAAGCAAGCATACGATCACGTTTTAAAAGACCATGAACTCGGACGTGATGCATTGGAATCCGTGATTGAATACATCGCACGGAATCCGGAGCGACAGGGGATGGTAAGTGCTGAGCAATTTGCGAAATATCCGTATATAGGCTGTTTGATCCCTGGCTATCCGCAAATGCGTTTATTTCAGGTAGACGGATGGGATCGAGTCTGGCGAACGATCTCATTCTTGAAGCGGACCGAGTGCTTTCGAGTCCCCGATCCGAATCGACCCTCGTCTACCTGATTGACGTTGGTTCAAATCGTAACGGAAGCCCCGCAGGCTTTCGGCAACCCCATTTGTAGACGGCCGAAAGCCTGCGCGGCTTCCGCTACGGGGCGTCTGCGCCCGCCGAAAGCCTGCGCGGCTTCCGCTACTGGGTTTCGTTACGGCCGCAGGGCGGACTTGCGCGCCGCTCGTTCGTATCCCTTGGTTGCATCCCAAATCTTCACCATGGAATCGAGGCTGCCGGAGACCAGCTGTCTGCCATCGGGACTCCAATCGATGCTGGTTACCGTTCGATCGTGAGCTCGAAATGCCAACGTCTGCACGCCCCGCTGCGCATCCCAAATGCGGATGGTTAAGTCATTACCTCCCGTCGCGAGTCGAGTTCCAGAAGGATTCCATGCGAGACATTCAACGTTGCTCGTGTGATCGTTCAACTTATGAGTTGTCCGTCGATCAGCCATGTCCCAGAGATGCACCTCCCCGTCGTCGCTACAGGCTGCCAACTGCATACCATTCGGGCTCCAAC
>JBCCOI010000645.1:0-4094 GCA_039025515.1 Planctomycetota bacterium
TCACGATGGATCGGGGAAGCACATGGGAAGTCCACTCATCGGACCATGGTGGATTGCCGGAGCCCGTTTGCATGGCGAGTTTGATCTCGCACGTCTTGCCAGACGGCCGGCGCGTTCTCTTTTTTTCCAATCCGAATAGTAAGACACAGCGGCGCAACATGACGGTGCGCGTGAGTCTGGATGATGGTGTGACTTGGCCCGAAGAAAAACAGATCCGACTGGATGATGAAGGAGGCGCGTACAGTTCGCTCGTCATGGTCGATGAGGACACGCTGGGTATCCTCTACGAGTCATCACGGGCAGACCTTGTCTTTCAAACGATCGAACTCAGAGAGTTTGGGCTTTAGACGAAGACTTCAAACTGCGGATCCTCGACCGGCGGTTAGACTTTTAGCGCCTCGACGGCTCGCTCGATGACTTACGTCGGCATTGGATCGAAGGCGGTGGTACGCAACTGCAACAACCGCGTTGATGCATCATCCGCGATGTGCTGCAGTGGGTGCGTTGAGAAGTGTTGGGAAAGAGCGACGAGCAACAGTTAGCGGGTTCAAAAGTATGGTGGTTTAGTCGTGCAGGAGATTGATCAGAAAGCGGCGATCATGATCGTGATTGAGCATTTTGGAGACATCGAGCCGGGCACAAGGTGTTCTGCTGTCCTGTTCGATGCCGAGAAGATTCGCCGTGAGCAGGAGTTTCACGCAAAGCTCTACAGCAAAAATGGCGTTGATGATCCGGAAGTGCGTCGAAACATGGTGGCTGCGAATGTCCCTTCGCAGCCCTACTGGCTGGTTTCCCTGAAATCGGGCAGCAGTGCCGCGGGCGAGACTACACGCCTCCATCGCGTTGATGCACAAACGGGGAAGGTATTGCCAGAACCGACCTAGCGTTCTCATCGCTTTCCGCGTTTGCTTTAGAATGAAAGCCACTTATGAGATTGGCTCTGTTGGGCCGCTGGGGAGCGGTTCATCGGGGCTTGCATATTCATGTGGAGCGTGACGAATTGACTGGTAAAAAAGTGCGGATGGCGATGGTCGGTTTGGGGTTTGGAGCGGAATTCATCCCCATCTATCACGAACACCCCGACGCGGAAGTCGTGGCGATCTGCCGGCGAAACAAAGCCGAACTCGACAAGTGCGGAGACCGGTTCGGGATTGATAAACGATACGTGAACTATGCCGGCGTGCTTTCCGATCCCGACGTGGACTGTGTCCATATCAATAGCCCGATCCCCGATCACGCACCGATGTCGCTGGCAGCGCTAGACGCGGGCAAGCACGTTATGTGCACCGTGCCAATGGCAACCACCATCGACGAATGCCGTCAAATTGTCGAGAAGGTCGAGCAGACGGGACTCAGCTACATGATGGCGGAGACGGTTGTTTACAGTCGTGAATACCTCTACATCAAGCAAATGTACAACGAGGGGGAGCTTGGCAAGATCCAACATCTTGCGGCGTCGCACCCGCAAGACATGGATGGTTGGCCTTCGTATTGGGAAGAGATGATTCCCATGCATTACGCGACTCACGTTGTGAGTCCGTGTTTGGGGTTGGTCGATGGACTCGCCGAATACGTCAGTTGTTTCGGCTCCGGAACCGTACGCGATGACATCGCGAAGAAATCAGGCAACCAATTCGCGGTCGAGAGTTGTCACATCAAGGTTCAGGACTCTGACCTGACAGCTCACATCTGGAGATTTCTCTATGACGTCGCACGTCAGTACCGAGAGAGTTTTGATGTCTACGGTACAAAGAGGAGTTTTGAATGGACGCTCATTGAGAACGAGCCACACGTTCTTCACACGGCCAAGAAACCGGAGGCAGAAATCCCGGAGAAGGTCGAAGTTCCAGATTTCGCTCACCTCCTTCCTGAGCCGATTCAGCGATTTACGCTACCGGCTGAAATTCACGACGCCGAGCACTTGTCGTTCGTGCAGGGCGGCGGTCACGGAGGCTCACATCCACACTTGGTTCACGAGTTCGTCAGCGCAATCCGTGAAGGTCGCAATCCCCTGCCTGATGCGGTCACGTCGGCAAACTGGACTTGCGTCGGGATCTGCGCACACGAGTCTGCAATTCGAGGCGGTGAAATCGTGCGATTGCCAGAATTCACCCTGGCGGTCAATCAATCTCAGACTCCATAGTCAAACTCAGACTCCGTAGACGCTGCACCAGCTGCGCAGCGTCTTCGCGTCGCGGTCTTGGCTTGGGCGGGAAGGGAGTGGCGCCGGCAAGTATTTGTGCGCACCAATAAAGGGTCCGCTGCTTGAGCAAGTCGAGTTGTTCGGACAGCTCGAGTCCATCTTCGTTTCTTCGGCGATAGGAGTTGAGGGCTGCAACGAGCTCGACGGCCCACGGATGGCCATCATTGCCGAAAAAGTCCGCTTCGTTGGTTCTTGCCACACCCTGATCAAGAAGTCGTGCGGCGTCGTCGATCCACTTTGCTGCTTCGCCGTCGGCCGGGTCGCTTGCCGCCAGTTCAATCCCGTGTACGAGCCGTGCAGCCGACTCACTGAACCAGATGTCACCAAAGTTGACGGCCCATCCCCAGCCGTCTTTCTTTGCCGCGGCGAGCCGCAGCGTCTCTGCTGCTTTCGACCAATCACCCCGCATCATTTGCTCACATCCTTCGATCCACATGAAACGCGCCGCCTCGAGAAGCCGCTTTTGATAGCAGCCTTCCAAGTTTCGCTCCGCCCAGTACCGAACTTCGGCATCTCCGAAGGTGAGTGCGTGGCCGAGATAGAGCTCGCATTCGAAAAGTGCGTTCTCGAGTAGTTTGTGCACGTTCATGTGATATCCGCCGAGTTGTGCCCACCACCTGCCGCCGTCAAGCCTCGGGTTCGTTTCGAGCAGTGTTCGCAACCGCAGAAGGCAATCACACATCCGGTCGCAAGTGTCACCGTTACTAAGTCTGCCCAATTCCCATTGTTCCCACGTCTGGTTCAGCTCTCGAAGCATACGGTCGGCGGAGTCGGTCGCACGCTGCTGCTTTCGTGTGAAGTCATCGAGATCAAACTCATCTGGCGGCTCGTTCCCTTCCACTTCGAAGGACACCTCCAAGCGAACAATCCCGATCGAGGGATCATTCCAACGGGCGGTACTCACCGCAACGAACTCGACTCGATACGCGGCGTCTCGGTGTGGGTCGAAACGCAACCGACCCTCAAGTGAACCGTTGTCGAAGAAGCGAACGCCTGGCGGCAAGCGAACGAGCGTAGGACACTGCATGAACCCTTCCTCACTGGGAAGACCCTCGCCTCCGTGATGGCTGAATGCGTCTCCGACTCGCACGGTCCCAAGATCGATCGCGTGCCGAGTCACCTTGAGGCCGGTTCGTTCGGCACATCGATAGTGCTCGCTATAGAGTTCAACGCTCGACCAGTTTCGCGGGCAGCAGTCACAGCACCGGCAGCGTCCGTCGCGATATCCATCGGTCCGTGACATCGCGTTACTTTCCGAGCAACCAAGTGGTATGCCGGAGTCGGCATCCAAGTCCGCAATCTCAGACACGCGTGGATCTTCCATGTCCTCTGGGAGCGAGGCGAGGGCGTCCATGCGGCTGGTGATCCTCAAATCCTCGCGGGTGACCTGGCGACAATAGCGATCGTCGTCTTCCGGAACATAGATGAGGTCGTGGTCCTCCTCAAGCGCCACTTGGTAGGGAGCGTGCTGTCCGTCTGGCCAATGATCTTCGCGGTATCGCAACGCGATTACTCTGCCAAGCTTCCAGCCGTTTGCTCCGAGGTTACACATGACGAAATCACCGACTCCGAATCGAAAACCCGACATTACATGTTCCCCCTCATCACCAGCCTCAGCCTTGGAAAGGATCGCGGACAAATTCATCGAGACTAACCAGCCCTTTCACTCGCCATCACGAAAATGGGAATCCAAAAGCCCACCGAGTTTAGCGTCCCGAAAGGCACGCATGATTTCCGATGAACCATCTACAATCGAGTAGGGTGAGCCAGCGGTGCGACCGCTGACTCAGCCCTCTCACAGAACCGTACGTACGGGTCCGTATACGGCTCCTGTTTTACCTGTCTAAGTTGCCTCGGGAAGGACTCCGGTTTCCAATTCGGCGATGTCAAA
>JBCCOI010000646.1:0-4082 GCA_039025515.1 Planctomycetota bacterium
GTGACCTACCAAACGGGCGGCTGGCAATCGACGAGCTACTCCTCGGATGGAAGAATTACCGGCATTGTTCAGTCCTGCACGCAAGTCCTCAAATCGAACGAGGAGTTGCGTAAAACGATTTTTGACGAACTTGACAATCGCATCGAAGAAGAGGAATCCGCCGCAATCGCATCCCTACTCAAGGTCGCGTTTTCGAATACTTCAGAGACCGAAGAGCGAATCAGCGAAGTTCGTCGTTTACTGAAACTCCCCAACAATACCATCCCGACAAATCTATGGCGACAATTTGGGCAGCTGATTGAGAACTCGGAAGAATTTTATGACCTTACCGTTGAAGTGTACGAAAGGGCCGCCGAAGTTACTTCAAACCAGCCGAATGGATATCAATACACCGTCGGTCCATGCTTGGCGGACGCCTACGTAAAAGCGGGAATGCGGGAGAAGGCAAGGGAATCGCTACTCGAGGCTTATGCAGAAATCGATTTCTCCGCCGACAATCAGTACAACCCCGGTTACGGCGACTACCAAGAACTAACCTCCTACGAATCAATCGCACAAAAGCTGGTCACCGCTGATTGCAAGTTGGATGCGATTCCAATCTATGCGAAGGCGCTGTCAAACCCAAAGAGGTTCGAACAGGCCAAGCGATGGGGAGGCAGTCGGGGCCTTGATGTTCGTTTCAAGTCTCAGCTCAGCGAAGTCATCGACGCATTGGACGAGGATGACTTCAGCGAGTACCTGAGTTTCAAACATGCTAATGCAGCAGACGAGAGTGGAACGGACGAGGAATCAAAGACTGAAAGTGATCGAAAAGCAGAGAATGATGAAGCAAACGCAGAAAACATCGGATTCGCGTTTGATCTGATGCCCATCACACCGACGCTTGAGATGAATTCGGAGGCGAGTTCGGTTGCGTCACTTGTGGTTGCAAAAATGGCCGCTTCCGAACAAGGACTTGAGCAGCTCACGGAGTTTGATCGGCTCGCCGCAGAGAAAATGGAAGAGTCTCCGAAGGACAGCTCTATTATTGCAATTCGTTTGATCATCGCGATCGCACTGGCGAATAAAGAATCTGCCAGTCCGGAAGCGGCTGCGGCTTCCGAAGCCCTGGCGCGAACTTGCTTTGAAAAACTCTCTTCACGCCTGCCCGAACCAGAGTCGGAGACGTTGAAGACGTCCGACAGGGACTTTCTCTATCAACTGTACTCTCCAGCTCTCCTATCACTCGAGTCAGAATCCCCAGCCATCCGCGAAGCATCAATGGACTTCATCGATCAAGTGATCGCTCTGGCAAATCGCTGGGAGATGTCAGAGATCGTGGAGGTGATGACGGTTCGCCGGCTTAAAAGTTTATCTGCAACAGGCGGCGCTAAGTCTGTCGCAGCGCTGACCAAGATGCTTGACGCCGTTGCGGTCGCCACGACACCGGCGAAGGTCGTTGACACAAAAACTGCGGACGAGTGTTTGCGGATCGGCGAACTCGCCATTCAGACTGAATCGTGGGAAGTGCTTATCGAAGCTATCCGACGTGCGATTGGTGGTGGGCCGCCCCTACTTAAAATGGGTAACGACAACTCGTCGGCCGGTGTGTTCATGCTGCAAACGCGCAGCAGTTCCGTCCGCAGCCAGCAAGCCACGCAAAACCTGAATCCGTTGATCACCCGAATCGAGAAACTACTCGATGCGGCCGATGAGGCGATTGCGGAAGATCCAACGTTGGCGACCGCAGCCTACGAAGCGCTCGGAACGGCGGTGCTGCCCCCGGAACGCAAGGGTGAGGTGTTCCCGTTTGCCGTCTCATTGGTTGGCTCGATGAACTCCGGCTGGTTTTTCGATCCAAAAACCGTCAGCAAGCCAACGACAGCGAGTCTTTCATCGCGTTTGGTTCGTTATGCGGTCCAAGCAGACAAAACCGACGATCTTGCCGAGCGGCTTAAAGAACGACAAGAGACTTGCAAAGAAGCAGATCGGATCGCGCTGTTGCGGATTCAACTCGCCGATGGCCTGGGGAACGACGCCGAGGTCATGAGCGGCATCGACGCCCTGATGGATCTGCTCGGTTTGGATGATCTATCCGATGAGAACACGACGGCTGCGGACCCTCAGGATACACCGCCAGGAAAGCTCACGGTCGCGTCAGCAAACTACTTGCTCCACGCCCTATTGCCGCTTGTCGATCGAGAGAGCGTCATGAAGGACGTGCAAACGTGCCTGAAGTCGTTGCTGGTCCGCGCGGGGCAAGACGGCGAACTCTGTCAATCAGGAAACATCTGGATCTGGCTGGCGAAAAATGCGGTCGAAGACCAACGATACTCCGACGAAGAAGCGATGCGTTGGATCGATCTTTTCGGCGAAACGATTGTTCAGCGCTACATGCAAAGCAACAACAGCATGATTGCGCAGCGTCAAAAGAAATACGCGGTCCGCGGCTTCTGCAATCTCGCGATTGAGAACCATCGAGCGAAAGCGGCGATGAAGATCTATCGCATGGCGATGTTGATGGATGACGAAAACATGTCGCAGGGAGCGGATGCCATGCCGAACTGTTCGTTCCTGATGGCGCTGCCGTCGGAAGAACGTTATCAAGTTGTGCGTGATTTCTTTTTCGGTGAGCAAGACGCAACAGACAGCGATGAGCCACAGTCTCTCGACGACTTGATGGTTGGCGGAATCGTCCGTGTGCTCTATTCCGTTCCTCCCGAGTCTTTGGCCGATCATGTTCCGCTTCTAGACTCGCTCGAGAAGATGAGCGTTGTGGCGGACGATTTTCCCGCTCAAACCATCGGATTGACCCTGGCGCGTTTCGCTGCCGACGCGAAGCAATCAGCCGAGTTGATCGAACGGTTGCAGCCATTTGTGAAATCCGCCGGCGATGAAGTCGATGCCATGGTGGGGCTCGCGCATCTTTTCGCCGGCGACACCGATGCTGCTGCAGAAGCGTTAAATCGCGTCTCGAGCTATCTCGACGAGACGCGTCCGAAGGAGGATGTCAAAACGGCCATGCCGTATGAATCGCTTGTTTTTGCGATTCGGGCTCGTGATGCAGGGTTGACCGAATCGCGAGACATCTGGATGGCGATCAGCGATCATGCTCGCTTCCGTCAATTAGGGATCTACACGGGAATGGTGACGGGGCAGATTTCCAGATCGCTTCCTTGGCCCGGCGAAGACGAAAACACAGCTACCGCCGACGAACCGTTGGCTTTTGAAGAGTATGAGTTTGATCACTGGGCAACGCATCAATCAGCAAGTAGTACGTCCGTCGTAGCAGCATCCGTGCGACCCGAGATCAATCTTCAAGCGACACGAATTCGCTCACCAGGCGGTGTGCAGTCGCAGCACCTACTGTTCAAGTACCCGCTCGCCGGCGACTTCGCTTTTCGTGTCAAGCATCGGATGCTGGACAAGCCCTATCTTTATCAATCTGTCGGCGGAATTGGATATGGGTTTGACGTTGAGAATCAAAACACGACAGCCAAGATGGTCTTTCGGAGGGGCAATGATCTGTCGAAAAAGGCGGATGCAGCCGGCGATGTCAACGAGACGCTGCTCCGGTTCGCGGGCGACACCGTGGAGTACTCGATCAACGAAAGCGGTTTAATCAACACGTCTCGTAGCGACGCCTTCCCTTTTGTTTCCATCCTCCTTCCTGCAGCTTACGCCGCCGAGTTCGGGGACATCCAATTCGAAGGTGACGTCACGATCCCCGACCAAGTGACGCTGCTGAACAAGGAATTACGAGGCTGGTACACGACTGTCTTTCGTGGAACGTTGCCGACCTTCAAGCTGAATTCAAGCGAGGAGGATGAAACGATCAGCGGGCTGTTTGCCAGCCAGCCGACCGGACTCACTTGGTATCTCAACAAAGATCAGGAGCTACGCAGCAGCGTCGTCCAAACGGACTCACCCTTTGGTTCGGTAAGTCAGTCGAACAGCCTTCCCCCTAAGCATCTCGCATACTTGCGTCCGCTACTGGATGGGGAGTCAATCGAGATGGATGTGTACTACGATCCGGAAACCAACACGGAAGTAAATCCTGCAATCGGTCGCATCGCGGTGCTACTACGGAAAGACGGTGTCAA
>JBCCOI010000647.1:0-4073 GCA_039025515.1 Planctomycetota bacterium
CCGCCGATGGAGTGATGCGTTCGCAGACCGCGCTGATCTTCTGATCTATGGATGTGAACTTGCGGCGACGGCAGAAGGAGAGTCCTTTCTCGCGCGTTTGCGCGAGATGACGAATCTGGACATCGCAGCGTCAACCGACTTTACCGGTTCGATGGCGAAACAAGCTGGAGAGGCGAACTGGGTTCTCGAGTACCGAAATGGCGATATCGAAAGCTTCGCCGTCCTTGATCGCGAGAAGCTTGAAGGCTTGGACATCGTGCTTTCCATTGAGGTCTACGCCGCCGGGGATGTTGGTGATGAGATCTTGAGTCTCCAAGTCGGCGACCAGATTGTCGGGCGTTGGACGGTCTCGGGCACCGATGCATCCAATGGCAACTTCGAGCGTTACGACGTCAACGTCGACAACGTGTCTGTCGATGACGTGCGAATCAACTTTGAGAATGACTTTTGGGATCCCGCAAATGATTTTGACAGAAACCTCCGTGTCGATCGAATCGTGATCGATGGTGTGACGTATCAGTCGGAAAACTCAGCGGTTTTCTCAACGGGAACTTGGCGCGCGTTGGATGGCATCCAACCAGGTTTCCGTGAGAGTGAATACTTGAACGCCTCGGGTTACTTCCAGTATTCCTCGGCCGGAGCCGATGGTTTCGTCGGATCGTTCATTGAAATCGAAGCGAGGGGTGACACAGGGCAAGAGTCGATGCAGTTGCTGATCGATGGCAATGTCGTCCAAACCTACGAAAACCTTCCAACCAACTTCAGCACATACACGTACCAAACGAACGAGAATGTCACAGCGGATCGGATTCAGATTCGCTTTTCCAACGATCGATTCGATCCTGCAACCGGGTTGGACCGGAACCTGATCGTTGACCGCATTCGAATCAACGGTGAAGTCTTTGAAACGGAAGCACCGACGACATTCTCAACCGGCTTCTTTGACGTCAACCTTGGTCAACAGCAAAGCGGTTTTTTCCAAAACGAAACGCTCTTTGTGGGAGGAACCTTTGAGTATCTGTCTTCGAACGGCTCGCCAGGCAACGGCGAGGAAGGTAGCTTCGTTTTGGCAACCGACTTCGTTCAGGCTTTCGAGAACGAGCCGTCGGTGACGCTTAGGATCGATCGCGTCGGCGGGGCCGATGGCAACGCGAGCGTTCAGTTCTCGACGGCTTCCGAGTCAGCGACCGAGGGCAGCGATTTTGTGGGAACGGCCGGAACACTCTTCTTCGCCGATGGTGAAACCAGCAAGACGGTGACCGTCGGATTGTTGCAAGACGGCGTTCGTGAAGGCACGGAGTCCTTCAGTTTTCGGCTCACGGGGTCAAGCGGAGCGAGTCTTCTTGCACCACGAACGGCGACCGTGAATCTGATCGATGTGGACCAGCCACTACCTACTTATGGTTCCTTCGTTTCGTCCGACGGCCTGCAGCTCAATCGAAACGCCTTCGTTAGCAATGGACGGTTGCAACTCACCACCGCCGCCCAGCAACAACGAGGCTCTGCGTTCTACACGCAAGCGATCGGCGTCGATGCGAATACGTCTTTCACGGCGTCCTTCGCGGCACGCTTCGACGGTGGACAGGGTGCGAGCGGCGGTGAAGGCCTTGCTTTCCTCATCCAGAATTCGCCCGGCGGGCTAGCAGGGCAAGACATCGGAAACTTCTCGGGAGGGCTCGGATATAACGCGCAAGCCAACACGCTTGGGATTGAGCTCGATACGTTTCAAAACGTCTACGAGCAGTACGCCGATGAAATCACCATTACGGTCAATGGAGAACTCGTCAATCCCATACGCACCATCCAGTCGCCCTTCAATCTCAACAATGGACAAACCTACTTCGTCTGGGTCGACTACAACGGATTCAGCAACAACTTGGCGGTCTATCTCTCCGACTCCAATCAGAAACCAGACTTCGCGTTGTTCTCCACGAATATCGCATTGGATGCGATCGTCGGCGATCAAGCCTACCTCGGTTTCTCGGCTTCGACCGGGAGTGCGACAAACAACACGTACATCGAGTCTTGGACGGTAACGCTCGATACGCCGCCCGAAGATCCTCCGACGATTCCGACCGGTGAGATCATCAAACGAGAATTGATCGGTGGCCTGACGCAACCGCTCAATGTCGAGTGGTCTCCGGATGGGAGAAACATGTACGTCGGCGAGAAAGCCGGGTTGATCCGAGTTTCGCGTGATGGAGGACCACTGACGGAGTTGCTGGACCTCACCGGAATCACCAATAACGTTCAAGATCGCGGGCTGGTCGATTTCGAAGTCCATCCAGACTTCTTCAACAATCCATACATCTACCTCAATTACACCGTTGATCCTCCCGAGGTGAATAACTTCATCGGCAACCCGCTCGCCGGTCCAGACGGTTCCGGAAACCGTGCCGGACGCCTCATTCGGTTCACGCTTGATGCATCGACGAATTACACGACGATCGTCCCCGACAGTGGTATCACGCTCCTGGGTGCAAACAGCACATGGGGCAACTTCAACGCATTCGTTGATAGCACGCTCAACTTCAACGAGCCACAAGCGGGCCGCAATCCCGACGGCAGCTACCTGCAGGACTTTATCAACAGCGATAGTCGAAGCCACACCGTTGGCGGTCTGGTCTTCGGCGCAGACGGTGCGCTCTACGTAGGCATCGGTGATGGCGCGAGTTTCAATGCGACCGATCCGCGAGCGACTCGCGTCCAAGACATCGATAGTCTGTCAGGAAAGATCTTGCGGATCGATCCAAATACCGGACAGGGGCTGCCCGACAACCCGTTCTACAATGGCGATCCGAATGCGAATCGCAGCAAGGTTTACCAACTCGGCCTGAGGAACCCCTGGCGTCTCGCCGCAGAACTGGACACCGGACAGATCTATATTGGCGAGACGGGCTTGGTGAGTTTTGAGGAAATCAACGCGGCCGGCCCCGGGGCCAACTTTGGATGGCCGTACTTCGAAGGTGGACAAGGCGTCAACATTCGTACGCCTTCCTATCAGGGACTTCCGCAAGCACAGGCGTTCTACAATTCGGGCGAGCAGGCCACGCCAGCCTTTATCGCGCAGCCACACACCAACGGAACGGACGTCATTGTTTTGGGGACCGTCGCCGATGGACTTGTCTATGGCCCCCAGTACGACGGTGATGTTTTCTACTTAGACTTTGCCAGCGGGACTGTTCGTCGAGGCGACGTCGACGCAAATGGAAACCTTGCTTCGGTCGACACGTTCACGACGGGAGCAAACTTCGTCGTCGATCTGCAACAAGGCCCCGATGGCTATCTTTACTACGTCGACATCGTCGCCGGATCGATCGGCCGGTTCGAGATCGTCTAGCGGCATCGTGTGCTCACGAACCGCCGGGACTAACAGCCGCGCACCTCTCCGACAACTTCTCAGCCAATTGCATGCGGCCGAGTTGCCGGTGCGCGTGGGCAAGTGCGAACAAGCGTGTTCGATCTTGATCAACGAGATCGTCGCGAACCCGATTCGGACGAGTCGCTCGAATCGCCCGCAAACCGAGCGTCGGATTGTGATTCGTTAGGACACGGAACACGGTCGCGGCATCTGCGATTCCGTGAAGCACGCCGCACTGATCATCATGATATCGATGAACAATTCGAACGATCTCGGACCAACTCAACTCGCAAAGCAATCGTTCACTGACGTCGGCGGCGTGCAAATTGACCGCCAAAATCAGCTTTATTCGAGAGCTGATTTGATTGCCGAATCGATCCAGCAATGCATGTAGAAAGTGAGATTGATTGCACAGACGGGCGTCAGTCGCAACATCGATAATTCGCTTTTTCAGCGCGTTTTCACCGGTCGCATTAAGAAGCTCGGCAAGCAGATCCTCCGACGGAACCTGATCCACCAGTTTTCGCAAGGAATCATCGTCACCGAACCAGTGTGCATTCCCATTGCAAACACCATCGTCATACCAGTCGCTCGCGACCAATTTGGAAACTTGTCCCATCGTTCCGACGCACGTCTGCATTTCCGTTGCAAGCTGGCGAGCAAACTGGTCCACGGCTTCCGAGAATCCGTCGCCGTTCTGGTGCGAATAGCG
>JBCCOI010000648.1:0-4053 GCA_039025515.1 Planctomycetota bacterium
GTGCGAACGAAGTGAGTTTCAAAGTTTGGCCTCACCACCTCCGCGTCATCGGCGTCGCCGGCAATCTCGAGTGGCTGATCCGCCTTCTGGATCAAGCTTTCAAGAATGCTCACCTTCGATGCGAGACCGGTCACATAGATTCGGTCACCGTAGAGTCCGACGGAGATCTTGATGTCTTCGTTCGAATTCTGGCCGGGATCCAGTTCTAAAAGCGGTCGGGCTGTCTGCAGGAGTTCTTCGGCGCCGCGGTGAACAAGTTTGATTTCTCGAACCTCCTCAGCAGATTGCCGAATGACGTCTCGGATCGCGATCAGCTTTGCAGCCCGCTCGGTCACGGTTGCCTGTCGGGCGCTGTCCAAAACGATTACACGCCCCCATGGTCCGACCATTTCGGGGAGCTGCTGCTTGGCTTCGTCGGGCGTCATGCTTCCCAGCGGAAAAACACACGTGACGATGTCACTCTTTCCGCGTGATTCGAGCTGGTCCAAAGGAACGAGCTCGGCGTATTCACTTATCAATTTCTCCGCATTGTCGACTTCTTCCCAAAACACCAAGAACAACATCCGGCCGCGCCGTATGAGAGCGTAGCCGCGATCGAGAAGCAGACGGTTCAACATGTCTTGTGCTTCTGCGACCGTGTACGTTCGCGATCGATCAATGAATGAGACCGACCCTGTCGGATAGCGATCAATTTGCAGTGAGAGGTTTCCTTCGGTTGCCAACCAGTTGAGGACATCCTTCCAACTCGCACCCGTAAAGTTAAACCGAAGCTCGGGTTCCGGCCGCATGTCGAGTTGCTCCAGCAAAATCCTGGCCGCTTCGTCTTGTGTGACATCCGAGGGATCGGGCAAATCGCTGTTCACGGGGCCGGCATCCTCGGAAGCGACGGCGCTGGCTCCATCGTCACTTTCGGCGGTCTCTCCGGTTTCATCTGCGGCGGTCTCGACAGGCCCGGTTTCTTCGGCAGCGGCAGCTACTTCGTCCTGGGCACTCGCATAAATCGGAAAGCCGATCGCGCCAATCGCAATGGCCAATACGGATAGACGAAAAAAGCGGGGAGCAGTGTTGGAAAGAAATTGCATCGTTGAAACGTGGTTCGCTCAGAAAGGCGTTTCGTGGCGACGGCCGGAGATCAATCAAGATCGTCTGGCCAGCGTTGACTGGGTGGGATTCTAGTTCGAGGCCCAAAATTTCGAATCCGTCAGCGGAAATCACGGCATAAAAGGCCAAATGAGATCTCCGTGAGGCCCGAAAGGTCCTTCTATCGGACCAAAAAGCGGGGTCAAACTCCAAAAGTTCTAACCTTTGCTGCATCGCCGAGTTTCTCGAGTCGAGCTGCTTTTAGAGGAATTTGGCAGCACTTTTTGAGTACGGTGCGCCGCGACGTGCAGTCATCGCAGCATTTCGCCCGCGTAATTCGGCTCAAATGTGGAAGAAAATCCCGTTGTGGACCGGGTTCGGTTCTTCGGGGTGATCTCGCTGATTGCTACCATACATCCAACGACTCACTGGCAGTTCCTCAGCAACTTCCCAGGTGGATCGGGAAGACCGCTCATCGATTTCGAACGGACGCTCATGCTTCAAAAGCAACGCAAACTTATTCTGGACAGCAAGCAGCGGGATTGCATGCGCCGCGCCGGCCGCGTCAACGCAATGCTGATGGATTTTGTCCGTCCACATATCAAGGCCGGGATCACCACTGGTGAGATCGATGAGATGGTCTTTGATTGGACGAGGGATCAGGGCCATAAGCCTGCGACGCTTGGCTATCAGAGCTTTCCGAAGAGCTGCTGCACCAGCATCAACGAAGTCATTTGCCACGGGATTCCGGGCGAACAGAAGCTTGCCGAAGGCGACATCGTTAACATCGACCTGACCACCGTCGTCGACGGTTGGCACGGGGACCAGAGCGAGACCTTCTTGATTGGAGAGGTCGCAGAGGAAAAGCTGGCCGTGACCCAGTGTGCGTTCGATTGCATGCACCTTGCGATCGGTGCTTTGACGCCTGGATGCACCGTTGCCCGCATCGGGGAGACAATCGTTCCCGAGGCCCAACGTCGCGGATTTTCTGTGGTTCGGGAATACGTCGGCCATGGGCTGGGCCGCCAGTTCCACCTGGACCCATCCATTCCGCACTTTCCGAATCGGCAGAGTCGCATCGACCGATTGTTCCCGGGGATGTGTTTTACGGTAGAGCCGATGATCAACGCTGGATCTCGCTACGCACGCTGTGACAAGTCCGACGGTTGGACGGTCCGCACCCGCGACGGAAAGCCTTCCGCACAGTTTGAGCACACCGTCCTAATGACCGAAGATGGGCCTGAAATCTTGACCCAGTGCGGGCAGGGACCGAAGAAAGGTCACAAGTTCGGTTGACCGCTCACTCCTCTTTGAACTTTTCCATGAGGAGCGACTCTCTGACGGCGCGGTAGATGTCGCCGTCACTCAGTTGATTCAACTCGATGTGATGAAGGTTCCCGCTTGCGGACCGCAGCTCCACGCTTTCATTGTCCATCATCCGAACGAATTCTGCAGTGAGTGACTTCGCGCCGTCACTCGACCTCCATTTGGTGAATGGACTGGGGCCCCGAACGGCCCCTCGGGCTGCCCGTTGAATCTGTACCGGTTCACCCACATCGTTCGGAAGAATTTCCTTCGAAGCGCGAGTACCCAATGCTCCCCAAATGCCGTAGGGGCTTGGGGAACCTGGTCTCAAATAGCCATCACCGATCGAGACTCCCGGTGAATCTGAATCACCAGCATCAATCTTGTTTGAGATGAACGTAACCGCTCCGTCACCCAATAGGACCAAAACCCCATCGCCGTTGAAGCTGGATGCCGACACGATCGGATCATCCAGGCCGAGATCAGATGTGCAGGATGGCGAGTTTGGTGGCAACACGGTTTGAAAGCCTCCGATCGGCAGATACCCGTCCGCCCAAATCGCGCCACGACCGAACGGCCAGGTGGGAGCCGTCGGATCCGCCGCTGCGCCGAGGCAAAGCGAAGGCTGTCGACTCAGCCCCCGTACATCGCGAAAAATCTCGCTTCGGCCAGGATCTCGAACGCGGCTCGGTACGGTCTCCGAGAACATGATCGTGTTTGAAAGACCATCAAGAACATCTCGGAAACGAATCGAGGTAGCCGCGGCAAACATGCCACGATTCGTTGCATTCCTCCGAGCCTCCGCATCACGGCCCTCGTCATCCTGCTCTGCAAGCAAGTAGGTTCCGTCACCGTAACAAGCGACGTAAGCGGTAGTCAGGCCGCTTCCACGAGGATCTGCAAAACCCTTGATGACCTCGGGCTCTTCATCATCGATCAACGCGGCGTTGCTCAGCAGCGAAGGAGCTTCTCCCCACGGTGTGTACTCTTCCGGCGAAAACCAAGGCACGGGCCCCATCGGCGGAAACGTTTTTCCTGATCTCGGATTGCGATAGGGATTCGAGATTTTCTCCCATAGCGCCTGAGCTTCCATGAAGGGCGTCAACGCGACGAGCGGTCCAAGCCTTCCGTAGTTGCTTTGGTCGATGGCGTCGCCGCCGGTCGTGCCGCCCGTGCCTTGAGGTAGCTTCTTGAACGCGCTGTGATAATTATGGGTTGCGAGACCGATCTGCCGAAGATTGTTAATCGATTGATCCATGCGGGCTTGTCGGCGACTTCGTGCGATCCTGGGGAGGAGAAGGCACGCGATCAACGAAACGCAAATGAACAAGACGACTGCCTGAATCCAGCCGGGAGATTCATGTTTTGACATAGAGATGCCCTGTTAAATGTTTTGAGGTTCCGCTTTTGTTCTAAGCTAAGGAACGGCCCGTCATTAACTGGCGTGTTTTTGAAAGTCGCCCATCGGCTCCGCCCGATGGGAACGTATCAAAATCGATCGGACGGAGCCGATCGGCGACAATAATTGATCGCCCGTTCCTAACCCGACGCGTAAGCGAGGAAAAATCGACCTTGACTCGTGCCTCGCTGACGCGTTTTGAAGTTGCGCTTTTTGGACCTTGGTTCATGTGGCGACTCGGTATTCTTGCGGTATCGAAGCTGCGAGTA
>JBCCOI010000649.1:0-4051 GCA_039025515.1 Planctomycetota bacterium
GGACCGAGCCGCCTAGCCGCATGCTCAAAGAAGTCGACTCCACGCTTTGTTTTTAAAGTCGCTTTCTCTTCGCCCATACGCATCGACTTTCCGCCGCAAAGAACAACACCAAGGAGCCGCCGCGGCGAATTCGTTTCAACATGATTTTTCTGCGATGAATTTGGCATCAGCTCGCTTTTGTCGCTTGGGAATCATGTGTTTGCCGCAATTTGTTGAAGCATTGAATCGACCGTAAACGGATCCGCGACGACGTTCACTCGCAAACCAAATTCCTCAAGGACGCTTGCGGTGACAGGTGAAATGGCTGCCAAACGGGCTTTGCTGAGCGAATCACCATAGAGTCGATATAGACTACGTGCCGTCGCACTGCTGGTGATCGTAACCCAATCAATGTTTCCGGCATCGAGGGCACGAGTTACCGCGGTCGACGGTTCATCGACATCCGCATTCCGATAGGCGGTGACTTCCGTAATCTTGGCCCCCGCGGCTTCAAGTTCCCGGTTCAACTCGCGACCTCCTCGATCGGCACGAACCAACATGATGCGTCGGGATCGGACCGGATTTTTCGTATCCGCGATCATTCTTTCTGCCAACGAATCAGCCCGGAAGTCAACCGGACATAGATCAGCATGAATGCCATGCAGCGCCAGTCTGGCTGCTGTCTTTTCCCCAACCACGGCAACGCGAACGCCCGACAGTTGGCGAGAATCGAACCCCAGCGAACGCAGCCGTGCAAAGAAGTGCTCGACGCCATTCGCACTGAAAAAAACGAGATCATCGACCTCTTTAGGAAGCGATCGAATACCGGCATCAATCGAATCAAAATCGCTGGGAGGAAGGATTCGTATGGCCGGCGCGACGATCGGCTGCCCCCCGAGTGCGCGGATCCGATCGGCCATCTCGGTCGCTTGACCTGACGGCCGGGTGACAAGAATGTTTTGTCCCCGAAGCGGTGTCTGCGGCATTTGCGAATCATTGGAAAGCGTACAAACCGGACCGATCATTGCGATGACCGGTGGCCGAAACTTGCTCGCCGGAGTGAGACGTTCGGCGATCTCATCCAAGCGACAGCGAATGGTCGTTTGATCGGGCAAGCTGCAACGACGCACGAGAGCCGCCGGTGTCGCGGGATCCATGCCTCCGTTCAGCAATGCATCCGTCCAACGTTTCGCAGTCGTCACACCCATGTAGACGACCAATGTCCCCGGAAATTTTGCAAGTGCGTTCCAATCAATCGAGGACTCGCCCTTGCCCGGTTCTTCATGACCGGTGACCAGCGCCACCGCCGATGCCATACGTCGGTGAGTGACGGGAATCCCCGCATAGGAACCGGCGGCGAGTGCAGCTGTGATCCCCGGGATGATCTCGTAGCCGATACCGGAAGCCTCCAAGGCTTCGACCTCTTCTGCCGTTCTGGCGAAAACGGCGGGGTCGCCACCCTTCAGCCTTGAGACGACCTTACCGGCGCGGGCGTGACGCAAGATCTCTTCAAGAATTTCCTGCTGCTTCCAAATTCGTGACTGGCCGTGCTTCCCCACACAAATCGCTTCGGCTTGAGGTGCCAACGAGAGTAATTCGGCGTTGCTGAGACCGTCGTAAAGCACAACGTCACTTCGACGAAGGCATCGCGCACCACGCATCGTCAGAAGCTCCGGATCACCCGGACCGGCTCCGATCAAGTACACAAATGGCTTCATTCCCCTAGCCCAGACTATTGATTAGCCGTTGAGCACTCGCTCACGGTTCAAGTGTTTCGACGGCGGTCAACTTTAGGATTGAGCCGTACGGCTCAAGTAGAATCACTTTAGATATTCCGGCTGCCAGGGCTGAACACCATTCTTCTCACGAAGGAATTGTGCGTCGACTTCTTGATACCACTCATGAAGCCGGCTTCTCATCTGCCGGACACGTTTCGGTTCTCGGTCTGCCAGATCCTCTTGCTCGCCCACGTCATCGGCAAGGTTGTAGAGGTGGACGCGACCATCTTCATAACGCTCGATCAGTTTGTAGTCGCCCACACGAATCGCGCCGCCGGGAATACCGCCTTGGTTGCTGTAGTGCGGGTAGTGCCAAAATAATGCATCGCGGCCAAGTGTTTTGCCTTCGAGAGCAGGACGCAAGTCAACGCCATCCACGATGCGACTGGGATTCTCCCGTTCGAGATCGACGCCGACGACTGAAGCGATCGTTGGAACAACGTCGATCGAGCAAATCGGCTCACTCGATACACTGCCCGGCGACGTGACGCCTGGATATCGGATGATCCATGGTTCACGGATCCCGCCTTCGTACACCCAACCCTTCCCGCCACGCAGCGGAAGATTGCTGGTTGGTAGTCCTTCAGACGTCGACAAACCACCGTTGTCAGAGGTAAAGACCACAATCGTCTGGTCCTTCAATCCGGAAGCTTCAATCTGATCGAGCACCTTGCCGACGGCTTGATCCATTGCCTCGACCATCGCCGCGTAGACGGCATGCTTCTGAAGAACCCTCACCTTGCGTGGCTTATCACCGAAAATCTGTTCTTCAGTTGCAAACTCATCACCAATGACTTCCTTCGCTCGCGAACCATACTTTTTGACCAGGTCGGGACGTCCCATCAGCGGCGTATGGACCGAATAGAAAGCAAGGTAGGCCAAAAACGGAGAGCCCTCGTGCTTCTTGATGAATGCCACGGTGTCTCGCGCAAGACGATCAGGTAAGTGATCACCTTCGGGGCTTTCCTCCGCCATCTGTGGATTCTCGAAGGGCGCAAAGTACTTCTTTCCGGTGTAGGGTCCGCCGCGGTGATAACCACCGATGTTGATGTCAAACCCTTGTGCCTGCGGATAGTGCGTTTCCTTCTCCCCCAAGTGCCACTTGCCCGCAAAGAATGTGGCGTAACCTTTCATCCGCACGATCTCGGCCAACGTCAATTCTTCCAAGGGCATGTTGCTGTTCAACGGAGCAGGCCTGAAATTCCCACCCCGCTTACCCGAGAAGAAATTGGTCGCTTGCACGCGTGTCGGATACCTTCCCGTCATCATGCTGAATCGTGTCGGTGAGCACACCGGATTCGCGGCGTATCCATCAGTGAATCGCATCCCGGAATCAGATAGGCGATCGATGTTCGGAGTCTCGTAGAAACAGTTCGGGTTATTGGCACCAATATCCATGTACCCGAGATCGTCCACCAGAAAGACGACCACGTTCATCGGTTTCGCTTCATCCGCGGAAGCCGTGCAGCTCAGCAGGCTGGAAACCAAAAGGACGATCAAAACTGTCTTGGTCATCTGCTTTGACAATGGGTGACTCGATAGAAGAATAACGTCAAAGATAATCGAAGAACCGAATCCACCACGTCAACGGGGAATCCGCGATCGGGTGATCAGCACCATTCACGCCATCGTATGGAACATGCAGCACATCGGAGGGAATGTATTTGAATTTGTGCTCTGTGAACAACTCGATGCATTCGCCGAGTCTTAACTCATCATACCGCTCCTGCCATTCCTTGCCGTGGATCGTGAAGAGGCGTGAGAAATTGGAAAACCGAATGGAGAAGACGTAATCGATCACACTCGATTGGTCGTCGTAGAATCGATTGCTCAATAGCCCAACGTCCGTCAAGAAAGAGGCGTCCTGTACGTTGCGATCGACGTCAAGCGAGTAACCAACCAAAGTCTCGACTTGTGGGACCAGCGCATCAATCTCCGACCACAGCGAATCGTAGTCGTAGCCATCAGCCGGAGACTCCCATTCGCCCAATCGGTCAGCAGCAGTCAACACGTCGCGAACAGATTGATCCATGGATGACCGGAAAGACTGCGGAAGCTGTCCACGACAGCGAATGAATGGAACGGGTGAAGCCGCCTGAGACGAAGCAAGTACTGCCCGTCCCGCCGAATCGTAGCAAGGCAAACTCAGGTTGACAAATCGCACCTGTATAGGTCGCTAGAGTCTCGAGACTCTAGCGATCTCGTGTCGGGGAGGTCAGATTGGACGTGCCACCCGCAGCGGCTTGAGATCTTTTCAGCAGTTCGCCGTGGATCTGTTTTGAGTGCTTTCGAAA
>JBCCOI010000650.1:0-4048 GCA_039025515.1 Planctomycetota bacterium
ATCGGCTCCGCCCGATGGAAACGTGTCAAAATCGATCGGACGGAGCCGATCGGCGACAATCATTGATCGCCCATTCCTCAGCATCGCGGGATCAATGGCTGTTGCATTTTCAAAGTAGTCATCACGCCCCCTCGTGATGATTTGCAAAAGACACGACCAAGTTGGTTCTGAAAAAAAATGGTGGTCTATAGCAGGCGTCGATATCATTAGCGCCCGCGCTGATAGATTAGAGACCGCCACACCAGGGGAATTGACATTAAAGAAATTGTCCCTATCCTCCAGTCGACCTAGGAAGACAATTCGAACGAACTTGATGAGCTTGATACAGTTCATCGATGAGTCGGCTATCGACGCGAGTCTATTGGACCAACGATTGATTGCCCGTCTTTCTTTTAGTACACGACCTACCCGAAAGGATCGAACGGGTGGTGTGCTATCCCGGTACACCCAAGTGAGTGGGCAATTGAATAACTGGTGTTCACCGCGGGTAGACTTTATTCCCCAAACGCAAAGTTCTTCACCACGCACGATGCGACAAGAAGTGACTCGAGGAAACCCTGATGGCCAAGAAGAAACGTAGCGGCGTAAGCAAGTCGCAAGCAATTCGCGATTACATGGACGCCAACCCTACCGCGAAACCAAAAGACGTCGCCGAGGCACTCACCGCCAAAGGATATGACGTGACGCCCAATTACGTCAGCATGATCAAGTTTCAGACGAAGAAAAAGTCGGGAAAGACAAAACGTCGCGGTCGTCCCGCCGGATCGACCAGCAAGGCTGCGGCCACAAATAAATCGACCGTATCGAGCAGCGACACCGTGTCGGTTGATTCGCTCATCAAACTGAAGGAAGCCGTCAAGGCTGTAGGCAGCATCGAAGAAGCACGAGCGGCTCTCACGGCACTCGAAAAGCTTGCAGACTGAGCGTTTGACTCATTCCTGAAACGGGCGATCACGATTGACATTGGTGGTGTCCGGATCCTTCAAGCCATTGTTGATTATGATGCCAAAACAAATGCCGATTGAGCTCGTTAGCGAATTCATCTAGCAAACAACAAGACCATGCAGACCGGGGGGAATTCTGGGCTTTCCTTCGCGGCCCCTGGTTTGCTAACGAACCGCCCAGTCTGCTGTTCTTTGATATATTCAATGCATCAAACCAAATCTCAACTTTCAACTTTCAACTTTGGAGCCGCCCGCCTTTATAGACGGCCTGATCTAACAAAATCAGGTGTCGCTACCCAACGGCGAGCCTCAGATCGGGAATAAGCTGTCTTGCCATGCAGCTCGATGGAGAGTCAACGCTGTGAGCGATCCGAACCGCAACTCGAAAGCTTTAGTGGACCAGCAAACGGATCAAATCCTGATGGCCCAAAGATGGAACAGATCCATCGACGCAAACCGTTTTCCGGAAGGGAGTTAAGAAATGGGCGATAGAGAACTCGAATCTCTGACCTCCACGATGTCAACGTGGCGCTCTAACCAACTGAGCTAATCGCCCGCATGCTTGTTTCGTCGGAATGCATGGCTGCCAAAATGAGGCCAGGGTGCCTGCCCACCGGTCGCGTAGTTTGTGACGGTTGAATCGGGTCGTCAACCCACCACCGGCAGTAGCCACGGGCCGAGTCGATCTTGCCTCCGAGCCGCCTGATGTGAAAAATCGATGAGCGGTGGTCGCTCGGACACTCTATCGGACGGTTTTGGTCATGAAACGGTTTCTTGCTGGCATGGTATGCGGCGCTGCCCTCTTATTCCTTGTAATGCACTACCACATTGTGAGGGGCAAAAACGGCGTCGTTCTCGTACCCAAAATCAGCAACAACCTCTCCGAAATCTACACCGATATTCGTGATTTTGGTCTCTCCGATTGGCAGCAGCATCGCACGCTCGCCGCGGCAATCATGAAGAGCCGGCAGTCGCACCTGTTGGAGGACTCCGCCTCAAAGAGCTTTGGTGACGCGATGCGGGGTGCCGTTGACGAGCTATTTGGTAGCCGCTGACTGTTTGGTAGCCGCTGAACTCTCATGCTTTGGTCCGAGGGCCGACCGTCTGGCCCTTCCGCCTTGCAGGCTCGAACCGGTTGCATCAGCCAATGTCAGACAATGCTTGCAATTTCGACGCAGAGCATTTCAGGCCAGACCGACGGATGAACGATGACACTCTGGCACGCGGTCAGAATCTGTGTCGGCCGCCATCCCTTCTGGCTGTTGAAAGCGCAAGACGCGGAGTTTTGAGATGTCACTCTATCGCAACCGCTACTTTCTCGCCGGCATCCTGCTCATTTTGCTCGGTCTGCAGTTTCGTCGCGTCGAGTCATTTGTATTGAATGAGCCAACGACGCGAATGATGGCGCGGATGACGAATACCCCCATCGTTGATAACTCGACCGCCTTGGGAGCGTTGTTCGAACCGGTAACCCCGGCGCCCAAGAAGCGAGTGAAACCACCGCGATGGCTGGGCTTATCTATGATCGCCGTCGGTGCGGTCGTCTCGCTTCACGCACTTGTGATACCACGTCACAGTTCCGATTGATCCGGGTCACGAAGCTCACCGAAGCGCGACCTTCATCGCATCACCAGAACACGTTGGCTCCGCAGCGTTGCCTTAGCGGCATTGCCTTAACGTCGTCGCGTACCAATCGCTCGGGCGACAGCGGCTGGAACCCACGGCGTTCCCGCACGAAAGACTCGTTGGTGATACATGGACAGTGACCTCAACGCATGTCCTTTCGGTCCGATGCTCCAGTCCCGATCAAGTTCCGAACCCAGTGTTCTAGTTAAAAAACTGATCGCCGCTTGGAGTCTTCGATTTTGCAATTGATCATCCGGCGTGACAGTTAGCAACCATTCGACGATGTGTCCCGTGGTCTGGATCTTGCGGTCGATGTCTCGTTTTTCGGCGCGACCTTCGAACCAATCCGTGCTCATCGAACCGTCTCTGTTTTGGAGCGAGTAGGCGTAGTTGATGAAGTCATTCGTGTAGACTTCTGCCCGCTTCCATTGACCGGTAATCGGTTTGCCTTCGGCACGTCGCTTGCGAAGCGCGTGTGCGTAACCCATCAAACGGTGCGTCCCACCACAAGCTGCTCCGACGATCGGTTGTTTCAGTTCTTCTTCGATCAGACGTTCAAAATCCCAGCGGCTGCCGTCGCTCGCCAACCAAGATGAATCGGTGTCCAAATAATGTGACAGTCCGATCAAGGTAAATGTCAACTCGGCGCCGGCTTCACATGCGAGTTGCTCAGATCGGATGAGGTCATCGATCGAGTATTTGACCTGTCCGGCATATAGCGGATAGTCGCTTGGAATCTCGCACATGCCCAGCACCGCCAGAAACTGCGCTTGATGGCCCTGCAACCCGACGCCGGTTTTCGCGCGGATGCCGGAGGCGTCGTGCGTCAGCAGTCTTTGTCCGCGACAATTGTTGTTTCCCGCGATCCAAGCGACCGCGCTGTGACGTTGACGGCCCGCGGTAATCTGCGTGTCGGCCCCATAAACCATCATGGCATGCATCATGCCCCAATTGCTTCTTCCGTTGGCGGCTTCCGGGCGGTTGTAAAAGTAGCTGAGTGTCCGTTCCATCCCGCGGCGCATGTTGATCGCCGTGCGGTTCGGCGCGACTCCCCGAGTCGGCATACCTGTGTAGTCAAGCAGTGGTGGCTCGGGTGCGGGAAGCTCTGGAAGGAGGTCTCCGGCTTTCCCGGAAGCGGCAGCCTGAGTGTCGCCAACCGGTTCTCGCGTTTCCTGATCCGGTCGGAAGACTTTGTTTGCGTTTTGTTTCGTTGAGGCCGATGAACTGCGAACCTCCACGGGCGGTTGTTGGCGTTCCACGGTTGATGGATTCGGTTCCGAAGCCTTCTGTGGAAATACCTCTTCCGCGTCGGACTTCAGCGATGGCGGATCGGAAAGCTCTTTCAGCATTCGCTCCGCCCATTGACCGTCTTCCGATTTCTTCGCTACCGCAGGCTCTTTCGCAGCCAACTCTTGTTTACTCGTGATCGCTGCGCCGTCATCCGTGGCCGTTTCATTGGGTTGCGTCGGCCGAGGCTG
>JBCCOI010000651.1:0-4048 GCA_039025515.1 Planctomycetota bacterium
GGCATCGTGACGCTGATCATGGTGACGTCCCTCGCAAATCCCCCTCGTCGACCTCCGCCACAACTCGGACGGCCACAGTAACCACGGCACGTCTTCACGTGAAGCAAAAAGTCGCGAGCGCAGAACCAACCGATGCCCGACATCGCCGATTGCAGCGAGGGGCGGTTCCCGCCACTTCCGACTTAACATAGCCATCAAGAAACAGCGTACCTGCTCGCCAACCTTCGCAGTCACCCATTGAACAGCAACCATGTCGTGTCCCCCCGGCCACAAGAACGGTAACCGGTGGGTGTCGTTGAAGAGACGACGATCAAGTGGAGCAGAAAGCGGCATGGCACCCGCGATATACCATGACGATATAGTCGAAACACGTTAAGATCCCATGACCGATCGGAGAGGGGTGACAAACAGGCATTACCCCTTTCTGCCTACGGAGCTTGTTGCCAGCATCACAATGATGATGGCAAGACGCGCTTGCGAGGACGTTCAAGCACGGACCGCTCATCTTCCATCAAAAACGCCCGCGGGGGCAACGGTCCAAGGGCGAATAGGTTTGACGGGACAACCAAGCGAGGCGTTGATCCACCGAAATTCCTCTCAAGAATCGCCGCGTCGAACAGGTCGACATCGCCGTCGTAGTCCAAATCGCCCTGGGCGTACGTCGGATCATCCGTCCGTCCAAAGTTCCGTTCCAACGCTGCGGCATCAAATAGGTCCACGTCACGATCGCCGTTTAGGTCGCCCGCGAAGAAGTCGAAGCGGAAGGTGAGTGGTTCTGAGACATTACCTGCCAGATCAGTAACGCCGCCGAGCCGAAGCTCGTAGTTTCCGCTTAGCAATGGAGCCCGCGTTCCGTTAGGGGCATAAGTGAATACGTTGTCGTCGACAAAAAAGCTGTCGATTTCAAATGTGGAACCCGTCGAGAGATTCAGAATATCGACAGACCCCAAGTCAGCCACAGGTTCCGTGACTTCGAAGCGCAATACAGCTGCCTGTGAAAAGTCAACAGAGAGGCGTGTCAGCGGTGCACGTTCGTCATTGATGATGAAAAGCTCACTGCCAGTCGAAGGTGTGCGAGCTCGTAGGTAAATCGGACCCAAACCGTCCGGGTTGCTTTGAATGTTTGTGATCAGGTCGATCTCGCCGGTGTCGACGGCTACCACTTCGATCGGGTTGGCGTCGACGTCAAGATCGATCCGCCACGTTTCGGGCCCGTCAGCTCCGCCGCCAAACGCAAAGATTGAGCCTCGATGGGCGTACAGCCGTGTGACGGTGCTAAGCCCGTCTTCGATCGATGGGTTCAATGCAAGGAGCTCTGGTCGTAGATCGATAACGCCGTCAGCCGTGACTTTCCAAAAGACGTCGACTTGCTCGTCGTCAACGAGTCTGCGATCCGTCAAGACGAAGGCGTTCACACCATCGCTTGCGTAGGTGAGACGTGCGCTCGGAGAGTTGAAGCCAACGTCATCAACCTGGAACGTAGTGTCGGAAAAACCGTCAACCCAGTAGATCAAAACACTGTCGGGGCCGTCAAAGTTAAAGTTGTTCACAGCGAGAATGACGTGATCACTGTTGACAACGGGAACCTGAACAACCGGATTACGCAAGATGGTCGGGACACGAAGGATGTCACGAGCAAATCCATCATCGTCGAGGCGATTGACCGTCACCGTGTCGGTGTTGTCGGCCTGACGTTCGTTGTTAATGAGCAGAGTCCGGTTATCGAGCGTCCAGATTCGACCAAAACTGTCGACCGGGAACGAGATGGTCTGACCGGTGATCGTGTTGAAACGATTGGCCATAAATTCGCCGGAGACTCCGGCAATTCGTGTGAAGTAGATCAGCGTGTCGCGTTCGGCATACAGCAGACCGAAATCACCGCCACCGATCGATCCGATATCATCCCCAGTCACAACCTGTTCGACGACAAGCGTTGCCGGATCGAGCCGGTAGATCGCTTCATCCGATCCGGTGTCTGGGACACTCGATAAGAAATGCAGTTGGCCATTGACGACGACTGGTGATTCGATGGACCTGAAGACACCGGGCTCGACGACTGATCCGTTGTCACCGCTGCCATCGGTAATGTATATGCTCGGCCCGACGCCGGTTACATCTGACGGGATGATTCCGTAGAAGAACTCGCCAAGTGGAAGCAATCCGCTGCCATCGAACTGATCGAAAAACTCTCCACTGATCTTTTTCCGCGTGCCGTCGGGCTGAACTCGAAACACGCCGTTTTGCGGCCCATCGGTGGTAATCGCTTCTTCGGTTGCTTTTACAATCGCGTCGGCACCAGGCGTGTCGAAAATGCGTGGCTCAGAACCGATCTCACCTTGCAGGTCATTGAGGTCTTGTGTGAACCTAGTACCTTCAACTGTTCCGTCAGTCACGAACGCCTCAATTCCGAACAACGGATCGTCTGCCGGAAACGCGATGAAAGATGAAGGCCTTGGATCATCGAAGTTCTCAGCGATCGGTTGTGTGTTGGGGTCGTCGAGTTCGCTCGACATCAGCACGGTGACGTTCCCTGCCGGATCGATCGCACGCAGCTCGATACGCGTTCCTTCTTCCTCGAAAACGCGACTTCGAACGATCAGTTTCGTGCCGGCGTCGTTTTCAATCACCCGGCGGGGTAAGGGCTCGTCATCCTCCCATTCGAAGTCCGACGCAAGGCCGCGCGGGCTGAGTTCTACGTGATACTGTGTCTCTCCGTTCACTTCTACGAACCCGATCGGCTCAATGGCGAACAACGCTAGGTCAAGAAAGTTCGGGTTGTTCCGGATGAGTCCTGGCACCCACGTTTGGCCCGCAAAGTCAAATGGCGGACTAAACTCCAGGACATCAATGTCGTTTGTGACGACCATCGGACCCGACGATTGAAGGTCAGAGAACGTCAGGTTGTTCTCGTTATCGACTCTAAGAAACAATCCGGCTGCAACTGGTGTAGTAAAATCGGTCTCGCGCGAGGTCGACAGGAACTCCGTAAAGGCCACACTCGTCGGATCGAAGATCGAATAAGCACTTGCCGGGGCGTTGGACTGGAAGACCAGTTGGTCACCAACACGCCCGACGTACCCCAATCCTTGTTGGCGGGGTTCGATTTGCTCAAGAATCAACGACGCTGGTCCGGGCAATCCTTCGGTGTTGAGCAAAGATTGCCAGATGCGCAGCCAACTGTCGTTTAGACCAACGCGAAGCGACTGCACGAAGATGACGCGATCCGCCAGAGGAACGATCGAGAGATTCAACTCCGTATCGAGTGTGAGGAGCCTCGCCGTGCCGGCTGGCGTCCCATCGGTGTAGAACACGCCGGTGTGGCTCGTGCCGATTTCGTCACCTGCGAAGTATGAAACGTCCCCGAGTCGGGTGAGTCCAACGATGTTGTTCCGAATCGGTAATGGAACTGGTTGCGCAGCGAGGTCGGTAAGCATCATGACCTGACTAAGGCCATTGACATTGTCAACGAAGTAGACGCGCAACCCGTCGGACGCCGGTCGATCGGTGATCGAGAATCCCGTGACCGCGTTGTCAACCACTTTCGTCAGAGTTCCATCGGCGTTTGCCGCGAACAACGCCGCGAAGTCGCCTGTGAGCTGCGCGTCGGTGTCCCGGGCGACAAACAGCTGTCGATCACCATCGGTCTGCCGAAGGTTCACGGATATGCCAGCACCGCTGTCTTGCGTCCGTTGATCCAGATCAGCGATCAGCGACACGCTCAGCAGACGCCGAGACTCCAGCAGTTCTAACCCCAAGTTTACACGTCGCATGCGGCCAATATTGCATGTTTTGTCAAGTTCTAACAAGGTGAAATTACCGCAAAGCAGAACAGCGAAACAGCTACCTCGTTCCTCGTAGTGGCGTTTGCGGCGAGCCTTGTGGACGGGTGAGCGGTTGAGACTTCGTGACACCCCGGTAGAATCGCCGCCCTTCTTTACACGGAGCCACCCGCCACATGTCCGTTACCGACGCCCCCACCTCGTCTTCATCAACCGCCACCGGCAAGATCGCCCAAGTCATCGGGTCGACCTTCGACGCCGAGTTCCCC
>JBCCOI010000652.1:0-4039 GCA_039025515.1 Planctomycetota bacterium
CCCGCACGCGGCGTCGCTCGGTCAGACTTTCGTCCATTGCCGAAGATTCTCGACTGCAGCCACCCGTAGGTGTCTGGGCAGTGTCTCAGTCCCAGTGAGCCGGGCCATGCTCTCACACCCGGTAACCATCGCAGCCTTGGTAGGCCATTACCCCACCAACAAGCTAATAGTACGCGGTCCGATCCCGAGGCGGAATCACACCTTTGATCCAAGGATATCATCCAGTATTACCGCCGGTTTCCCAACGCTATCCTGGACCTCGGGGCACGTAACCACGCGTTACTCTCCCTTTCGCCGCTGTCCGTGTTCAATGCAAGCAAAAAACACTTCTCGCACGACTTGCATGCCTAATCCACGCCGCCAACGTTCATTCTGAGCCAGGATCAAACCCTTCAATTTTGTATCGATTCACGTGGTTCGCCAAACAAGTTTGGCTCGCACGGAGAAATCAAGTTAAACCGAGAGTTTCACTGGCAGGGCCGGTCGGTAAGCCGGCCCAGCAATTCGCCATTTTTTCGCAGCGACCGAGACATGGATGACTGGAACGTCACCCCACCCGCTCGCCACAACAGCGATCTCGCTCTGCTGAACTCAACAGAAGTTTCACCACCAAATTGTCAATGATCAGTACCGCGTGACTCGGATCGTTAAGTGACCTTTCCTCAAACGCGGGCGAGAATGATGGCGGTCCAAGCCTCAATCGTCAACCTCTTGGAGACGGAATCTTGAAAATCTTCTTCAGGAAGTTGTCTTCAGATTGATGATCGAAAGCTCAGGGCGGCAATTGATGCGAAGCAAATGCACACCTCCCAAACCCCGCGTCACGTGCATGGTCGTTGGCGGACGGTAGAAATCGCCCGATGCATACCGACTTCCGTGAAAGCTGGGACTCAAAATCGGCCCCGCAATCGGGAGCCTTCCCTGGCCGCCATGCGTGTGGCCGGCAAGCATCAGCTCGATCCCATGCTGTCTCGCCCAGCCAAATTGGTCTGGACTATGGCTGAGCAACAGCCGCATCGCAGCATCGTTGGCAATTTCAGTTGGACGCTCGAACCAAGGGAACTCATTTCCGATCAAGTCGCATGCGACGCCGCGCAACGGAACGCGAATCACTCGGCTGCCCAGGTCGACCCATCCCGCCAGATCCATCGCCCGTCGCGTTTCCCACGAATCCGAAATTCTTGTGTCGTGGTTCCCCAAAATGAAATAGCAGCCATCGGGAGCTTCCACGGAACCGAAGATCTCGGGAAGCCAATCGATGCACGATTGCTTGTCGATGATGTCCCCGGTGATCACCATCATGTCGACGCGACTTTGATGAGCCTGTTGGACCGCAAACTTGGCGTAACTGGGATGGATCTCACCGGTCAGGTGGACATCGGATAAATGCGCGATCCGGTAGCCTTCAAGACCTTGGGGAAGCCCATGCACCGGAAGGTCAACCGTTTCAACAGATAGGTCAAGGATTTGATTGAACGGCAGTTTCGATTCCCAGCGAGCTTTACGCGTCAGAGGGAGCGCGTGTGGGAACGCAGCCTGCACCTTAAAGCGTCGGATGCTCCGATTTGTTTTGACAGAGTCCAACCCAATAAACGGCCTGCACAACAGCCAGGGAATGCCCAACCAGATCCAGCTCGAGAGGCAGAAGCAAAGGTAGAGTGTGGTCCACGCGGATAATGCAAGCGTCGGAGTTGGGCTATCCATCAGCGAACGGATGGAGGCCCTTTCCAGGTAAGCCAACATGGCGGGCAAAAGGATGGTGTTGGCAAAGAACAGCTTGACCAACAACTTGATTCTTCTGCGGGGCCATCCAAACGCGTTGACGCGATTGTAGATTCCGATGTGAATTCCGCCGTGGCCGACCAAAGCGAATAGAAGCAGCGTCCAACAAAACCCCGGCCATCCTGACGCCAACTCCGACAACGACGCGATCAATGTATCGTCGACTACGAACCCGCTTGGTGAGCTCATCCTGATGATCAATCCACTGTCGCGATGGACTTCGGAGTCACATACGAGCGGAGTTCGCATGCCGAGTCTCGACCTAGTCTGTCGAGCGGTGATTGTGATTCTTCACCGGCCCCGCTGGTCACCGAAAACACCGCGACCGCTGCGGTAGGCATTTGGATTGACGATTGAGCGAGAAACGACGCCACGGACGAAGTACCGGGGTTGTGCCCAAGCACCAACAGTCTCTCGGCCTTCGCATTTGATTCGGCAATCGTCCAAAGGATGCTTTCCGGGGAAGCGAGATAGAGTGATTCACAACTCGAAATCTCAACGGCATTGGGCCACGTTCCATTCATCCGTGCGGCGGTTTCTAGCGTCCGTTGTGAATCGGACGCGAGAATCCTGTCGGGAACCAGCTGGTGTTCGCTCAGCCATCTGGCGATCCGCACCGAGTCGCGACGGCCACGTTCATTTAAGGGGCGCGCGTGATCGGAGAGCGAGGAGTCTCCGTGAGCACTCTTCGCGTGACGCATCAGTAGTAGCGTTTGAGACAATCTCGTGTTCCGGAAAATGAATGAGAAGAAATCCAGCGTTCGGACGTTCGGCAACCCCTGCAAGGACCAGTCGTCAAAGGGAGCGAGTAACCGTTACGAATCGTATAAAAACCTAGAGAATGGTCGCGAGGTGGTTTCGTTGGAGGAGATTCGCACAACATCTATTAAGAACAGACGTCTGGTCTTCACATTGGTCCGGTCATCTCCCAGAGGACACCACGCGTGGTTGATGGATCAACAAATCCGGCCTTTCGACCTCGCGGAGCATCGTGAGGCGTTTCCGATCGGGGTTTGAGGCCTCTTTCTGCCAGTGTTCCCAACTCCGATGAGACGTCAGCGGTTTGAAAGCACAGATGGTGCAGCCCTTCGCCATGTTCAGCCAAATGCTGCCGCAGCGGATGATCCTCGGACAGCGGTTCGACGAGTTGGAGCTGGACATTTCCCATATCCAAATGTGTTAGTCGCACCTGTCCGGTCGGAATGACTTCGCTGAGGATGACGGGCAGACCCAGCGTATCGCGATAGAATTCGAGCGCAGATTCGGTATCTCGAACGACGATGGCAATATGATCAAGCTGAGTAAAAAGCGGCTTCTGGCTCATGTGGTGTCCGTCGTAGGAGGAGAGATCTTTTCGAGATCAAATCTTCAAGCATAATGGGTCCGTCGTACCCCCACACGTCCCCCGAAAGCGATTGAGCTTCATGATCCGAGCCGACGTCCATCAGCCGTTCTTTCGAAAATTCCTGTACGTCTTTTTGGGCTGCACCGCTTTCGCCGGTTGGTGCTTGTACGACGGGCTGATCGCTTACCCCAAGAAGTTAACCATCGCCGAGGCATACGAGAAACTTCCTGAGGAAGGACGCAGAGAAGCTTGGAAGGAGCTTGCTTCGGAAAATGGCTGGCCGACGATTACGCCAGCCAAAACGGCCGAAGATGTCCGACACGATATCGGTAGCCAGTTCATGATGGTCGTGCTGTGCGGGCTGGTGGGTGTACCGGCACTCATGATGTTCATGTCGGGCCAAGGAACATGGATCGAAGGCGACGAGACGGTGCTGAAGAGTAGCAAGGGGAAAGAGGTGCCAATCGATTCCATTCAAAAAATCGACAAACGCAAATGGGAGGCGAAAGGCATCGCCAAAATCTATTACGAAGAGGACGGCAAAACGAAGAAATTCGTCATGGACGACTTCAAGTATGATCGTAAGCCGATGGGCGAGTTGATGCTTTTCGCGGAAGCAAATCTCGATGAAAGTCAAGTCATCGGTGATGACTTGGAGCGTGACAAGCGTGAGGCAGCAGCTCTTCTCGCCGCCGAGCAAGAAGCTAACGAAAACGAGCCGGAAGATGCGCCGGCCGATGAAGAGGCTGATTCCTTGACAGGATAGGATGATCTCGCGGATGCCCGTTCGGTGGAGGCGTCCATCTCAATCAGCGATACAGCCCGTGCAGCAGGAAGCGAGTGAACCCCATCTCCGTCCGCGGATGTCGAGTCCACAACCTCCGCGAAATCGACTTGGACTTGCCAAGGGGC
>JBCCOI010000653.1:0-4036 GCA_039025515.1 Planctomycetota bacterium
CCTTAGCGCCCAAGCTGCTGACCTCGGCGGCAACTGCTGTGCAGACCTGGAAGAGCGTATTGCTGAGCTGGAAGCCACGACTGCTCGTAAGGGCACTCGCGTCATGTCGCTCAAGATTTCTGGCTCGGTTTCGGCTCGCGTTGTTTATCACGACAGCGACGGTGACGGTGCTCACCGGCCTGATAAAGTGTCGATCGAAGATTATGATGACGGCGGCGACCTCCGCTTCTCCGGCACGGCGAAGCTGAACTCTGACATTTCCGCTGGCTTCCGGATGTCGTTTGACCCGAACGATGACACCAACAATCCGGTCGACGACCTGTACTTGACAATCAAGAGCAAGACATTCGGTACGATCGATCTGGGTCGCGTTGACTCGGCATTCGACGGTATCAACCGGATCTCATTGGCCAACATTGAAGACATCATGCTCGACGATGCTGGTCTTGATGGTGTCGGCAATGGACCGAACGGTTACGTTGGCGAAGGCTACTTCAATTTCGTTGACCTAGACGGTGACGATGCCGAAGGCGGCACGATCCGTTATACATCGCCAACGGTTGCAGGCTTCATTTTCTCGGCGTCTTACTCAACCGATGCTGACGAAGCAAACTTTGAAAGTGGTGACGAGTTCGATTCCGAGGAAATCTGGGCAGTCGCTTTGCGTTACGCTGGAGAATTCGGTGCCTTCCGTGTTGCAGCTGGTATCGGCTACGAGGAGCAGACAGCTGACGAAGACACAGATTCTGGTCGCCCGGAAACCGACGTCGAAATCATCACGGGTTCGATCTCTGTCATGCACTCGCCGACAGGATTGTTCGTCAACTTCGCAGCCGGCGAGCGGACGACATCGGTCGATGGTGACGATGATGTAGACCTGCTGCACTACGGTGTTGTACTCGGCATTGAGCAGAAGTGGTTCAGTGTTGGTAAGTCGACATTCTATGGCCACGTCAACTGGGGTGAGGAAGACGACGGCGACGATGACGTTGATGGCATGGATTGGGGTATCGGCTTCGTCCAGAACTTCGACGCGATCGCAACCCGCTGGGCCATTCAGTACATCCGCAAAGAGTGTGTTGATGAGGCCTTCTGCGACGACGACGCAAACTTCCTCTACTCAGGTCTGACGGTCAGCTTCTAATCGGGTTTTCCCCAACAGAAGTGACAATCTGACGAGATTCAGAAGCCGCCCAGCTGGGCGGCTTCTTTTGTTTGGGCGCGTTGCGAAGATCCGCGAGGGGAGTGGGTGGCCGGGTCAACGTGTCGGCGCTCAGAGATTCGCGAACGATGTGTGTGATTTGCCTGGACTGGCTTGTGCCGAGCGAGATGATTTCAACGCATGGAATGTCGTCCACACGTTATGCCGTGAACATTAGCGGAACATATATGTTGCCATTGGGTATTTTAGTGTCTCATGCGCAACAGGAAGCCGATCACAGCGCGGAGAAGTCGTTTGGCGTGTTTGCGACTCTCGCAATCCCGGCCTAACGATTTGTGCATCGTAATGAGTCGTGCGGTGGGGCCGCGAGGCCCTCAGGAGTAACAGAGGTCTTTGGTTCGAGAACAGACGCGGCAATTTCCGCAGACCTTTTCGATCCGCCTCGTGGCGCCGCAGGGAGCAAGCCCGGCGCGCACGTGACCCGCACTTAAGTATCCCGAGTTCCGTTTGCGTCCTTTGTAGCGTGTTCAGCCCGAACGGCGAGCGCACACGCGCGTGCGTGCGGTTCTGACTGAGCACGAGCTGTCGCCGGGCAGCGCGTGGTGCTTTCTGCTTCGAACGGAAATCTTTGTGGAGATGAGAATGATTGGGGGAATGAAAAAGACGGTTTCCCGTCTTGCCCTGGCAGCCGCAGTTGCCGGTCTCTCGACCTCAGCAATGGCTGCAGACTTGGGTGGTTCGTGCTGTGCCGATCTAGAAGAGCGGATCGCGGAGCTCGAGGCTACGACGGCCCGGAAGGGCAACCGGGTTATGTCGCTGAGAATCAGCGGCTCGATCGGTCAGCGTGTCGTCTGGCACGACGCGGACGGTGATGATGCTCGTCGTCCGGACAAGCTGACGATTGAAGACTTTGACGATGGTGGTGACCTCCGGTTCTCCGGTAGTGCCAAACTGAGCTCGGACATTAGTGTCGGCTTCCGCATGTCGTTTGACCCGAATGACAACGGCGACGACAACGTGGACGATCTCTACATCTACGTTGAAAGCAAGCGTCTGGGCTCGGTCTTCGTTGGTCGTGTCGACTCAGCGTTCGACGGTATCAACCGGATTTCACTGGCTGATATCGAAGACATCATGTTGGACGACGCTGGCCTTGACGGCGTTGGCAACGGACCTGGTGGGTACTTCGGAGACGGCTACTTCTTCTTCGAAGATCTTGACGGTGACGACGCCGAAGGTGGTACGATCCGTTACGTTTCGCCGACTCTTCATGGCTTCGTCTTCTCGGCTTCTTATTCAAACGATGCCGACGAAGCTGATGAAGATACCGGCAATACGTTTGACGGTGAAGAAATCTGGGCTGTTGCGCTTCGTTATGCCGGTGAATTTAACGGTATCCGGATTGCTGCAGGTATTGGTTACGAAGATCAGCAGGCTGCGATTGCAAATGCGGCCGGGGAGTTTGTTGATCGTGAGATCGTAACGGGTTCGATCTCCGTGATGCATGCACCGACGGGGTTGTTCGTCAACTTTGCTGCTGGTGAGCGTGAAGACTCGAACTTCTTCGGTGCTACAGGCACAGACACGCTGACACACTACGGCTTCGTGGTCGGTGTTGAACGGAAGTTCATCGCTCTTGGAAAGTCGACGTTCTACGGCCACGTCAACTGGGGTGAGTTTGAGTCCACTCGCGCCGGTGTTGACGACGAAGACGGCGTGGACTGGGGCCTCGGTTACGTCCAAAGCATCGACGCAGCAGCGAGCCGCTTCAACGTGCAGTATCTTCGTAAAGAGTGTGTCGATGACTCGGCATGCGATGACGATGCGAACGTTCTGTACTCTGGCTTTGTCGTCAGCTTCTAAGGCTTGACGCAGGCATGTCACAGAAGGCCGTCCAGATTGGGCGGCCTTCTTGTGTTTATGTTGCGCATAAATGGCTTGCGACCGCCCGACTCATGGTATGCCAGCTAGGATAAGGGTATCTCGCAGCGTGTGTTTTGTGTCTTGTCTGCGCAACTATGGCTTCGTCAACACAGGTTCCCGGAATCCTTTCAGTTGGCATTAACTGCTGTGGATGCAGGGTTGATCAAGCGTTACATACTGTCCAGCTTCGATGATCGAGGCGATCTGAATTGGGGTAAACTGATGCGGTGCTCGCTGGTCGGACTATTCTTAGCAGGGCTTGTTGTAGCCACGAGTGCGCAGGCTTTCGAAGAGCAGTCGCAGGGCGGTCCTAAGGATGCAGGGGCGCCGTCAGCAGGTATCAGCGGTGACAAGGCCGCGCCGCCCAAGGCCGACGATGGGACCATCGTTGCGATCCCGGGTTTGGGCAAGCTGGGGGTTATCCCGAAGTTGGATTTCGGTCTTGAGTTGCTCTGCGGCGATGAGGCTGCGAAGGCCCCAGCGTTGAACGACGACAAAGACACAACGATCCCGAGTGACGACGACGGTCTTCGGATCCGTGGTAGTATCAAACATCGCTTCTAGAGCGTCTAAATATACCTAATCGGTTAATTGGTTCGACCTGATGATGAGTCGGGTCGCATTTGTGTTGCATTTTCGAAACTTTGCGAACGCATCTGATTTATTTCGCGTTTCCGACCATTGATATCCCCCTGAAATAAGCGCGGGCTGCTTGCTGGAATCTCTCGGGATGCGTAGCCGGGAAGGGTATGTGCTGCGTCGTTATTCCTCGAAAGGAGTTCCCATGCGCCAGATGATGTATGGTTCCGTCAGCAGCGTTATTACGGTTTTACTGCTGGGCGGCTGCGCGAGTGACGGTACCAACCTGTTGACCACCGCTTCCACTCCGAAATCCGAAGCGAAGGCCATTGTCGATCCCAAGTGCGTGACGCTGCTGTCTCGTATTGAGGC
>JBCCOI010000654.1:0-4024 GCA_039025515.1 Planctomycetota bacterium
AGTTGCAAAAGCCAACGACGCTGACGAAGAAAATGCTCGGCGGAAAGTCCGACTCGTCGAAGTGAGCTCAAGCCTCCATGCCTCACTCGTGGCTTCTGTTGTTTGTCCGACGAATCCTTTCATCGGTCTTGATTCTACCAAGGCCCGCCTAGCGAACGGGCTAACTCTTCATTGACTTGGGTCGTACGACGTCCTTGACCAGACCCGCTATTTCCATCGCGCGAATCACCCACCAGGACATATCAAACTCCCACCAACGGTGACCGTGAGCCGCCGAACGCGGTTCCGCGTGGTGGTTATTGTGCCAGCCTTCCCCATGCGAAAAGAGGGCAACAATCCAGTTGTTCCTACTCTCATCTCGCGTCTCATAGTTTCGATAACCGAAAGCGTGCGCGACAGAATTGACTGCCCAAGTGCCATGCAGGACGAACACCGTTCGCACTGCGACTGCCCATACGTAGTAGCTCGCCGCATAACGAATGGACTCGGACGTGCCGCCGACGAATGCTCCGACAATGGCTCCCAGCAACGTGAGGAGAATGGCGTGACCGAGGAAAACGAAGAACCAGCCTCCGCGGCGCTCCAGTCGCAAGTAGAAAGGATCTCGAAGAAGGTCTCGGACGTACCTTTCGTAATGACTTGTCCGGTCCAAGTCGCGATTTCGAACGACGACCCAACCGACGTGTCCCCACAAGAAACTCACCAAGGGCGAGTGCGGATCTGGCTGCTTGTCGCTGTGTTGATGATGCATGCGGTGAATGGCAACCCAGCGTGCCGGTGAATCCTGAAGATTGCACATTCCCAGGATCGCCAGGGTGTGCTCGAGCCACTTTGGACAGCTGAATCCTCGGTGGGTGAGCAGGCGATGGTATCCGATCGTGATCCCCATCATCCCAAAGACGAAGTGACCCGCGACCGCGAGCACGAAACCGGACCATGTAAAAAGCCAAGGAAACACAGCCAGACACGCGATCAGATGGACGAGTCCAAGCACGGCGACATATTCCCAAAGGATACGAGTCGGCTTGGTTTGCTCAGGCTGCGAGAGTCCCTCCTTGCCGGAGTCTCCTTCCGCAGAATCCGCCTTCAATTCCGTATGTTCGTCGGCCGTATTGTCGACTCCGGCGGTGCCGCTCAGAGACGCCTCGTTTGGCAATGCGGCAGACTCTGCAGAAGGCTCGCGTGTGGTGGTTTCCGTCAAGCTCATGGCACTGGGCGAAATTGGGAGAGACTTCGCGAATTCGATTCCGTTAACTCTGACTGCTTTGTACCCCGATCGGTACACCGAAGTGCAGACCAATCGGCAAAGAAAAACCGCGGCGTGTCGAAACACCCGCGGTGGGAAGCGAACCGGCTTCGGAGGCGACCAGGCAACATCAAATTGGTCGACCGTTGACGGCCTCTATTTCTTGTCGTCGTCAGCCTTTTTGACCTTCTTTTTCTTCTTCAGCGAGACCTTCATCACGCGTACTTTCGGCATACCGATGATGTTCTCTTCCTCGTTGAATTTATCCAGCTTTTGCAGCTGAGCGATCCGTTCGGCCCGAGTCAGGACGTTTCGTGATTTGATCGCCCCGGCACGTACCTTCAGGCTGCGATCGAGCGTCATGGCGTCCTCGGAATGTAATAAGTGGATTGGCATTGGCGGTCGAACAGGCCCGCCGGAATATGGATTTCGAGCCGCGAAGCGTACTGCACGTGACGAAATCCTGCAAGATTGGGACGGAAAAATGTGCGTTCTTGCGAAACACCTTCGCTTGCAACCTCACGGGCGGATTCATCGGTGAGGGAGTTCCGCCATCCGGTCGCATTATGGTTCATCGGGCCCGCGACATCCGCTAGCCCGACCCACCTTTCAGGTGCGGGCAACCACCGCCTACGACCAATCTGCCGCCTCGCAGCCCCACCTGCATCCAATGTCCAGCTCCATACGCCCAGAAGTCGAACGAATCATCAACTGCGAGGCGATTCCGTCGCCGCCGACGATCGCCGCAAAGTTGATCGAGCTGGTCAACCAGCCGGATACCACGATCGACGAGATCACGCACGTCTTGGGGGCAGATCCCAAGCTGGCCGCTAGGTTGATCGATTATTGCAACTCGCCGATGCTTCGGGGGACTCGCCGCGTCAGCAGCCTCCAGCAATCGGTCACGTTTCTCGGTCTTCGAACGCTTCGGCTCCTCTCCCTTTCCTTTTCGGTGATGGGGACTCGTGGCGAAGACAGCTTCCCGTACCAGCTTTTTTGGCAGAGGTCGCTCGCCACCGCGATCGCGGCAAAGGAGTTTGCGAAACACACCGGTTGCGACCCTGACGAAAGCTTCTTGTTGGGACTGGTTTTTGACATCGGATTGTTGGGGCTCGGGTGTGTGCATGCGGACGAGATTGCCTCGAAACATCCCGACGTCGAGTTGCTGACACTTCTGTCGCCGAAAGTGGAGCGGGGAATGTTTCAGACGGACCGCTATGAAGTCGGCTATCACTTGCTGGATCGATGGAGATTCCCCCAGCCGATGTGCGAAGCAGTTCGCGACTTCCAGCGGTGTGCGGATCAAGCACCTCAACGGCTGATCGCGGTGTCGCAAGCGACAGCCACACTGATGCTTCACTGCGATGCGAGCAATGAACGAATCCGTCAGTTGCGCCGCACCGCATCGGAACAGCTCGGGGTCGACGGCGAAGATTGTGACAAGCACTTCGACGCCATCGTTCAGCAGTGGAAGGGATACGAGCATTTATTCAAGTTCGAGTCGCTCGCCTTCGAGTCCATCGAGCAGCTCCAAAAGCAAGCCCGTGAAACAATGATCAACATCTCTCTCGGTTTGGATCAAACGATCCGAGAGATGTCAGTCGAGCGTGAAGAGCTTCGCGAGAAGGTGACGTCGGATGCGCTCACGGGCCTGAAGAATCGTGGCGCATTTGACACCGAAGCAACCGTGCTGGCGCAGCAATACCGCCGGCGTCAGACTTCATTTGCCCTCATCGTGATCGACCTCGATCACTTCAAGGAAGTCAATGATAACCACGGACACTCGGCCGGTGATGAAGTGTTGAAGCAAGTCGCCAACTGTTTACGACAGCAGTGCCGCGAATATGACCCGGTCTACCGGATGGGCGGTGAAGAATTTGTGGCGGTCATCGGAGACTGCGATTACGAATCAACCGTCAGCGTTTCCGAACGACTGCGCAAAGCGATTCAAACTGCCGAGATCTGCGTCGACGGCGAAAGCCACCACGTGACAGCCAGTCTTGGCGTTTGCTGGGTCCGCGGCGGCAAGCACGAGCGATTAATCGACGCATTCGATCGAGCAGACGCCGCGTTGTACGAGGCGAAGGGGCAAGGGCGAAATCGATGCGTCTACGCAGTTTTTCCATCGGAGGGACTTGAGTTCCTGACGTCTTCCTCGACCTTGGAAGAACGCGTTGACGGGCAACGATCGCGACGCACCGATCAAAACGAGTGCACCGTAGGCGTTTGAGCGAGCGGAAGATCTAGCCTCTCAGAGCTCGGTGGGATCTCCGGCCTCACAGAGGCTGGATACAAACGTGTAACCTCCTGTAGCTGAGGCCTGTGACCTCGGTATGCCTCCTGTAGCTGAGGCCTGTGACCTCGGTATGCACCCTGTAGCTGAGGTCTGTGACCTCGGTAGGAAAGGAAAGCCCGGCCTCTCATTGGCCAGCTACAAATGCGTGAACTTCGCATTCTCGGTGTAAGACCAGTTTCAACGGCACCCCGTTTCCAGCGTTAGCGATTCACTGGCCCTGCAACGCGTTTCGACGGCCGAACCCCTAGCTGAGGGGGCGTCTTGCACGATTCTGCTGGGTACGATTAGTCCGGATGAGCGTTCATTGTTTGCCGAACATGGAGACTGCTGACAAGGCCTGGCACAGCGCTTTGCTTGCGTAGTGTTTAGACTAATGGGACGTCGCGGGCTTCTTTCGACCTTTTCGGATTTCTATTCCGCCTGCTTTTCTTCTTATCTGGGATCGTTTGCCGTGAGCACGACCACGAAACCGAATGAAGCCG
>JBCCOI010000655.1:0-3971 GCA_039025515.1 Planctomycetota bacterium
GATGATGGGTTGACAGACACGCTCGTGCGCTATCGTCCCTTCGGGACTTTGATGGTTCGGTTAAGACAAAACCGGTGGGCGGAGCCCACCGGCAAGGGGCTATCGTCCCTTCGGGACTTGTTCAAGCGTATCGACTTGACCGTGCGCAAAGACGTGAAACGCAACTCAATACTTGACAGCAAATCACTGTAGACAAAAGAGGGCGGAGCCGATGGGCGACTTTCAAAAACACGCCATTCATTGATGGGCCGTTTAAAAGTATCGCGTGATCGAAGACTGACGCTGCGGAACTCATCTAGAGTCTCGGTCACACTTGAGATCGAAAGCCTTGGCGGCGCATTGGCGGCTTCCACTGCGACGAATCCTACTTTACTTCTTTGGGGTCGGAGCTTCTTTCCCTGGCAGCCATTTGGCGAGTCTGGTTTTGAGCGTGTTGGATGATGGCTTGCCCGCCAGATTCTTCCATTCGTAGGGGTCTTCTATCACGTCGTAAAGCTCTTCGCTTCCATCTTGGTAGCGGATGTAACGATGCGTTTCGGTCTTGACCGAATGGTTGCCCCGCCCGTGTGTGGTGATGGCGGGGAATCCCCAGGAAGCTGCCGGATCCTTCAAAAGCTTGACGATGCTTTGGCCGCTGACATGAACTGGTTTCTCGATTCCGGTCAGCTCGCAAAGCGTCGGATAGACGCTCATCAAATCAACACTTCGCTCACATCGTGTACCCGGTTTCGTCATTCCCGGCACGACCCAAAGATACGCCACGCGCGTGGTTTCCTCCCAAAGCGCGAACTTTCGCCAATGCTGCTTCTCGCCGAGCGACCAGCCATGATCGCTCCAGAGACAAATGATTGTGTTGTCTTTGTTGGGACTCGACTCCAGTGCATCCAGCAATCGTCCTAAATTCATATCGGTGTACGAGCAGGTCGCCAAGTAAGACTGTATCGCGGCTTTCCAGCGACCGCTTTTGAGGAATTTTGCGTGGTCGCTTTTTGGGCTCGCCATCTTCACACCGGCCCGAGGAACATCGTCGAGGTCATTCTCGATGTGTGGAGGCAGTTCAATCTCGTCCAGCGGAAACGCATCGTAGTATTTTCGTGGGACGACGAAAGGAAGGTGCGGCTTGTAAAGTCCACAGGCGACGAAGAATGGTTGATCCTGTTTACGGCTGATGCGATCGATGCAGTAGTCGACTGTGTGCCAATCCATCAAATCCTCGTCCTTTAGATTCGGGTGGGTCACATCGAGGTGATAGCCATCCATCTTCTCAACACCGGGTCCGTTTTGACTGAACGGCGACTTATCCAGATACTCACTCCACTCCTTTGGATGAAACGCCATGCCGTGATAGATTTTTCCCGCGCCCGCGACGTGGTAGCCCGCTTTGAGAAACTGCGCGGAGAGCCCTTCTCCAACCGCTTGATGGTTCTTCCAAGCATGCCCGTTCTTGTAGCAACCCGATGTCCACGGGCGGCGTCCGCTCATCAACGCACAGCGTGAAGGCTCACACGCGGGTACTGCGGTATGGGCATTCGTAAACGTCACACCGAGTCGTGCAAGCCGATCGAAATTCGGAGTTTGGGCCTGCGGGTTTCGTCCGAGATGCGTCAACCAGTGGTTCAAATCGTCCACTGCAATGAATAACACGTTGGGCTTCGATTCTGCTTGCGCGTGACTACCCAAGCAGAGAAATAGCAAGAGCACGAGGGAAATGACGGACTTCATTGTTGTTTCGAATTCACAAATGGGAAGGCGGAGTAGCGGGCGAGGAAACGCTCAGAGTAGTCTACCTAGCAGTCGTGTTCGTGCTTGAGACAACGCTCATTCAGCCCCTTCAATCTACCGCGAACTTTGGCCAGTTCGGTATCGTGCTGATCTACCTGGGTTTTTTCGGAGCCATTTTCGGTGGATCTTTCTCGCTCATCCCCTATACGGGATTCCTGTTGTGGCTGCCCGCCTTTGTGGCCATCACGATCGCTTTATTTATCATGGGTTCGGGCCTTATCCTTCGTCCGGATCCGAACGAGGTGACGTGTGCAGCGATGCTGATTATCGGCGGATTGATTGTGGTACTCGTACTAATTGCCGCTGCTCTGCTACCTGTTCGTGGTCGCTGAAGTGGGTGTTGGGATGGAATGTGTCGAAACTCTACGCGAGTTCCGCTACGGTGTTGGGGACCTGCCTACGTCTGATCGGGCGAATTTAATTGAGTCTCACTGCCAGCCTCATCGAGTTCGACGGTGATCGTCGACCGGAGCGGTTGAAGTAACTGAGCTTCTGCAGAACTGACGCTTTCTTTCGAACTCCTTCTCGTTAGACCACGAAGCGATACTCGTATCCGCCGTGATTCGGAGACGTCTTCTATCGCTCCACCGCTCAATGCCACTTCTCGAATGATGCTGTCGTTTTCGCCTGATCCTCTCGGGATATCCACGCGATACGCCAGCGACCGAAGAACAGCCTGGACTGACATCACATCGGCCTTGTCATTGAATCGAATTGTGATCTGATTGGGCGTTGCTTTCGATGAAATGATCTTGCCAACGACAACTGGATCTGCGAGAGGAAACTTCTTCAACCCGAGTAGACGAGTTCCATCTTCGTCAAGGATGATCTGAACGGATCTTCCCGAACTCGTCGGCACCCCGCTCAACGTCAAGTCTTCCCGATCCGTCACTGAGTCAACTTGCACGTTTAGTTCCGCGCCGTCGAATTGAACCAGATGACTCGGATCGGAAATGATGACGGCTCGATCAATCGCAATCGATTCCCGGCCTGGACGGTAGCTGAGGCGGTCGCTGGAATTGGAAATTGAAATCGGTTCAATCGGCTGGCCCGACCACACGATCGTGCGACCCTCTTCACCCGAGGTGAGTAAGCTTCGACCGTTCGGCGACAGACAAACCGATGTAACGCCCCGGCGGTGCTCTTCGAGCGTCAACAGTTCGTGGATCTTGTTCGCGACTGGATTTAGATTCGCATCAGCGGTCAGCGGATCCACCAGTGCAGCCGTGTCCCATACAACGATGCGTTTGTCGTCGTGACCGGTGACTAGTCTGCGGCGGTCGTCGGAAAACACCATGGTCGCGACGCCTTTCGCATCTTCCGCTTTCATCGTCGCGATCGACTCGCCATCAACACTCCAAATCAGAACTCGGTTTTCCCGGTCAGACGTTGCAACCCACGCACCATCGGGCGAGAAAGTTGCGGAAAAAACGCGGCCGGTCTGCCATGCATCTTCCGCACCTGTAAACACCTCTTCTTGTTTCGAAAGCATGACTGCTCCGTTTTCACCGCCTACAAAGATCCGCTTACCGTCAGGCGAAAAACAGGATGTGTTGATTTGCCCCAACGACGTTGGAGCCGTCCCCGACTGAATGACATCCCACGTTTTCGTGAATTCCCAAGCTCGCCATTGTCCCCGGCGATCGATGGTAAGCAAACGACTCTCCGATGCCGGATCGAAACGACTTGCGACGATGGCGTCCTGATGATGACCAGCCAGTTGCGAAGCGGCGCCCGCGGTTTCGCTCCAGCGTCCATTTGACAACTCCCACAGTCGGATGTTCCCTTCGCTATCACCTACGACTAGTCTCCTTGATTCTCCTCCGTCAGAAGCGCGCGAGAAATCGAGTGCGGTTAGTGAAGTCGATGGCCGGAAACTTGCTTTGAGACGTTTGAAGTCGAATGGCCGTTCACCGCTCGACGCGAGCAAGCGTGCCCCCTTTCCGCCAACCAACAGAATCTCATCTCCGGATTTCGGCTTGCGAACAAAGCGCGCCGACGCGACCTCACCGCTACTTCGACCCGTTTCGATGGTTTGGAACTTCGATTCTTTCGCCCAATCCCAATAGCCGATCTGGTAACCGGTCGGTGCCGTGGCACGAGCGGTCGCTTTTGTCTTCACAGCTGGAAAATAGAGACTGACGAGTGCTCGGTTGTCGGCAAACTCAACGGACTGAACCGTTGGTCGA
>JBCCOI010000656.1:0-3969 GCA_039025515.1 Planctomycetota bacterium
CACAAGGGAAGCAACTTCGCAAACGATTTCACCCGCTGGCTTGCTAGAAAGGTCATCAAGTTGCCGACGCTCAATCGAGAGACCGGCGAAGAACTGGTGAAGGCAAACCCGGGATTGTTTCGGGATACTGATTTGCTAACCATGGCGAACGCGATCGATTCGTTGGCGCCCGAATCACCGATCTTCCCGGTGATCGCCGAAGCGCGTTACTCCCCCGACGTGAAGTATCACAACATCATCGGGGTCTTGAAAAACCCCACGCTGTTTCAGAAGAAGGCGGGCCGCGGTGACGGCATCGTGAGCTATCGAAGTGCGTCCGTGAAGGATTCGATCAGCGAACTCGTTATCGATGCCGAGCACACCAAGATCCACATGACGGGGCAAGCAATCTTCGAAGTCCGAAGGATTCTCTTGGAGCACCTCCGCGATGTGGACGCGGGCGATCGACTTGCCTCAAGGACAACGATATCGGCGAATCCGGCGAGCTACCGCTCCGAAGGAGTGCTGCCGACCTCACCCGCGCAGGAAAAGGTCGGCAGGATGCGCTAGGAGTACCACTTCGCGTGCGTCTCGGAAGTCCAATTTCGCCAGCGAGTGCCAGCGTTGGTGGCGACTTGACGGGAGCGAGTCGCTAGTTGAAACTCTGCGCACGGTCGCGGGCGTGGCGGAACTGGCAGACGCGCAACGTTGAGGTCGTTGTGGGAGTAATCCCTTGGAGGTTCGAATCCTCTCGCCCGCACTTTTCGCCAAGCCGAACGTCGCTCTGTTCAGAGGCACTGCCGGCCTACAGAATCGATTCGGCTACGATCCGTTCGCGATATCGTTGAACGGTCTCGACATACCACTCCGCAGCGCCGTCATCTCGGTTGATCAAATACTCGAGGATGATACGTAGCCTGTACGGTTTCTCGCTCCGGTCCGCCGCAAGAATGACCTCCGCCATCTGTCGACCGTAGTGATAGTAGACATTGACGGGACGGTCGAGGATCCACTCGTGTTCTGGACCATACTTCACGAGTTCTTGAACCGATTCTTCCTCACGTTCCTCGGGGCCCATACCATCAGGGCTCTCAGCCGCTTTCCTTTCGGCCTCTAACCGTGCCTGCTCATAACTTTCCTCCAGTGGCATCGTTCGGAGGAATCGGTTGACGTGGCTTTTTCTCAGTTCGCTCGCATAGATGCTGTTTCCAAGAGCAGCGACTTTGACGAACTCCTTGGCGAAGTGCTCCGCCTGGGAACTTTGATCGTGCTGAAGAAATCCGTAGCGTGCAACACCCCACGAGCCCAGCAGCAACGACAGGCAAACACCCAGCCGAGCCGCTGTCGTGCCAACGGGCAGCGACTGTGAATCGCTTTTTCGAAGGGCGAACATCCCGACAAGGAAGCCTGCTACCGAAAACGCAACCATCGGCAGGGCGACGATCGTGAAGCCTCCGACTAGACCCAAGATGACCGAAAGAAAACCCGAAATGCGAAGCGGCGAATCGTCAACACCGGGTTCAAATCCGGCTTCGCTGCTCATCACCGCACCCAAGGATCTGGGATGGGCGACGGTTTCGGTCTCGGTGGAGGAAGTATCGGTTGACATGGAGTCGCGGAAGAGCGAGTTCGTGTTCAATTAGCGTATAAGACGCTTGGGATCAGGATGCTACGTGCCTCAGCATCCAATGGTTTGCCGTCAGAGCCCATTTTTCCGATTCGAGGAGGCGTCGCTCGCGATTCCCTTATTTCCCGTCTTGTTCAGCCGCGCCCGCCGGGGCCACCGACGACAGATAGTCGGCAAGTAAATGGAGGCGTTTGACGACCGTTTGCATCCGGATCAGCGGGCCCGTCGTTTTGTGGTACCTCATCGTGCCCGCCTCGACCCAAATTCCACGGGCATCCAACGATTCGATCACTTGCGACACGTCATCCGCGGATGGAACAGACTGTTTGGGGCGAACCTGGGGGGCCGTCCGACCCGACTGAAGCAGTTGCGTCAACTTCTTCTGCAGCGAATCCACGCGGCTACCGAGTTGAAACCCGTAATGGGTTGGAACGTCGTCGTCGCGATAGGTCAACTTGTATTCGCGAGTGAAATAAAGGGGGCGGTTTGTACGGAGTTCGTAGAACCGAGCCACTCGTCCATCTTCAAACTCACACGACTTCAGATAATCCAAAGCAGGCTGAATCGGATGGAGATATTTTTCATCCCCCGTTGCTTGGTAGACCAGCATCAATGCTTCGATCGAGGAAAAGGACTCGCTGGTCGTGATTGCGGGTGGTTCAAACTTGCGTGCCCATATCGGCTGCATCTTGACGTTGTACTGCTGGGCCCATGCCGGTTGCGGGACGGGAAGCTGAGCCGCAATCAATGAGTCTGCAAGTCGACGGGCCGCATTCATGAATCGGGCGTCATCGTAAGTCTGATCCGCCAGAATCAAGACTTCCATCACGTCACGTGCGAGATGATCGTTGAGCGTGTAGCGCAGCCAGTACTGTTGGTGCCCCGGGTAATCACGAGGCCAATCCTCTGGGTACGAGGCATTCTGCAGTGGAATGTCGTCTGCTTCCGGCCGAAAGTCTGTCCAAACTTGGGGAAAGCCTCCGCCGCTGAACTGTCCGTTTTCGATCAGTGCGTCGAGGGCCTCCATGGTCATGTTGTGGATCGAAGCCGAACGCATCTCGATGGCTCGATCCAGTCGGATCAGGAAACGAAGGACCGACTGTGTCTTCGCATCGTCCAAACTCGATTGGTCCTTGGCTTTTTTGGATGGCGGAAGCGAGCGATAGGCCCAACGACGTGATCGTTGCGGATCAAATTCGATGGAAGCTTGCCATCCGCCGGAACGCATCTGTCCATACCGGAGTGCTTCGGCGACTTCTTGTGCCGCGAGCAGAAACTGCGCGTCCCCGGTTGCTTCGAAGAGGCGCACAAAGGCTTCGCCGACCGCCGGAGTGCCCGGTGGTTGAACCCAAATGGTGCTCTCGTCGACGACGCCTTCGCCCGCGCGACGCGATAGGTCTGCGGAGTATTCCCAAACGTAGCCACCGTTTGTGCTGACATGATCGGTCAGAAACGAAGTCGCTTTTTTCGCCGCGCGTAGAGCCTGTTCAGGAAGGCTCTGGGCAACCAGCACCTGCGTGGCTGCAACTGCTATCGCAAAAAGGAGGGCATGTCGCATGTGTCCGATACCGGCGATTTAGTCACGAACGAGTTCAGAAAGTTTCCCTGCAGCTTCTCCGCCGTCGATGGCGTCCTCGGCCAATTTTGTTCCCGACCGGAGCGTCTCGACGTGACCGGCAAGGTGAAGGGCCGCGGCCGCTCCGGCGACCACGGTATCGCGGCATGCTCCGGGTTCGCCATCCAAAATTCGCCGAATGATCGCCGCGCTTTCGCTTGGATCTTTCGCCGCGAGTGCTTCTGCGCCTGCGGGCAAAAGCCCAAAATCAGCTGGAGTCCATCTTGTTTGCTGGCGGACGTTATTTCCCTGAACATCGATGACATCCGTATAGCCGTCCAAGGACACTTCATCCTGCCCATCGGCCGCATGAACGACGTAGGAACGAGTCGTACCTAGCGCGGCGATCGCTTCGCCGATCTTTTGTTGAGCAACCGGATCGCTGGTGCCAAGCAACTGGTGAGTCGCACCGGCCGGATTGCAAAGCGGGCCGAGCAAATTAAACAGCGTCTTCACACCCAGTTTGCGTCGCACCGAGACAACGTGACGCATGGCGGGATGCAGCTTGACGGCGAAACAGAAGCACAACCCGATTTCGTCAAGGCAGCGTGCGACGGCATCCGCGTCCGATTCAATGGGGACGCCGAGTTCCTCCAGGACGTCCGCGGAACCGGTGGCACTGGTCGCTTTACGATTGCCGTGCTTCGCGACGGCGACACCGCACGCAGCCGTCACAATTGCGATGGCTGTACTAATGTTGAAAGACCCGCTTCGGCTGCCACCCGTGCCGCAAGTATCGAGTAACAAG
>JBCCOI010000657.1:0-3946 GCA_039025515.1 Planctomycetota bacterium
CCGAGATGGGCGATGGCGGTTCGTTATCGAAGCCGCCGACGGAGCAGTCTTGTTGGAGGCAGATGACACCGAGTTTGGTGACATCAATCGCCTCACGCTCTTAGCCGCCGTGCGTGGCTTGGAGTCGCTCGACGGACCAAGTTCCATCACTTTGCTAAGCCGGAATCGATATCTCATCAGATCGCTGTCGGTCGGCCTTCCACGCTGGCGTCAAAACGATTTCCGATGGGATCACTTTGGCCGCAGTGTGGACGTGCAGAACGCTGACCTTTGGCGGAGAATCGATCGGACGCTTGGTATCCATCACGTCCAGGCATGTCTGTTAAGCACTTGTGTCGTTAGCAGCGCAGCGCAGTCGATGACCGACGAATCGTCATCGATCTGTCGTTCAGATGAACCCGTTCACGCTGTGCCTCCACCAAGTCATGCGTATCGGCGATTACTGCGAGGAGAGCCCACCGAAACGGGAGACTCGATGCGTCCCCGTCGCAAGGGTCGATTCACGGCCGAAGATTTAGCGCTTTAAGAATCGCCCTTTCTCGTGTCCCGACCCGGCGGCACGACAGCTCCTCAGACCTCTCACCCCTCCCCAAGGCTGACGATAGGCCGCAGAACCATGCAAACGCAAATCTCTCTTTCCGATGTTGGCAAACTGGTTGAAGGTCAGTTGGAACACCCGAGTCGCATCTTGGGACCACACATGGTGGATTACCAGGGATCGCGAGCGATTGCCATTCGCAGTTTTTTGCCGAACGCACAGTCCGCCTGGGTTGTTGACCAACCGAGCGGGACTCGGCGGCCGATGCGGAAACTGCATCCGGCGGGGTTTTTTGAAGCCCTTTGCGATCTCCCGGTCGACGACCGAGGCGGGCTTGTTCATCATGGGTCGGAAGCTCTGACGGACTCCGCGAGATACAAGATTGAAATGGCTGACAAAACAGGCGAAGTCGTAGAATTGCAAGACCCGTATTCTGTCCCGTCGATTTTAACCGACTACGACCGCTACCTTCTTGGTGAAGGCAAGCACTATCGACTTTTTGAGTCACTCGGAGCTCAACTGAGGACCGTTGATGAAGTCGAAGGAACTCACTTTGCGGTTTGGGCACCGAACGCTCGGATCGTTCAGATCGTCGGCGACTTCAACGGCTGGGATGGACGAGGACATTCTGCGCAACTGGATCAGTCCGTCGGCATTTGGGAGCTGTTCGTGCCGGGCGCCCGTGCCGGACAGAAATACAAGTTCCGGATTCTTGATCAGAACGGGCAGTGGGTGGACAAGACCGATCCGCTCGGATTTGCTGCGGAGATGCCGCCGTTGACGGCTTCAATCATTACGGACCTCGACACACACACCTGGAACGATTCGGATTGGATGAAACGACGCGAGTCAATGGATCCGATGCACGTTCCGATGAACGTTTACGAAGTCCACTTGGGGAGTTGGCAGAAAGGTCCCGGCAGATCGCATGGTTGGCTTGACTATCGTGAATTGGCGCAAAGGTTGGTCGACTACTGTCACCGAATGAACTTCACGCACGTCGAGTTGCTACCGGTCACCGAGCACCCATTCACCGGATCGTGGGGATACCAGACGGTCGGTTACTTTGCTCCGACTGCACGCCACGGCTCACCCGAAGACTTCATGTATTTCGTAGACCATTTGCACCAAAACAATATCGGTGTTTTGGTGGATTGGGTGCCCGCGCACTTCCCCAAGGATGGTCATGGGCTGCGTCGATTTGACGGTTCGGCACTTTATGAGCATGCAGATCCGAGGCAAGGAGAACATCCCGACTGGGGGACGATGATTTTCAACTTCGGGCGGAACGAAGTACGCAACTTCTTAGTTGCTAACGCGATGTTCTGGCTCGAAAAATACCACATCGATGGGCTCCGCGTCGATGCAGTCGCATCGATGCTCTATCTCGATTACAGCCGAGAAGATGGCGACTGGGTTCCCAACCAGTATGGCGGGCGAGAGAATTTGGAAGCGATCGATTTCCTGCGTGAATTCAATGTTGCCGTACACGAGTACCACCCGGGAGCCGTGACTATTGCAGAGGAATCGACGGCTTGGCCGGGTGTTTCGCGCCCGGTCTACGACGGCGGTCTCGGGTTCACTTACAAGTGGAACATGGGATGGATGAACGACACCCTTACGTACATGCAAAGGGAGCCTGTTCACCGCGGCCACCATCAGAACGACCTCACGTTCAGCATGATTTATGCATTCACCGAGAACTTCATGTTGCCGCTCTCGCACGACGAGGTGGTTCACGGAAAAGGCGCCCTGCTGAGTCAAATGCCGGGTGATATGTGGCAGAAGTTTGCGAACCTGAGATTGCTGTATTCGTACATGTGGATGCACCCCGGAAAGAAGCTGCTCTTCATGGGCGGTGAACTCGGGCAGTGGAATGAATGGAATCACGATGACGGTCCCGATTGGTTATTACTGGATTTTGAAACACATCGCGGCATCCAGGAATTGGTTTCGGATTTGAATCGAATTGTGTTGGAGAATCCGTCACTTCACCAACTGGATTTCAGCGGCGAAGGCTTTGAGTGGGTCGACTGCATGAATTGGCAGGAGAGCACGCTTAGCTTCGTAAGAAAGGGGCTCGGCGATGCTCCGCCCGTTCTCATTTGCTGCAACTTCACTCCGGTTGTTCGACAGCGATACAACGTGGGCGTTCCGGTTTCAGGTTACTGGAAAGAAATATTCAATAGCGACAGCGAGCGTTACGGCGGGAGCAACGTTGGCAACTACCCTGGCCGCGAGACGACCGGGCACGGTCATCATGGCCGATCGGACAGCATTCAGGTCGATCTGCCGCCGTTGGGCGTAACGATCTTTCGCCTCGAAAAGTAGTGACCATTGAGGAAAACAAGTCCTAGCGATGACGCACGCGTGTGAACGCCGCTCCGGAGTGCTAAACTGAAGTTCGAGGCCGCAGTCACTCGAAGTGACTGACGCGTTTCGGGCCGACCATGGCGGCTCGTTCCAATTTCGACACGTTCCGATCTCTCGATCATGCCCGTCCGAATGCAACTCGCTCGGATCATCATTTCCGAGCTTACTGAAAGCCAAGTGATCTACCTTCGCGAGGTAGATGGCGAGCGGGAATTCCCAATCCTGATTGGGATTTTCGAGGCTACCAGCATCGATCGAAGGGTGAAGGAAGATGGATATGAACCACCCAGGCCGCTGACGCATGACCTCGTGGTTTCGGTCGCCGAGGCGTTGGGAGCAACAGTGCATAGCGTTGTTATTCATGACCTGAATAGCCAAACGTATTATGCACAGCTCCGTTTGGAGAAAGCATCCGGGGAATTGCTCGAAATCGATTCGAGGCCGAGTGACGCGATCGCCGTCGCGGTGACGTTCAGCCCTCCGCTGCCCATTTACGTCGCCGAGCATGTCCTCGATGAGGCAATTGGCAGCCTGCCTTAGTATTCAATGATTCAGCTGGATGATGTTTCGGCCGCGCGATCAACCGTTCAGCGGTGGCGGATCAAGGGAGAGACGGTTGGCATTGTCCCAACCATGGGCGCTTTGCACGACGGTCACCTTTCGCTGGTCCGGCGCAGCATGGAAATCTGCGACCGCACCATCGCGACCATCTTTGTGAATCCCACGCAGTTCGGTCCGCGTGAAGACCTCGCGCGGTATCCACGGACGTTGGGCACTGATCTCGGACATCTGCGTTCCATTGGTACAGACGCAGTCTTCTTACCAAGTGTTGAGACGATTTACCCGCCGGACTTCAGCACGTCGGTTCGTTGCCCGGACGTTGGAGCGAGGTGGGAAGGTGCATTTCGACCAACTCATTTTGACGGTGTTGCGACTGTCGTGCTCAAGTTGTTCAACATTTTGCCGTCATCGCACGCATTCTTCGGGCGAAAAGACTACCAGCAACTGAAAGTCATCGAGGCGGTTGTTCGAGAC
>JBCCOI010000658.1:0-3943 GCA_039025515.1 Planctomycetota bacterium
AGCTTGCTTGGAGTAAGTCTCCGAAGGAGGGGGATCGTACGGATTGGACATTGCTGTCAGGAAACACGTTGGTTTTGTCGGAGCGGCTTCTGCTGAAACGGGCGATTATGGCCGGAACCGGTTGCGAAAACCACATGAGCAACGGTCGCTACCGAATGCCCACGCCCAAAATCGCTCGTGTTCCAATCGACGGAGATTCGTGGGACACTGCGAGTTGTTGAAGCAGTTCGTTTCAATCGACAGCGACCGTCGTCCGTCTTACGTTCACTCTTTCACAGCAGTCCGTTTATCCATGCCTCTCGATCCAGCGTTTCAGTCGGTCCTGGAGCAGCATTCCTACGAACTGCCCGACGATGTTGCGGAGAAGCTGCAGACGTACGCAAAGTTGATTTGGGAATGGAACGAGAAGCTTAACTTGACGCGGCATACGACGTGGGAGTTGTTCGTCGCCCGAGACCTGCGTGATTGCCTACAGCTTGCTCCGTTGCTGGCCGAAGGCGAAGAAGTCTTGGATTTGGGCAGCGGAAATGGCGTTCCGGGGATACCACTCGCAATCCTTCGCCCGGATATCGACGTTTCCCTGGCGGAATCGGTCGCCAAACGGGCGAATGTGCTCAACGAGATCATCTCCGAACTCGATCTGCCCGTCGCAGTCTATGCGGCCCGCGGCGAAGACTTGTTGGACGATTTTCGTTTCAGTTCATTGGTCTGCCGAGCGGTGGGCAGCATCGCAAAGCTTTGCCGCTGGGTCGAGAATCACTGGTCGAACATCGATCGGATGCTTCTCATCAAGGGCCCAAAGTGGATCGAGGAACGTGGCGAGGCACGTCACCTTGGTCTGATGGGTTCACTGCAACTGCGGCGGATTGCATCGTATCCACTGGGCGATGGTGCCGAGCAAGGCTCTGCCGAAGAGGAAGACCAAGGCGCGATCATCCAGATTTGGCCACAAGGCCGCGAACTAACGATGCCGGGTTCGTAGAGAATTGCCCCTTCGGGGCGATGCGAAGTTGGTCGTGAAACAAGTCGCTAAGGAATGGGCGATCATTGATTGTCGCCGATCGGCTCCGTCCGATCGATTTTGACACGTTTCCATCGGGCGGAGCCGATGGGCGACTTTCACAAACGCGCCAGTAATTGATGGGCCGTTCCTAAGTTGGACGATCTCTGAAGCCGGTACACCAGCCTGCGCAACGCGCGTTGGATGCAGTCTGGAAACTCGTTTGCGCATCATTTGTTATCTGCTTCTTCCACAAATACACCGATCACATTCCTGTGGGCCTCCACAAGCTTCTTGGCGTTCACGTCGTCGGCATCATTAACGATGGCGATGATTGCTGGGCAATGAGTTCAGTTCCGTGAAGGAAATACACGATGGATAGCACGAAAGTCGCATAAAAACGCATTGGTTTGGCCGAATTGGAGAAAGCGTCGAGAGCCTGCTTCACGCTATGAACCAGATTTGAACGAATAAGCACCCTCGATTTTACACACCTCGACATCGTATTGGCTGTACCAATGCTCGCGGCCCTGCTCTTGGACGGTGCGATGTTCTTCATCCTCGTACCAACGTTTGATCGATTCGAGATCTCGCCAGTAGGAAACGGTGATTCCACGGCGGGTGTGATCGCGCACGGACGAAGCGTCCACGAAACCGTCTTGTTGTCTCGCCAGCTCCAACATTCGGTCGGCGGCACGTTCGTAGCTGCCGTCGGAATCTTCTCGCCGTCGTGACCGAAAGATGACGGCAAATCTTGCTTCGGAATTCAAGAGAGCTCCCCGCATTGGCTGGCGTGTGTCGGACCGGTCCTAGCGTTTCGATCCGAACAATCGAATTGCTTTAACATCGTCTGTCAAACTTGAACGATTGCGTTGACTTGTGGTTCAGCAAAACCGACGGGTTGTTCCAGAATTCGCGGCCGTGAGGACGATACCACAGAGGTCCGTTGCTTCCGTGTGAATGTGTCGCCGGGATCGTGACGGTTGTGGTTCCTTCATGTTCAACCGAGGTCGGCGAACTCCGATGACCAACGCATCCAAGCACACTTCCGCATCCAAGCGTGCTCGCCTGAGGAAGATTTTAGCCGCGGCCTTGGCAGCCACCACCATGGCACACTCGATCGGTTGCAGCGTTTGGGATCGCATCGGACCTGGGCCACACGACACGACGACATCTTATCATCGCAATGTCGGACTATCGATCGAGTATCCAGACGTCGCCGAGTGTCAAACACCGACCAGAGCGGCTGCGGAAAGTGCTGCACAGCCCTTTGCTTTGGAAGACCCTTCCCAGCTCCCGGCCATGGAGTTGACGCTGGAACAGGCGATCCAGATGGCTGTCGGAAACAGCCCGATCGTTCGTAGTTCGACCATCGCTGTGTCTCCGAACTCGAGCACAATTTATGACCCCGCGCTTGCTGCTTCCTCCGCCAGCGGTGTGGAAGCTGCTCTCGCCGCGTTCGACGCCCAGTACACCAATTCACTTCGTTTCTTTCGAACCGACCGTCCCAACAGTTTCCAGCTACAGGGGTTCCCGGGGTTCCCGTTCGCGACTGACAATAGCGAAGCCGCGTATCAGAGTCAGCTCAGCAAGAAGACGGCCTTCGGTTCAACGTTCAGCTTGCGGCACGTCGTGAACTACACGAGGTTTAACGTCAACGCCGACGCGCAGCTATTCCCCAGCAACTTTAACGGTTGGGTCGAAGCCGAGTGGCGTCAACCTTTGTTGCGTGGTGCCGGCCTCCAATACAACCGGATTATCGGCGGTTCAACGGGTTTCGGGCAGTATGGCGGCGTACTCATCGCTCGTGTCAATGAAGATGTCGCGCTCGCAGATTTTGAGACCGCCGTGATCGGTTTGGTTTCTGATGTAGAAGCAGCCTACTGGAATCTTGCGACGGCATACCGTGTTCTCGAAGCCAACGTCAAGGGTCGCGAATCAGCGCTGCGAACCTATCAATACCAGAAGGCGCGGTTGGAAGCCGGAGCGGCGCGACCTGACGAAGAAGCCCAGGCTCAGTCGCAGTACTACCAGTTTGAATCGAATGTGCAGGAACAGCTGGGCGGTGAGTCGGGATTGTATGCAGTCGAACAGAGGCTTCGCTATCTGCTCGGGATGCCCTCAGCCGATGGCAAGTTGATCCGGCCGATCACCGAACCCGTTGATGCTCAGGTTTTATTCGATTGGAATTCAGTTCTCACGCAAGCACTCGACCGACGCGTCGAAGTCCGCCGACAGCGTTTTCAAGTCAAGCGACGCGAACTCGAGCTATACGCGGCTCGGCTCAACAAGAGGCCTCAGCTCGATTTTGTAGGTAGCTACCGATTCCGTGGTCTCGGTGACCACCTCATCGGTGACCCCGATGTCGGGGCAGCGGACGGATTGTACACGTCAATTGATGACGCAAGATTTCAGGAGTGGTCAGCGGCTTTCGAATTCAGTTTACCGGTGGGGCTACGTATCGCAAGCACCGCCGTCACGAACGCGAAGTTGCAACTGCAGCGCGAGCGAGCGCTTCTCGCAGAAACCGAGCTGGGCATCAGTCATGATCTTTCGAATGCGGCCAGGAACGTCGATTTGACGCGAAGCTTGGTCGAAACCAACTACAACCGTTATCAAGCGGACTTGCGGCAGGTCGAAGTCTTAAAGCGACGCTATTTAGATGGAACCGACCCGATTAACTTCCTTCTGCAGGCACAACAGTCAGTCGTGCAAAGCGAGATCGCTTTCTATCAAGGGTTGTACAACTACAACCTGGCGATCCGCGACTTGCAAGTGCAGAAAGGGTCCTTGCTCGCATATAACCGGATCCAACTCGCGGAAAGCGAATGGGAATCGGGTGCCCGGCGTGGTGCTTACGAGAAAGGCCTGTTCTTAACGCCACGGTCAAACGCTTCGGCTGTTCGGACGCCTGCTCCGATCACGCGGCAAGCGTTTAACCCT
>JBCCOI010000659.1:0-3936 GCA_039025515.1 Planctomycetota bacterium
ACATCGACCTTCACAGACCCGGCCCTGGCGAGCGATGATTACACGGCGACGATCCATTGGGGCGACGACACCACCACCGGGGGAACCATCGACTTCGACACGGACACGGGAATCGGGACCGTCGTAGCGACACACCGTTATTCTCTGGACGGGATCTACCACATCACGATCACTGTCTCAGATGACGACGGTGGCATTTCCGCGAGTGAGTCGGCAAGGGCCTTGGTCGGAACATTCACCAACAATGCTCCCGTGATTTCCGACCAGACATTCAGCATCGCGGAGAATTCCGCAGTCGGAACCGAAGTCGGTACGGTTGTGGCAGCTGACGAGGGGGCCGTGACCTTCGAACTGATTGACCCTAACGCAACGCCGGCCCCGGGTGCTTCCGCCGAGCCCGCTGAATTCGCAATCGACCCTGACACCGGTGTGATTACGGTCCGCGATGACTTGCTGGATGCAGAAACGAATGCGACTTATGAGTTGACCGCCATCGTGACCGACTTTTTTGATGAGTCCTCCGAGGCGATGATCACGATCAACATCGCAAATGTCAATGAGTTTGCACCCGTGCTGACCCTCAACGAGTACTTCTTCGAGATCGACGAGAACACGGCAAACGGAACGGTCATCGATACGGCCGAAGCGACCGACGAGGACTTTGGTGACAACGTCAGCTTCAGCCTTAACACCGGATCGCCGTTTGCAATCGATGCCACCACCGGCGTGTTGACGGTCGCGGACACCACCCGACTGGACTTCGAAACCACGCCGGTATTCACGCTCGATGTCACCGCGACCGACACGGGCGGAAGAACCGATACGCGGACCGTCTACATCCGACTTCGCGACGTCGACGAGACCGCGGTCACACCGGAGGTGGTCGACCTCCAGATCGGTAACGGTTCGGCCCAGCGATCGATGATTCGCGAGATCACCGTCACATTCAACGACATCGTCACAGTCACCGGCGACGCTTTCATTATTCTCAAAGACGGCACCGACACGATCGTTCCGACCGTTGCACTCAACAACAGCCTCGGCTACACCGTCGCAACGCTCACTTTCGAAGGTGGTGACTATAGTGGTGGATCACTCGCCGACGGTAACTACCAACTCCAGGTTGATGCTGCCTCAATCACGGTTGGTGGACAAAGCATGGCAACAGATTACGTCGATAGCTTCCATCGATACTTTGGAGACGTAGACGGTGATCGAGACGTCGATGCTCGTGACTTTCGAGGCTTTCGCGAAACCTATCGCAAGTCTGCAGTGGATGCAGCTTTCGACGAGCTCTTCGATTTCGACAACGATGGTGACGTTGATGCTCGTGACTTTAGGGAGTTCCGTGCACGTTACCGGACATCTATCTGAAGATCAGGCGGTAATCGTAACTTTCCCCTCACTTGAACACTCCAAAATGCACATTCCACGCACCTTATCTCTCCGCAACATCATCACCTTATTTCGTCTCGCTGCAACGACGATTGCGGTTTGTTGCGTCTCACTCTCCGCACGCAGTGCGTTCGGTGATCTCGTTCTTAGCTTTTCGGCTGACGGGTCCACTTCAGACTTCGAAGTCGTCGTTGGTGACCAAGTCGAAATTCCAATCTACTTGCGTCAGCTTAGCGTCAGTGGATCCAGCCCGGACATCACCATCGATCCATTGGAAAGTTTTGGCATCGCGGCGATCCTATCGGGCGGCAATGCCATCTTCACGGATGCGGCGGCGGCATCACCTTTCGACAGCTTCGATTTCTCGAGCATCGATAGCTCGCTCGTTTCAGCTGACCTGATTGGGAATTCTGAGTTTGGCGAGGGCCAAAGTGGACAAAGCATCTTGCTTGGAACTTTCAGAGTCCAGGGGCTCTTAGTTGACGACGTGATTAGCCTGGATCTATTCGATCCAAATCCGGGAGCATTCGAGGATTTTATCACCGAAATGTCGGTGGATAACTTCGACGCGGACGTCTTCTCGCCGACTGCATCTGCGACCATTTCGGTTGTCGCTGTTCCCGAACCGTCCAGCATGGCATTTTTTGGAATTGTGGTATTTGGCCTGGCTGCCACGCGACGCCGGACGAGATCAAGCATCGAATTCCACGACAACGTCCGCGAAGAAGTCAGGAGCGGACTCGTCGGCGGGTTCATAAAAAGCTCACCTCGCCAACCTACCCGGATTTGATCCCGCATCGCTTCGATACCGAAACATAGCGGCGACAAGGGTGGCTGCCAGGGGCATCGCCCCGTGCTCTGCCTGGAAGACTTCGCCGCCGTTTCGGAGTGTCTGGACAACGGCTTTGTTCAGCCTGGTGCGATGATGCATGTCGGCCTGATTTTCATTTGGACAAATCATCAAAGCTTCGACTCGACCCTCGGTCGCGGCGGAGAGGACTTCATCGAGGTCCTGGGAGCCTCGTGAATCGGCTAAAGCATTGCCGAGCTTTTCAGCGAACTGATGGTGGTTGACCTTCAAATGAGGTGCAATGGCTTGCCTGGCGCGCTCGCGAAGTTCGTCGTCGCTCAGCTCTGACGGGCTGCCATCGACCTTCGCGGCGACTACAACGTCCGTGGATGCTCGAAACTGACCCGTCACTTCGCCGGTCGCAACGACTACCAAAGGCAGACCAGTGTTGTAAACGGCGTTGGTGACTTCATCGCCGACCCGCGTTAGGTACTGATCGCGATCGGCTTCAATTTTATCTTCGCCCTCGCCCTGACCGTGGAACATGCTGACCGACGTTCCACCGCCGTCGCCGACGCTTTGGTGTGTGGTGTTTTGTAAGCTGACTTCCGGATCGCGAGGCAGGACAAGTTCATCAAATTTCGCGGGCAACAAATCCGTCTCAACGATTTCAAGACCACCACCGTCGCCGCGCATCAGTTGTGCCGCGTCCCACGACAACGCCAGCACGAAGTATCGGCCGCTATCGTTCGACTCGCGAATCAACGGCTGGATGTAGAAGGATCCGGTGACGACAACCACATCATCGACGCGACGATTCAAACGCAACATCTCGCATGAGTCATCGGACAGGTAAATCGCCAATCCATCACCTTGCTGCTGCCAAAAACCGTCATCGTCCACCTTGGCATGCAGCGGCTGCAACATCGAATCATCAAAACCGGCCGCAGAAAGCTTTTCGGTCGCCTGCTTGAGAAGGTTTTTTAGGCGAATGCGACCTTGCCGAGTCTCGCGACCCCTCCGATGAGTTCGCATCAGAATCGAAACACAAACGTCGCAAGATGCAGACGCAAGTTGCTCCAGATGGTTAGCTCGAAGAGGCTTTAGCTCAATCGAATCTTCAACAGCGGTCATGGGAGGCAGCCCTTTCTATCGAGGGGAGAAAATATCGCAGTGCAGATATCGCAGAACAGATATCGCAGTGCAGATATCGCGGTGAAAAATATCGCCGCGTGGTTCGTCAAAATTCCGATCCCCAAGCATCGGTGCGTTTTTTTCGAAACTTCCGCTTCGAAGACACTTGGGGATCGGGGTCGTCATTCAGCCGGCTTTACTTCATTTCCCGGTTGACGTTGTCGTCGTCGTCATCCATTTCTTCCAAGTTGTCGGCCTGCTGCTCGCCGGCATCTTCGATGCTGTCGGCGATCGTCTCCCCACGATCTTCCAGGTCCTCGGACAACTCGTCCGCCTGGCCTTCGAGTGCCGGTCGAGCGGACTCGTAGCGGTCTTCGATGCCTTCGGCGGTTTCGTCATAAGCATCCCGTACGTCGTCAGCATAGTCCTGCGTGGTGTCACGGACTTGTTCGGCCTTCTCGTCGTAGATGCTGTCGTCGCAGCCAACGAGGATCAGTGCTAATGCAAGTAATGGGGTGGTCATCAGAATTCGCATGGGATTGCTCCGTTTGGTGGTTGAAGTAACTAGCGATGATTCGCTTGTGGTGATTTGATGGAGCAAGCGGCGTGCCAAGGAG
>JBCCOI010000660.1:0-3917 GCA_039025515.1 Planctomycetota bacterium
CGAAAACCAAGTCACGATTCTCGGTCAATTTGAACGAATCCGATAGACTTGATTCGTCTTTATCTTTGCCTCGAAACTCAGTCTTCACCTTGTTCGGATCATCGGTTCTGATGAGCCTGAAGGTACCCTCGTACGTGGTGCCATTTGCCCGAACGTCGACCGAATGCCCGGAGATTTCCATAGGGCTGACACTCGTGAATTCGATGTTCCAATGGCTTCCATTGACTCCGAAGCCGACGGCGGAGATCGTTTCCGACTCGGGTTTCCATCCAAGGATTTCAGTCGCCGTCGAGCCATCCGCATCCAGCCATTGCCCGATCACCGAACTGGCGTCGTCTGAGGTCGTCCATTCGACTTCGGAAGAGAAACCGGTGTCATCGGTCAGCTTCCACTTGCCGGTGAGCCATTCCCAAGGCGACTCCTTGACGCGAATGTTGTGAACCAAAGGCCAGTCTCCGATGGCGTTGCCATTTCGCTTCATACCGATCAGTTGCCATGTCGTGTCATCTTCGTTTACGAACCGCATTTCGGTTCGCCCGGTGATGATGTCACCTTCGATGTGCGTGAATTCCCAATCGAAGTTCAGTCCGCCGTCGATCGGCTGAATCGTTCCTTTGCCGTGGTAGCCGGTGTTGTGGAAACCGACAAAGCGGAGCGTTTCGGTCGTTTTATCCCAGAAGTGATATTCCACACCCATCGGACCGTCCCAACGAACGCAGGTGCCATTCTGGTCAATGGAGTTTTTGACGACGATTTCTTGTACGGTTCCGGGCTCACCGATTTCCGGAATACCGCCACCGATTTTTATCGTACGACGCCACGTCCCGAGGATCGGCTCCAACGCCTTGAGTCTTGGATGCAGCGAAGTCGCAGCGACTGCCTTTAGAGCGTTACCATGGGACAGCTTGCTCGCGGGCAGACGTGTTGATTCGTAAGTGGCATCCTGCTGACCAGCGGTCGCCCGGAATCGCATACGCTCATCGGATAGCCAATCCAGCTCGGCTGTTCCCGATGATGCAGTTCCATCCGGTTCGACGACTTTGGCAGACCCCGACCACCGGGTTTCAGATTCCAGCTTCCAGCTGTGAGTCACCAACCTTCCATCGGCCGCTAACCAAGTTTCATGGTATCGCTCAGCGGCGGCATCCCAGATTCCCAGGCCGTGCGCGAGGCCGACCACGGGGTTACCGCTGGTCAAGATGAGTCCCGTTTGGTCGGTATTCCACTTCGCCGAGTAAGTCCCTTCGGAGAAGCTTTCTCCATTTCGCTCTCCAGATACTTCCCAGTTTCCGACCAGTCGATCTAGATTTTGAAACACTGCCTTGGGCAGCGATGACTGACCATGAGAAAGACCTGCGAAGAGGGTGGAAGATAGGAAAACGAGTCCGAAAAGAGGACGCTGAAACCGAATCATGAAGCTACTTCCTAACCGTGGCGTTTCTGGCTGCGAGGGAAGATTCGCAAGCGCTCAACTTAGGAAGGCAACATCGGCGGCGTCGATGACGTGCTGGTGAGGGATTTTTCGACATTTTTGTCCAACTTGTTGAGAAACCGTCACTTCATGTGAAATGTGAATGGTTGACGATCTTTCAATACTTCTAATGTTCACCAAAACTTGATTGCCTGAAGACTCCGACGAAACGCCATGAAAACGCCGGCTAAGACGCATCCCGCTTGGGCAAGTTACGTCCTGTATGCCGCGGGCCTCTACAACCTTTTGTGGGGCGCTTGGGTCGTTTTGCGGCCGGCCGATTTATTCATTTTGACGGACGCGCCGATTCCGCTTTACGAGTCAATCTGGCAATGCGTCGGAATGATCGTCGGCGTTTATGGGATCGGATATGCGGTTGCCGGGACGGATCCGTTTCGCCATTGCCCGATCGTCCTGGTAGGTTTTTTGGGCAAGACATTCGGTCCGATCGGTATGGTGTTTCACTTCGCCACCGTTCCGGCGGATGCCCCTGGACGTTTTCCGGTTTCCTGGCTTTGGGTCAATGTGACGAATGACTTGATTTGGTGGTTTCCCTTTGCGGCCATTCTTTACTTGGCGTTCAAGGCATGGAATCAGCCACAAGACGCCCTCGGTGATTCAACCGATTTCTTACAGGTCAATTCGGAATTCAAAAGCCAGCATGGAACGTCCATTGATAGCTTATCGCGGGCCGGAAATGTGCTCGTCATCTTCTTAAGACATTCGGGGTGCACGTTCTGTCGTGAGGCGCTGCACGACCTCCGAGAGAAACGTCAAGCGATCGAAAGTGATGGATGCACCTTGGCGCTTGTGCACATGGGCGACGAATCTAACGCGGAATATTTTGCGTCGTATGGTCTTGAAGACGTCCATCGAATCAGCGATCCCGGCTGCCGACTCTATCAAGCATACGAGCTAGATCGGGGCAGGATCAGTCAACTGTTCGGCCCGTCGGTTTGGTGGCGAGGCTTTCTTGCCGCGATCATTCATCGCCACGGCGTCGGAACGTTGGGCGGCGACGGTTTTCAGATGCCCGGAGCATTTTTGGTTCGCGACGGAAGCATCGTCAGAGCATTCCGTCACGAGACTGCAGCCTCGAGACCTGACTACTGTGAGATCTCGAGTTCGTCTTCCGAAGCGTTCGCAAAGGATTCGTCGGCTGCATAGTCTTTGCGGTTCGACATCCTCGGGTAGATGTTGTTGTTCGGTTTGGCTTCCCAGATCCAGCGTGTGAAGCAATTCCCACAACGCATGCATCGCCAACGAAAACGCAAACGCACGACGTGGATGAGTTGCTTATACCAGCGAGACCGGTAGCACTCGTTGGGCCGGTTCAAGCAACGCGGGCAACTCACTCTCATTACGAGCTTGCCCCTGTCCTGCCCCGATTCATCCTGGAGGCGGCTCTCCGTGCCAGTTTGGGCAGCGAACCTCGAATACTCTCCCAACTCGGCTTGGCACCCTTTTTTGGACGAACGACGAAATCAAAACCAGATGGCAGTTCGGACTGCTGCGTACGGAACGACTCTCGAATCAATCGTTTCCAGCGGTTTCGAAGGACTGCGTTTCCCGTTTTCTTCGGAATCGTGACCCCCAGCCTGCAACGTCCTTCTTCATTGTTCATCGCAAAAACGACCAAGCATCCATCGGCCGCGCAGCCACCACGGCGTAGAAGAATCGAAAAGTGCCGGCCACTGACGACGCGTTGTGCCTTTGTGAAACGTTGTGCCTTTGTGAAACGTTGGGCCTTTGTGAAACGCTGGGCTTTCGTGGAGCGATTCCCTTTCATCGACGAAGTGTGGTTCGGAGGTTGGTCTCTTGCTACTTCGATCATCTGACCTACTTTTCGGCCGGACGGATCGTCAGGCTCCCCTGCAGTCCAGATCCGAGAGTTTCATCGGCGTTGTCGATCGTTGCCCATAAACGAACTTGGCCGGTGACGGGGTGAAGCTCCGGCGAAACGAACGTCACTTCGCCCGCGACTGCCTTATTCTTCGGCATTCCCTTGGGCGCAAATTTCACTTTTCGACCAACCAGGTCCCGTCCATATTTCGTGCCATCGACGAAGCATTCGACTCGCAACTTCTTCAGCGAGATGACGCGAACGAGTGGTTTGCCCGCCTCGACCCATTCACCGGGTTCCGTTTCGATCTCGGACACCATTCCTGCGACACTTGTTCGGACGGTGTGTCGTTCGAGATTGGTTGCGGCGATCGCGACAGCGGCCTTCTTCTCGTTGACATTCGCGTGGGCGATCATCAGGTCACGCTCGGCCTGCTCGATCGCGAGTGTCGCCTGGTCGACCGTCAGCCGGATTTCGCGGAGTTCCATTTCACTCACGGCGCCGGCATAGGTCTCGTTCGCGAGTTGACTCTGCAGCAACTCTTGCTGCCTGACCTGGAGACTTCGTTTGGCGAATCGAAGGTTGACGTCGTTGTCACTTTCG
>JBCCOI010000661.1:0-3906 GCA_039025515.1 Planctomycetota bacterium
CAAGCAAGCTGACGAATCCCCAACCCAGGAACGCAACGAAGACGTTATTGATCGGCCACAGTCCACTTGGCAAGCGATGAAAACGTCGGAGGACTGGTGCGCCGTCTGGTGCGGTGCATTCCTGTTGGCGGTTTGCTTCTTGGCCGTGCTGTTTTCCGTACCAAGTCAAACTGCAGATCAGTGGAATGCCGGTGAAACGGTATCGGTGACCAGTCCACTGAAAAGTTGGCTTGCGAAACCTGGAAAATGGGAAAGCAACATCGTCGAATCGGTTTACGTCGGTGCATCCGAATCTGAACCGGCGAAAGTCACGATTCTGGGCGTGCTGGGTGCCTTCGTACTGCTGATCGCAGTCTTCGGAGTCGCGATGAAGCTGCGCGGCCAGCAGGCGGGCAAGTTTATCGCTGCCTTTCCGGTCGTTTTCACTCTAGGTGCCTTTTCTTATGTGCTCGCCGGTCAGTCGTCGATCAGAGCCTACAACTTGGAGTACGCGTTATGGGCGCTGCTGGTTGGAGTCGTGTTTAGCAACCTTTTCTCGATCCCCACTTGGCTTCGTCCGGCGATTCAAACCGAGTTCTTCATCAAAACGGGACTCGTCCTTTTGGGTGCAGAAGTCCTGATGAGCCGTCTTCTTGCGGTGGGGTTGCCGGCAATTGGCGTCGCCTGGGTGGTGACACCCATCGTGCTGATCTCGACCTATTGGTTCGGCCAACGCGTACTGAAGATGAAGTCGCGGTCATTAAACATGGTGATTAGCGCCGACATGTCGGTTTGTGGGGTCTCTGCTGCGATTGCGACGGCAGCGTCTTGCAAGGCGAAGAAAGAAGAGCTTTCACTCGCCATCGGCCTGTCTTTGTCCTTTACCGTCGTCATGATGGTGTTGCTGCCTATGGTGATACGATTCCTGGGGCTGCCAACCGCCGTCGGCGGAGCTTGGCTTGGCGGAACGATTGACGCGACGGGCGCGGTCGCGGTTGCCGGAGCAACACTTGGCGAGGACGCGCTGGAGGTCGCGGCAACGGTCAAGATGATCCAGAACATTTTGATCGGCGTCACCGCGTTCTGCGTCGCGATCTACTGGGTGGCTCGCGTGGAGAAGTCGTCCGATGGACCGTCGGTTGGGATCGGCGAGATTTGGCACCGGTTTCCGAAGTTCGTTCTCGGTTTCGTGGCGGCTTCCTTCATCTTTTCAATGATCCATGGAGGTGTCGCCGGTGGAGACGCGATGACGGACGCGATGATCAAGGGCTCCACCAAGACCCTCCGCGGTTGGTTGTTTTGTTTGGCGTTTGTCTCGATCGGTTTCGAGACTCGATTCAAAGAACTTTGGCCGTACTTTCGCGGGGGGAAACCAATGCTTCTTTACATCTGCGGTCAATCACTCAACCTGATTTTGACTTTCTTAATGGCGTACTTGATGTTCGGCGTTTTGTTCCCGGTGGCCCCATGAGCAAGCTCTTGCGTCTCATCGCCGTTGCCAGTTTGCTCTTGGTTGTTTGGGGTGTGATCTTGCCAAGACTTTCTTCGACCGCCGCCGTGAAGCAGCGTCTTCGTTGGCTCGACGATCATGGCATCGAACCGTCCGCAATGTTTTACACTGAGCTTCCACGCATGATGCCCGAGACGGATGAATAGCATGTCAGTTCACCTTGCGATAGATTTGGGTGCTTCCAGCGGTCGTGTCATCGCCGGATGGCTGGATCAGAACCTCTTGAAGCTGGAGGAAGTGCATCGCTTCGAAAATGAACCGATTCGCGTTCAGGATTCCCTCCAGTGGAACGTCCTGGGCCTTTGGTCCGAAATTGTAAAGGGCCTGCGTCTGGCCGCGACGCGCTACGAAACGGTTGCCTCGGTCGGAGTCGACTCTTGGGGTGTCGACTATGTCTTGCTGGACGAGAACGAACAGGTGGCCGGTCCGGTTCGGCACTATCGCGATACTCGAACCGTCGGGATGTTGGAGCGAGCCATCGAGAAGGTGGGTCGACAAGAGATCTTTGAGTTGACCGGCTTGCAATTCATGCCGATCAACACGCTTTATCAATTGTTCTCGGCCGCCGAGTCCGACGATCGATGCCTGGACATCGCCGATTCGTTTTTGATGATCGGTGACTTCTTTCACTGGCTCTTGACCGGCAAACGAAGCATCGAAGCGACGAACGCATCGACGACACAACTGCTGCATCCGCAAACACGCCAGTGGAACATCGGGCTGATGGAGAAGCTTCGTATTCCTGATCGGCTTTTTCAGGACGTGACGTTCCCGGCGACCAAGCTGGGTGTCGTTCAGCCATCAGTCGCCGCCTTGACCGGACTACACGATGTATCGGTGATCGTGCCCGCAACGCATGACACCGCGTCGGCGATTCTCTCCGTTCCCGCTGAAGTATTCGCCCCCGCGAAGCCGGACTGGTGTTACATCAGCTCAGGTACTTGGTCGTTGATGGGTTGCGAGATCCCGCAACCACTCGTCAATGGCGAATGCTCGGATCTCAACTTTACGAATGAAGGCGGCGTTGCGGGCAGCACTCGACTACTTAAGAACATCGGCGGCTTGTGGGTTTTTCAGCAACTTCGTAAATCGATGCAGCGACGTGGCAAAGACGTCGACTGGTCGTCGATGGTGGAGCAAGCGACGCAGGCTGATCCATTTGCTTTATTGATCGATCCAAACGACGAGTCCTTTGTCGCGCCGCAAGACATGTTGGATGCGATTGAAGACTACGCAAGGGCAACGGAACAAGAAGTTCCCGACGAGGACGGCGTCGTTTTTCGTGCGGCACTTGAAGGATTGGCACTACGATACCGAGTCTGCTTACAGATGCTGGAGCGTTTGGTGGACCATCGAATCGAGACCATTCACGTGGTTGGTGGAGGATCGATGAATGAGTTGCTTTGTCAGATGACGGCCGACGCTTGCAATCGAGTCGTCGTCGCAGGCCCGGTTGAAGCCACCGCGATCGGAAACGTCGTGATGCAAATGATTGGAAGCGGAACATTTGGCGATATGGACAAAGAAGAAGACGCGATCCTCGCGGCGAGGCGATGCATCAAATCAAGCTTTGACGTGAAGACGTATCGACCACAGTCCCCAGAGCGATGGGACAGCCCTGCTCGTAAGTTCGTACAACTGGACCGGACGACGTAGCGTGCAGACTTTGTCAAAGGAGTCCATCAGAAAGCGATGCCTGCGTGAACGTCGACTCTTGAGCGATCGTCGCGAACGTAGCGAGCAGTGTTGTGCACGCATGATTTCTTTCAATGAGTTTCAGGAAGCACAGTGCATTCTTTGGTATGTCGACTTGAAGAGCGAACTTCAAACACGCGTCGCGCTTCAAGCAGAACTTCGTCGCGGTGAACGCCGTTGCATTGTGCCATTTTGCGAAGGTGAATCGCTCGGCTTGGTCGAGATTCGCAGATGGGAAGACCTCGAATCGGGCGCCTTCGGAATCCTGGAACCACGTCGGGAACTCCGGTCGCACAGCGTGGCCGTCGATGAAATCGATGTCGCGTTGATTCCCGGGGTCGCATTCGATTCACGCGGTGGACGCATCGGTTACGGAAAGGGGTACTACGATCGACTGTTGCGAAACACGCCGAGCCGAATGCTGCGGGTCGGTATCGCGTTTGAATGTCAAATCGTCACGCAGATCGATTTGCAAGCACACGATGTTCGAATGCATCGAATCGTGACGGAATCGCGTGCGATCGATTGCGTGGGACGTCCTGGGGTCCACGCTTCTGACGAACCTTGCTAGGCTGTCTTTCCGGAGACGATCGTCAGGTTTGAAAAACGGAATTCATCGGTGCCCCACGCCCACATCGGTCCCATCGCCGTTCATCTGCCTCAGCGTGTCGAAACCAATGATGCGTTGCAGCAGGAGTTTCCGTCGTGGGACCTGCGGTTGA
>JBCCOI010000662.1:0-3886 GCA_039025515.1 Planctomycetota bacterium
AATGAAACAAATCCTCGACAATGCCGTCGTTACCGAAGGCGTCGTGGATGTCTTCGCCTTGGCCAAGCTCAACAAACCCAACATCGGCCTGCTGTCCGACGAGTTCCTCGAAGACGTCCGCAACATGCCGCTGAAGAACCTTGCCGTCGAGCTGCTCGAAAAACTACTCAAAGACGAAATCCGCGGCCGGTGCGCTCGCAACGTCGTTCAGGAGAAAGCGTACACCGATCGCCTGATCGATACCCTTCGCCGCTACCACAATCGCAGCATTGAAACGGCTCAGGTCATCGAAGAGATGATCGCGATGGCCAAAGACTTCCAGGAACGCCTGAAACGAGATGAAGAGCTTGGCCTCAACCCGGACGAACTAGCCTTCTACGACGCTCTCGCCAACAACGAGAGCGCAATTCGCGAATTGGGCGATGACACCCTGAAGAAGATTGCGGTCGAGATCACGGAAAAACTGCGTGCGAGCACCACCGTCGACTGGCAGGTTCGCGACAGCGTCCGGGCGAAGCTACGAAACCTCATTCGACGCTTGCTCCGAAAGTACAAGTATCCACCGGATGATGCACCGGCAGCGATCGAGCTCGTAATGAAGCAAGCGGAAGCACTGGCGCAGGCCTGGACCGCAGATACAGCGAACTGATGATTCTTGCGATCTTCCACTTGATACAGAGCGTCCGTCGCCTACCCCAGTATTCAACGGGAATACGTGGTTCACAGTTCGCGGATTGAGCCGCCACTGTGGAAACGATTCCAATTCGTGCACTTTTCGGCCTCTTCGCATAACGCGTTGGATGTCACGCATTTCTCTGGGCCAATGATGCCTATGAGGACCGATGTCAGCGACTCGTTTATGCCTCGGATATCCCCGAATCTGGCAGTACCTGGAAACGTTTCCACTCCATCGATCGACCCACGGGGCAAAGTCCGGCACGCCTCGGAGGATTGGCACGGAACTTGTCGCTTTTGCATGGTGGGGTCTAAAGCGAACAAATCAGGGAAAACACTCCGCGCTCTGGACGAGAAGCTATTGGCCTCCCCAGGGATGACACCCAGAATCGAAGAGTCGACGTGGGCAAAAAACGTTGCCGCTAGACGTTGATCTGAATCCAAACCAGATGAGCAACTGGCCTATTTATAGCAAAACGAGGCCTTGGTGATGTCAGTGTACGAGCAGCTGATTAGTGGGTTGGAAGATCCCGACTTCGTGACGTTCTTTCAACAGAAATGTAGGTCTTGGGTTGCGTTCTATCGCGGCATAACGAAACAGATTCTCGAGTTGGAATTGCCGGAACTTCGGTCTCGAATTACGAAATACGACCGTCAGCTCTTTGGCAGAGACTCAGGGGGTAATCCGGTCACGACGATGCAACACGCAGTTTTTAGGGTTGAGGAGAAGTTGCGTCTCAAATCCGAGAATCAACAGTACGAGGGATTCACGCGTCAAGACCTTAAAATGCTATACGTTATCCGTGGTGCAAAAGAGACACAGGACCACTGTGAACAGCTGATCCTATCGAATTGCGAAGACGTCGCTCAGATCGAGGAGGATCCAAACTACACCCTCGCAACCAGGATCGACCCAAGAGGCTCCATCGTCACAATGGATGACCTGCGATTGGATACCAAATGTGTAATCACTGCTTTGTGGATTCGTCAAAAATCTGGAAGAACAGATTTGCTGGTTTCGAATCCGTCGCAGCTAGAGTTAGACGGCACTGGGGAATGTCGATTGCTTTTAATGCTGGCGGCGTTAGACGACCAAATTGGGAGAGAGCGGGATCGAGATCACCTGAAGCTCGAGGAGATCGCGAAGTGCTGCATAAGAGAGTTTCGACAACTGCCATCCGTGAATGATGCAGACGATGAGACTTCCCTGATGACTTTGAAACGCTTGATCGAGAAAATGAACCCAAGTGGTGCGACGTCTGGACTGGGCTGTGCGCATCAGTTGCGCTTTTGCATGCGTGTGCCAGCAACTCGAATCAGGCTCTGCTATCGATAAGGGAGTCTATTATCTCGGATGCCTGCAAGTCGTCGACTTCGGCGGAGGCACGTCTGCTGATGCTTGTCGCTATACCGAAGCCAGTGCATTTCCTAAAAGGAATCGCGAGCACAAAGGTTCGGTCACTACTTTGTCGATGCGACGATAGATTTCTGCAATCGCTGCATGATTCGATCGAGCGTCTGACACCGGAGAATGCATTTGACATCATCGTTGAACAGTTTGGCTGATCCATTCATTGGAGACACATCACGCCCGACGATTATGTCGAGCGAATGGACAGGCGGGCGCGCGAAATTCTATCAGCCGATTGAGAATGTGACAAAGATCTGCTTGCCTAAGGGTGAGCTGAATTCATACAGTTGCCGACGCCACGGCTAGGACAGTACATCCGAAAACCGGTACCCGACCGGCTGCCGCTGGCGTTTCGTATCGGGTTCAACCACGGGAGTTGAGAGTGGCTTCGTTAGAGCACCGCAGTGATAAAGGCCGAGACTGCTACCGACTGCGTTTTACGCTCGATGGCAAACGTCACCGTTTGTCACTGGCGGAATTGGACGAGCGTCAGGCCGGTGATGCCAAAGAACATATCGAACACCTGATCGCCCAATCAAAGCGAGATAAGCCACCGAGTGAAACGACAGCCATATGGCTGGACTCGCTTCCGTCGAAGCTGCATGACCGCCTTGCGGTGCTGGAACTCGTCGAGCCTCGCAGGCGTGTTGAGTCTCCTCGGACGATCATTGCGTTTATGCGGGCGTACATCTCCGAGCGTACGGACTGGAAGAAACCGCAGAACTACACGCAAGCGGTTGGCCACCTCAAGAAGTGGCTCAAGACGGATGTACCGATCAACGCGCTGACAAAGGGAGACATCGAACGCTGGAAGCGTTGGATGACCACCGACACGCAAGGCCCGAAGCTGGCGGAGAACACTGCCGGTCAAAACATCAAGCGTTGCCGCCAGATGATGCGTCAAGCGTTGGACGATGGTCTGGCGAACGTGAATCCGTTCGCCGGGATCAAGATCGATCTGAGCAGCGACAGGACGAAGAACCGATATTTGTCGACGTCCGACACGAACGCGATCCTTGAGGCTTGTCCGGACCAGGAGTGGCGAGTCATCGTCGCACTATGCCGCATCGCTGGACTGAGAGGGCCATCGGAGATCACACCACTGAAGTGGTCCGATATCTCATGGGAACGAGGTCGGTTTACCGTGACGTCCCCAAAGACCAAGCGGTACGGCAAGGCCACTCGAGTGGTTCCACTCTTCGAAGAATTGAGGAAGGAGTTGACCGACCTGCTTGAAATCAAGGGACACTCATCGCCGTTCGTGATCACGCGGTACCGTGACTCGACGACCAGCTTGAGCACGCGGTTCAACGCGATCTGTGTGCGTGCGGGGGTAGCAGAGATGCCGAAACCGTTTCCAAAACCTTCGAGCTTCGGCCCGACGTGACCTGAAGCAGTTCTGTGCCGTTCGGAATATCGACCCAGCGGCCGTTACCGCGTGGCTGGGCCATGATGCGACGACAGCGGAGAAGTACTACGACCGAGTCACCGACGACGACTACGATCGCGCCGTGGGCACTTTTGTGGGCACATCAGCAAGGGAGCAGGTTTCCTCACTAGACGTCAGGGCAAACAAAAAACCCCGTAAAACCGGGGCTTTGATTGCTGCTGATGGTTCTGGAGAAACCACTCAGTACACCCGGAGGGATTCGAACCCCCAACCCTCGGTTCCGAAGACCGATGCTCTATCCAGTTGAGCTACGGGTGCGGTGCATACAGCAATGTGAAAGTGTTACGCATCGGGCTCTGCTTGTCTAGTTCTCTCGAAGTTGCCACTCTTCGGCACCCAGAGAGTTTCCG
>JBCCOI010000663.1:0-3884 GCA_039025515.1 Planctomycetota bacterium
CCAACCGAGTGCTTCGCGGAATCTCAAGAGTGATTCGAGCAACATGCCAACCTCGAAAGCTTCCGACGCGTCCGCCTGAGCGGCGATTCGAAAAATACTATCGAGTTTGGAAAGCGAGCGTTGCACACCAGCGGCTCGTTCGACTTGTCCGCTGCGGGAATACACTTTGACCAAGTTTCGCAGTGCGGGTCGTAATGTGAAGTCCAGTTCAAGCGATCGAAGCAGAGCCGTCACCGCTTCCTCATCTCGACCGTTTGACTCCAAGTAGATTCCCACAGCGAGCCAATACTCGGGCTCAGACTCAATTTCGGAACCCACGCCTTGGAGCAAGACTTCCAGTTGATTCAGTTGCCCCGTTTCCGCCAGGACGCGAGCACGCAACGCTTGGACTTGAACGACAGCCCCATCTTCTTCACGCAGCTTATCTAAGAGTTCGATGGCTTCGTCTGATTTCCGATCTGCGAGATAGACGAACCTGGCTTCACCGAGCCGGAAAAGTCCTGGCGGATGCTTATCGGTCCATTCGTCAAATGAAACAATCTCAAAAGGCCCCGCGACTTCGATCAGACTAAGCAACTCGCGTTCATTAGCGAGCCCCAGTTGAACCAACCTGCGTACGGATCGGCTCGCTTCTTGTCGTCGACCTTGCGAGGAAAGCAGTTGCGCGAGCTGCCGGTGACCTTCCGGTCGATCCGGGAACGCAGTAGCAAGTCGGCGGCTCAATGATTCTGCTTTCGGCCAGTCGCCCGAGTCGAGGGCTTGGAAGAAGGCACGCTGCAAACGTTCGGGCGTCAGTGTCTGGTCCGCCGATGATCCGGTCGGGCCTCTAGAGTCCGCGATGGTCTTCCGCTTTTCGGCTGGCCTTTCTGGTGAAACGGAACGATCGCAACCGGTAACGCAAAGCAGGACCGCGAAGCACAACAGGCCGTGTAGGCAAGCGTTTCTAGCTGTCCGCTGCGTGTCGGGTAAGAAGGCTTGCATCACAACACTCAGGCTCGTTCGATCGGTTGCCGTGTCCATCCTTCAAGCCTGAGATTGATTGACTCGCATGCGGGAAACGCCCGCCCCGGTTACGGGATCGCGTTGTCCGCGGCACACGTCCATCGGGGGCTGAACGAGATTCGCCGGATGGACTAACTTACCGGACACGGTGCTGTACCGGACACAGTGTTGTACCGAACGTAGTGCGACTTTACTTACCAATTGATGTGGGTTCACGATTGATGTCTTCGATCGATCAGCTTTTCGAGGGACTTCGAAACCAAAAACGCAAAGCATTGATGCCGTTCTTGACCGCTGGCGATCCGAGTAACGAAGTAACAACGGATTTGTTGCAGGTTGTTGCGGAGGCCGGCGCGGATCTTTGCGAAGTGGGTATTCCGTACAGCGACCCGATTGCCGATGGGCCGGTGATTCAGGCATCTTATCAAAGGTCGCTCGATGGCGGTTTCCGCCTGAAGGATGCGTTTGAGATCGGACAAAAGCAGTCATCGAGATCTTCGATGCCGTTGGTGACGATGGTCAGCTACGCGATCATCTTTCGAATCGGCCTCGCGAAATACGTCGAGCAGGCGAAGCAGGCCGGCTACGCGGGCGCGATCGTTCCCGATCTGTTGGTCGAGGAAGCTGAGGAGCTTTCGAACGTCTGTCAAAAAGCTGATTTTAGCCTCGTCCAGCTCGTCACGCCGACGACGCCCCGAGAACGTCAAATCGAGATCGCCCGTCTTTCCTCCGGTTTCCTCTATTACGTCTCTGTGACCGGGATCACGGGCGAACGAAGAGCGTTGCCGGAGGACTTGGTCGACAATGTCGGTTGGTTACGAAGCCAGACCGAGCTGCCAATCTGTATCGGCTTTGGCATCAGTGGTCCGGAAACCGCAGCTCAACTGGCCCCAGTCGCGGACGGGTTAATCGTCGGTTCGGCGATTGTCCGACGGGTCGCGGAAAGCGAAACGGATCAACGGGCCGGCTTGGTAGGAAAGTTCGTCGGGGAGTTGCGCGAAGCGATCGACGCCGCCTGCTAGGTCGCATGTCAGGGGACAGCAGCAAAAAACGGCATACGAGGTTGAGCCCTCGAATCCTCAGACCGGCCTCGGAGAGACCGGCTACAGGCTGAAGCTGAGGTCTGTGACCTCGAATCCTCAGACCGGCCTCGAAGAGGCCGGCTACAGAATGGAGAACACTGCTCAGATGCTGCGGTTGAGTCGTCGACGGAATTCCGCGAAGTCACCCGCGTCGATGGTCCCGTCGCCAAGGAAATCGAGCTCGCTTTCGTAGCCATTCGCGCCTTGAACACTCCGGTACGTCGAACGGAAGGCGGCGAAGTCTGAAGGGTCGACGTCGCGATCACCGTCCACGTCACCGAAGAGGCGGAAGAACTGGTCGGCGCGATCGGCTCCGAACACGAAGTTGTTCGCCATCGCTTCGCCGCTTACGGGCGACGAGACCTGATTGGCCAAAATCGTCAGCTGGTAATTGCCGTCGGCAAGGGAGTTTCGTAGACCCGTCGTTGATCCCGCGTCGCGTTCGATGACTGATGGACCGACCCCGAAGGTCAGATCGACAAATGTCTGATCGTTCTCAAAACGAAGATTGACAACGACGGATGTGATGGTCGTCCCGGTGTCTGAATTCACGAGCTGAACTGCGGACGCAGGGACATCGACACGGCCGTCAAAGACGAGTGTGACCAAGTCAACAGATGAACGTTGCACTTCCGCGACGGGAGCTCCCGAGCCGCCGACGAGTACTTCGCTCACGACCGGAGCCACTTGTTCCAGTTGAAACAATTCTCGGCCCGAACTTGCGTCTGAAGCGGCGAAATAGATCACGTCGTTGATTTCAACAAATTCGTCGGGGTCGCTACCGAAGAAATCGGACGGATAGAGGTCTCGAACCTGAAACAAATTTGTGGCCGATTGATCGACGGACCAGAGTTCCTGGTTGGTCGTCGTGGGCGACGTGGCTGTAAACAGTAACCGAGATCCGGTATCGAATCGTGGTACGGGGTCGCTGTCGGCACCGCCGGGATTGATGTCGGCAACAAGCGTGGCGTTACCTTCCGCACCGGTCGTTTTCCAAAGCTCAATGCCGGACGTAGCGTCATCGGCGCTGAAGTACACTTCACCCAACGCCGCAGTAAAGTTGGCAGGGTTTGAGCTGGTCAGTCCGGGAGCGATATTGGCGATCTGGAATGTGTTGCCGGCGGCACCCTGCGACCGATAGGGCTCTCGTCCGTCGGAGCCGTCGTCGGCGCTGAAGTAAAGCACGCCGTTGACGTCCGTAAGACGCTGGGGGTCGGACCCATTTCCACCTGACCAGATATCTTCGACTTGCGTCGCGGTGGATGAGGCAAACGCGTAAAGTTCTCGTCCGCTCGAACCGTCGTTGGCGGTAAAGTAGAGGTTAGATCCTGAAACGGTGAGTTGCTCGGGTGAAGAGTCACCGTTGCCGGAGCGTATGTTTGCTTCCAGCGAGATTGTGAATCCATTGGTGCTGAAAAGCTCACGTCCGACATCACCGGTCGGAGAACCACCAGTCGTATTGGCGGAAAAGAACAACGTGTTGTTGAAAACGGTAAGGTCGCGTGGATTGCTGCCACCGGAACCTGGAAAGAAATTCTCGTCCACCATCATGGTGCCCGCAACGGAGCCATCACTTTTCCACAGTTCTTGTCCATTGACTCCGTCGTCAGCAACAAAGTAGATCGTGTTGTTGAGCACGACGAACATCGTTCCTTCGCCATCCAATTCGACGGGTCGCCTGGGTAGAATTTGCTCGAAGCCTCCCGACCCGTCAGTCACATAGACGCCACCTTGAACGCCACCGGTGTTGTTGTAGAAAACGACGCGTTCGGGCAACGTGCTGAAAACGGTTACCTTGCC
>JBCCOI010000664.1:0-3879 GCA_039025515.1 Planctomycetota bacterium
AATCACAATGGCAGAAGAATTCAGCGACGCCGAACTCGCCGCTTTCTTGGACGAAGCCCTATCCGCGGAACGCTCCGCCGAACTCGAGATCCAAATTCGCGAGAACACATCGCTCCGTGATCGATTGGTCGCGATTCGCGGGCGCGAAACCGCAGGCCTCCACACGATCGGCGCAATTTGGCGTCGTGGCAGACTCTCCTGCCCGAGCCGCGAGACGCTGGGCGAATATCTCCTGGAAACACTTAGCGACGAAGAAGCCGCTTACATTCGTTTTCATCTGGAAGTCGTCGGCTGCCGGTACTGTCAGGCAAACCTGGCAGATTTGCAGGCGGCAGTTGCGAAACAAGATGCGAATCCACGACGTAGAAAATACTTCCAGACTAGCGCCGGCTATCTCCGCAAAGAAAAGGAAAAGTAGGCGACGGTTTGTGGCAAGTGAAACACTTTAAATCAACATTCCGGTGGTCAGCGAAACTTGGCAACGGTTCCCCTGTTCTAAAACTGGTATCCATAGACGTTGCTGTAGTCGCCGAAGGAACTGCGGAAAAATGGCTGACGGGAAACCGCCTACTCCGTGCAGCTTTTCCAGACTGGCGCTCTGGCGACAAATTGTCGAATAAAAACGAGGAATCCACCTTGTTTTTCCGATAAAAGGCGATGACGGACGAGATGCAACCGGCAATAATCTTTTAAGTGAAATAATTGTCCACTAGGCGGATATCGGAGAAGGAGCTGTGAATAGCCAGACTCAAGTCTTCCGTTTCTCGGAATCGACGATCCGACAAGTCCGCTTGGATTGCAACCGAGCGATGATTCGCGCGCGGTTCTGTCCCGAACGCAGTGAGATCCTACAACTGCGGTGCATCGACAACCGAGCGGAAACAGAGACCGAATTCGGAAACCAGCTGTGGTACTTCGAGGGCGTCGGTGTCGACGAGTTGGATCGACGGCACACGGTCTACGGCGTCGTCGAGTATTCGACGCAGTATGGATTAAACGAGTTGGTCGAAGACGGAGTCTTCACCAGCGAAACGCAGCGTGAGCGATTCCGCAGCTTGTATGAGCGTGAAGTCCGACGCCCGGATTGGAGACAGCCCGCGCACCGACTGCTAGTCGCGGGGCTGGTTGGTGTGTCCTGCATCTGGATCGGCTACCTGATGATCCAGGCTTTCTCGTAGCGAACAGCGCATCCCCAGCGGCGGCGGTCTTCGCTCAAGCAATGCGACGAAGTTGTAAGACGAGTTCTCGGTAGCGTTCCTGCTGCTTCGGTGTGAGTTCCTTTCGAGGAATCTTTCCAAGTCGCGCCTGGCAATCATCTGGGCGTTTCATCGCCAAGTAGATTTTCGCGAGCTGCAGTTGGTGTTCGATCGCGTCAGACTCGTGAGCGGCGATCGACTCCTTCAACACGACGACAACTTGGTTCCAATCTTTCTGCTGAACGTAGTGCTGAGCGATTTGGTTGAACTCTTCCACCTTAAAGTGCTTTCGCTCGTGGGCATACTTGAGCTGCATTAAGTGCTCGAATGCCTGGATCGGCTCACCAGATTCGAGCGATTCGCGCGCTTTGTCGATCAATGGATCAGCTTTGGCGACCTGTTGCTCTTGTCGTGGCTTAACGATCGCAGCGGATTCTCGAAGCAGTTGCTCCTTCTGCCTCGCCGCAATCCTGCGATCTTGGCGTAGCTTTGCATCTTGCTGCTTCCGTTCTTGGCGTCGCTCATACTTTTGTTCTGGCGTGAGGTCTTGTGGTTCAGCTACCGTTTTCTCCGGTCGTGCCGTACTCGTCTTTGCGGCGAAGCCACCGGCAACAAAGAAACCGCCGAGGGCAAGACCGGGCCCAATACCGAGCAAGTGCATCGGCAGTCCCGAAAGACTAAATTTCACCAGATACCATTTCCCGACCTCTGCACCGATGAACAGGATCACCGGCAAGATCATGGGGATTTCCAAGCGATCGCTTTTCCCGCCAAAGATGAGACTGCTGGTCGGTGCCCAGATCATGCAAATCATCATGAGGCCAAATACGGCCGCTGATGCGCCGGGGGCAATCGTCACCGTACCCTTACCTGCCAACCTTTCCTTGTCAGCCTCTGCCAGAATCTTCTTCTCTTCTTCGGTATAGGGCGTATCACGTCCTTCAAATTTGATCTTTGAGGTGTCGATTTTCGTTTTTGCAGCGCTGTCCTTGAAGTCCTTCATCAAGAACTGGCCCGCCGCGTTCGCGGTGAAGGAGATTGCGAGGAACGCAATGACAAAGACCGGCGGTCCGACCTTGCCTTCTAGAAAAACGGCAAAGAATCCGAGCGGGATCAGCGTGGAGAGTAGCACGAGGATATTCGGATGAACAAACGTGCTGGTAAGCCACTGAACGGGGATCAGCCCCTTTCCGTATTGCAGCGTGAACGACTCGAACGAGGTTTCGCCCACGATCATCGCGATAATCGTGATGGCCAACGTCACGACGATGATTCCGACAGCGGCCGCCGGTGGATGATGGAGCGGAGAAGTAGAGTCGACTTTCATGGGGAATGACGATCTGGCGGGAAAAGTCAATTCAGAAGGAGATCCGTTAGTTTAGTCACCGCTGCATGGCGAAAGACGTGAAATGTGCCGCGTCTTTTCATCAGCAACGCCAAAACATATCAGAGTCCCCGAATAGACATCCACGCTTTTTTCACTCCCGCCCGGTTGGAGGCCTCCGGTTCGCGACTCGGCCAACGTGGGCTTCGCCAATTGGGTGCTCGCTCTCGGCCGAGTATGGAATCTGTTCAGAAAGGACCCTCCCCCGTTTTTTGCGAATCATCATGGGTCGGCGTGATGGCTACGATGAAGGGGTATCGATTTTGCGGCCGACAGACGAAGAATATCCTCGCACCGCGAGAGCTCATGAGAATGAGATCACTTTTCACCCTCACGCTTCTGTCGCTCCACTTAATCGCGTCTGCTTCCGGGCAATCCGTTGAGCCGAGCACCGAGACGCTCGATCGGGTCCTCGCAGAATTCCAAGAATATTCCGGCGCCGAGCTCGTCTTCCGCCGCGATGATCTTCCCGCTGGCAGGTACCACGACGTTCTCAAGCCCTTGCCGACGGCTGGGCTCGCTCAAGCCGCGTCGGCTTGTCTGAGAGAGGTCCGGATGTATCCGCCGGGATATTTCGGCCAGCTGGGGCTACGTAAGATCGGCTTTTTCGCGGCTTGCGTCTCGCGGACTTCCGATGGTGCTAGGAGAACACGTGATCCGCAGCTAGGTGGCTATCGCTATTTCGGCGTCTACAACGGCCATGACGCGATTGCCATCGCCATGTATTCGGATGGGCAGATGGCGCTGACGTTCCACCATGAAACCTTCCACCATATCGACTCCACCGAGAATGGAGAGACCGCCGCGTGGATTTTGGGAAGCGATGACGCGTTCTACCGTGCGGCGTTGCGTGGGGATCGCCCACACCGTCCACCAACGATCATGCCGGAAGACCTTGAGGCGTTGAAGAAAGCCCGCAAGGGTTTTGTGTTGAAAGAGATCGTGAGTGAGTACGCGGCGAGGAACCCGAGGGAAGATCAAGCTGAAACAGCGCGTCACCTGATGAGCATGCTTCCTGATTCACTCGTGCAGTGCATCGAACAGCCAAACCTCGCCGGTAGTCAACGACTGCTGCACGTCATCGGCGAAATGAAATCATCCGTACCTGGCGGACCCGATTTTGATTGGCTGGTCGATGTTGCTTTGGAGCGTGCGGACCGACAAACGTACGCTTTGCCGACGCAAGAGTTGATCCGCCGCTTGCAAGAGTTCGTCGCGGGTGAAGCTGCATCGAACCAAAGCGAGGCGAAAGCAGTTCGTGCCATCATTCGGGAACTTCCCAAACGTTGCGATCATGCT
>JBCCOI010000665.1:0-3870 GCA_039025515.1 Planctomycetota bacterium
CGCTAATCAGCAGGATCATCAGACGCAGCGGTCCCGAAGAAGCATCTGCTACACGCAGAACGCAGCGAATCAAGCCGATCAAAACTGGCGCCAATGCGATAAACGCTGCGGGACCGGAGAACCCCAGCGTGCAGTAGAGCAGCCAATCCGCCAAAACCGTCCAGGCGAAGAGCAACAACAGCGCGGGGAACACGCTACCACTTAAAGGTGAAGGAGCCTCGAAGGATTTCGGTTCGGGCCGGAATTCCTCCGACTGGTCGACGCTTTCCGGTGAGCCCTCACCAGATGATTCCTGCATCAGTCCTATCCACTGCAAAGTAGAAGACGGCTCGGAAAACACCAGCCGACAAATCGAGACTATCTTACGGGCAAATCACAGCACATGTAGCCGCTCACGATGTTCGTTTGCGAAGGACAACAAGTAATGCTCCACCGATTGATTCGTTTTGCCGTCCTGATTGGTTCGATCACGGCAGTACTTTCCGTGAAAGCCTGGTCTGCGGATCAACCCAATATCATCCTAATGATCGCGGACGATATGAATTGGAATGACAGCGGAGCTTATGGGCATCCCGCAATTCGAACGCCAAACATCGATAGGCTTGCCCGTGAGGGGCTCCTGTTTCGGCACGCGTATCTCACCACCAACTCGTGCAGTCCTTCGCGGGCAAGCATCATCACCGGTCGTTATCCGCACAACACCGGAGCAGAACAATTGCATTGGCCTCTGCCGAAACAGACGAAGACATTCGTCGGTGAGTTGCGGAAATTGGGTTATCACACTGCTGCGGCGGGAAAGTGGCATATGGGTGACGAAATCCGCGACGACTTTGATGTAATCCTCGATGCATCCACGGCCGGTTTTGTGCTTCCAAGCGGAGAAGACGGATCGCCTCCCAAGATGATTGCGACGAAGCCGAGCGGGTGTGAAGACTGGATCGAAGCACTCAATCGACGTTCCCCATCCAAACCCTTCTTTCTTTGGCTCGCGGCTTTGGATCCCCATCGTGAGTATGAAGACGGAGCGATCGATGTTCCGCACAAGACAAGCGACATCATCGTACCTCCACATTTACCGGACACACCGGAAGTCCGGGAAGATCTGCGGCTTTACTATGATGAGATTGGTCGACTGGATGAGTACGTCGGTAAGGTGATGGGTGCGCTCGAAGAACAAGGCATCGCGGACGACACTGTGATCATTTTCATCAGCGATAACGGTCGCCCGTTTCCGCGTGACAAGACTTCGTTGTACGACGGCGGCATTCGAACGCCCTGGATCATTCGTTGGCCGCAGAAGATCAAGGCGGGTCAAACGACCAATTCATTGGTCAGTTCCGTCGACTTGGCACCGACAATCCTGAAGTTGGGCGGAGGCGATCCTTCCGCGATTCCTCACGAAGGACTCAGTTTCTTGCGGGTACTGGAGGATTCTGCAGCTACACATCGTGAATTCGCCTTCGCCGAGGATCATTGGCACGACTACGAAGATCACGCGCGTGCCGTCATGACAACGCAGTTCAAACTGATTCGCAATGACTACCCGGACCTTCCCGCCACACCGTCTGCGGACGCCGGGCGGAGTCCGACATGGCAGACCATGCTTCGTTTGCAGTCAGAGGGAATGCTCACGCCCGCCCAACAAAACTGCTTTCTCGCACCGAGACCGGAGTGGGAACTGTACGATCTGAACCGAGATCCCGCTGAACTCGTCAATCGAATTGATGACCCCGCGTACTCGGCCACAAAAGAAAAGCTGAAGCTTGCCTTGGAGTCTTGGTCCAAGAAAACGAAAGACTACCTGCCAAGTCGGCGAACACCGGATGAGTTTGATCGCGTCACGGGTGAACCGGATCATAGCGTCCGGGTCCGACCGCGTCCTTCCAAAAAAGAGATGTTCGGAACGAACGGTCGCTACTAGTAGAATTGAGGCGTCAGCGGCCCATCAGGACCGCCATCTTTGCGGTCGCCACTTGCAGGTCTCGCTTTACGGTCGCAGGCGAGATTTCAAGGTGCTGGGCGATTTCTTCGATAGACATTTGCGAGAAGTAGCGGGCTTCCAACGCATCGGCTTGTCGCGGTGATTGTTCGCGAAGTCGATCGAGCGCCTCGCTGACTTCGATGACATTCGTCTGGTCGCGTTGTTCCATCGTGTCCAGAATCACGTCCATCATGGTTCGTTTCGCCTCTCCCAGCCGTCTGGAGGCGGCGCGAGCCCGCGCGTGGTCGATCAGAATGCGACGCATGGCTTGAACCGCCGCATGGAAGAGAAAACGTCTGTTGTTCGACGCTTCCACCGCACCGCCCTGGATGACGCGCAGCATCGCTTCGTTGATCAGGGCCGATGCATCGAGCGTATGATCGCTTCGTTCGCGTCGCATCATTCGCCGCGCCGTGAGACGCAGTTCATCCGTCATGATCACGAAAAGCGATTCACGGGCCTCACCATCGCCTTCACGAATTCGCTCCAGGATCTCTGAGACGGCAGGTTCGGAATCCATCAGCCTAAATCTTGCTTCACAAGTTGACACTCATAGCGTGTCTTGGTCGAACAATCTGGTCAATTGTAACGTGCGCGCGATGCGGTTTCGCGAATGTGATCAACTCTCTCCTCTGCCACTCCATCAAGATCGGACAACTTTTGTATCAAGCTACTCACGACGCTTGCCGGAATCTCACAAGCCCACTCGCTGGCGCTGAGCCTCGTCGACATTCGAAGCTCGATGGAATCGGGCAGCTCAACTGCAGCATAAAGGAGGTCAATCCATTCCAAAGAGCTTAGGTAGCTCTGCCGCGCGTCTGGAAACCGCAGTTCCGAGATGCGGCTACGCACGTCACTAGCGAGTTGCGGGTTCATGGACTCGTCGAAGATGCGATCAAAGTATCGCCAGACATGTTCTCGGTAGGCTTCGGCGTCTTCGGACTGGTCATACACCGAACAAATGGCTGCGGGACGAATGCAATCGATCTCTGCCAATCCTTCTGTGTTCCAGATTTGGCTTGCCGCAGCGACGACGGATTGGCTGATCCGTTCCTGAAACCGCCCTTCAAAAAGTAGCTGATCAAAGAATCGACTTTGTTCTGGCGTCGAAGCCAGCCCCAGCCTGATAACGCCTTCCCAATTCTCCAAATGCGCCTCCTTTTGGATCACGCATTGAATCGCGAGCAGGCTGTTCGGACCGAATTGCATCGCAAGATCCGAGTGTTTCATTGCAACTTCGATGTCATCCAACCCGAAAGCCCAGAACGCGTAGCCGGAATGCGAGTACGTCGACTTTGGAAGCGTCCGCACGGTCTCCTTCCAAGCAGACGTGATCTCTTCGTTCGAAGAACGCTTGAATCCCAAAGTCGAAAGCAGGGGCTGTGCCAAGCCACTTCGGTCAAACGCTGACGCTGCTCGAGTGCGGATCTCGGCATCGATGAGCCACGCAAAGCCGAGCTCCGCATTGAGCTTGTGAATGCGATCCAGCTGACCAAGGATTGCGTTGTAGCGAGCAATCAGCGGTTCGAGTTCGGAAGTCTTCGCGGCTGCTTCGAGCGGATCGTTGAATTCCAACAGGGCCGACTCCTGTCGCAGGAGTTGAAAGACGGACGGCAACAACTGAAAGAGCTCAATCCGCGCCTGCAGATCCGGAGAATTGGTGGATCGCTTGCCCGATTTCCGCCGCGTCTGCAATCGCAGGATTTCAGGAATCGGATCAACCTGTCCGACTTGTTCGGACTCCAGCAGCGTGTAGCCGATCTCGACCGCATCGACCAACTCAGCTTCTCGGCGCTGCAGCAAATCGACTGTTTTCGAAAGTGACACGGATCTTTTTTCAAGTTCCTCGGCTTGGACCTCCAAAAAGTCCGCCCGTTGATCGGCCAACC
>JBCCOI010000666.1:0-3844 GCA_039025515.1 Planctomycetota bacterium
ACGCCTGATCGTAGGGTCGGTAGTCGGATTTTCTTTGCCTCCGGCAAGAGTGGAATCGGCAGGAGAGTCAAGTCCGCTGGACTGAATCTCGCGCGGCTTCGCTCGTGTGGCATGCCCAACTTGATCCAAAACGTTAAACCTTGCGGGGAGGCAAAGAAAATCCGACTACCGACCCTACGATCAGGCGTGACAACGCAGGTGATCACTGCGACCGCATCGATTTGACAGGATTTGCCGGTACGCTAAACTCCCGTCGTTAAAGGTGACGTGGGAGGGAATGTCGCTCCCATGTGAACAGGGAACTCCGGTGTAATTCCGGGACGGTCCGGCCGCTGTGTTCCGCCGTCAATCTGATCGATTGACTCCATTGGCACCCCTCTATCGCCATTGCTGCTCATCTTCAAGTTTGATTTTGAGCGGCGAGAAGGTCGGGTGCAGTGGGAAGGCGGTAGTCAGAAGACCTACCTTTGATGAGACAGCGTTGTGCCTTCTTGGATTGAGGCCGTTGTTGCATTCGCTCGATTCTTGCGCGAATGGAGTGTCGTACCGCCTTGGCGGTCATTTCATGCCGTTTTCAGAGACTGCCATGACGGTTCAGTCGCCCTGTACGTCGCGTTGCTTGCTGAACGTTGATCGCATCTGCACTGGATGCGGACGAACAGTGTCGGAGATCACGGCTTGGTCTTCGCTTGACGATCAGCAACGGGCGGAAGCTGTGAAAGCAGCCCGCTTGAGATATCAGCAATTACAAACGGACGCAGAAACGAGCACCCTAACGAAACCGCGTTCATAACTTCGTACGCGACCAGATATTGGACATGTGGTATGGCCTTTCGTGCCCACACCAATATTCCATCATTTATAAGCGGACATATTTCTCCGATTCCTCCGTCGTGAAGATGCCGTCCATGCACCCGCAAACGCCAAAAACGCAAAAGTGGTTGGCTCGGGAATCGCCGTGAACGAAAGATTATCTATCGCAACGTAGGCGGGCGTGTTCATACCGAACATGCCGTTGTCTGTACTGTCGAGACCAATCGAGATGGATCGGACAGTTCCGAGCGCGGTAAGGTCGACCGATTCCCAGTCATCGACGATGTAGTCGAGAGAATTGTCAGCGAAACGATAATCTGCCAGGAAAAACTCCTGCGTCCCCGTAATGTCACCTCCCCGATCGGTTTCGCTGTGACCCGTGAACGTGACTCGAAAAAAATCGGGATCGTCGCCGGTTACACCGCCAAACATTTTTGCGAAGCTGTCGCCGTCCCGCATCGACAATGCCGCAAACGTTGCATTTGTTACGAATACAGAATTGACTTGCGTTGGTAGTGAGAGGTTTAGAAAAGCACCTCCTGGAGTGAACGAATTCCCAATGACGTAATTCCCCGATCCACTCACATCCGTTCCGGTAATGGCCGCGAATTGATTAGTAAATCCAGCCGTGGTAGCGTCATTGACGTTGGAGTAACTCCAACCAGGACCAAACTGGTTCGTATTGAACGTGACGCCTTGCGTCGTCCAACTGCCGGACGACGCATCAGATCCGTGGCCATCAAAGTAGTTTCCGTTGGAACCAAAATTGGTATATCCACTAAGATCGTCGAAGTGAACGACGGTTTCGGCCTCCGCTGTCGTCGCGACATGGGCGAATATCCATGCACAGCAAAGGAAATGTATAGACCGGTTCATCAGATGCTCCTTACTCGAGGGATGTAAAATCAAGGTTGTTCAACGACTTCATGCCCGTTACGGGTGATCCATTTTCCAAGTAGTTGCTTGTCGGTGGAATCGGAAAGGAAGGAGGTTCTTCCATCGACAAATAGAACCATCGCTCCACCACCGTGTGTACTGCGAATCTCGTTATCGCCGATCCAAGCTTTGTGATCGTTGATGCCATGCGCGACGACGAATACGTTTCGACCATTGATCCACTGTTTATCGGGTCCCCCAACATCCTCAGCTGCGGCAAGCGTGTTACTGAGACCGTCTAGGATGTCGCGAAAGCGTATCGGTCGCTCGTAGAGAAAGACTCCATCATCTGGTCTGGCGTGCAATATCCGCTCGCCAAAAATCCCGCCGTAGGTGATATGACCGGCAGTGATCGAGTCGGAAGACTCCGATGGGCAAACGTAGGTCCAAACCATTGACTCGGCGGCAGACCTGTTCTCAGAAGCGTCAAAAGCAAGTGACCAATCAATCTTTTGGTACAGGTTTTGTTCCGCAAGGAATGGTAAGAGCATGGCGGACCACGCAAACTGTCGGTGAGTCGGTGGCGAGTTCCAAGACCGCCATTCAACGCATCCCGTCGGAAGGGTTTTATGGGTGTTATGGTAAGCGTGCAGTGCCACGCCGACCTGATGAAGGTTGTTTTTGCAGCTAGCTTTGCGAGTTTCCTCTCGAACGGCTTGGACTGCGGGCAGCGTTAGTGCAAGCAGAACTCCAATGATCGCAATGGTCACCAACAGTTCGACCAATGTGAATGCGCTTACATTTCTTGAGAGCGTCGGTAAGCCCACACCTCTCGCCATTCCAATACTTGACTGTTCGACGAAACCCGATTCAGCCCGTGCCTTGCAAATGATCATGCGGGCAGAAGTTGAGATTCGGTACACGCAACATGCCGAGGTCAACGTTAAGTCGCAAGCGCAACCATGAAGTGTCGTCTTCTGCTAGCACAGAGGAGCAACAGCATTGCAGGAGTATGCCCAAGCCACACGGAAATCCAGCGAAATTGCCTTCTCCATCAGACAGAAGCCAAGCATTCACGCCGCAACGGCCGCTCCAAACCCGGAGAGCACTGAGCCGTCTTACTCAAGGTAGGTCTTCTGACTTACCACCAACCCCGCGTCGCTTACTGCCTTCTCGTTCGTATTTGATCGACGATCGTCGACGCAACGAACAATGGCAATTCAAGAACAAAGCGGCGGGTGCAACCCCTGCTGAGGTCACAAGCGGCACACAGCGGCCGGACCGTCCCGGAATTTCACCGGAGTTCCCTGTTCACGCGATGGCTACAAAACCACTCACGTCACCTTGAGTCTCCAAAATTTATCGTGGCCATTCTCTGTGTCAACCGCATTATCGAGATCACGGTTGGAAGTCTGTCCCGGTCAACAAGGTTCTCCTTCCTACCGCCCTCCACATCGTCGTTCCGTGCAGTTCGAGTCTCGCTTGAGGCCTCGAGCGTTTTGATTTTTCAGACGGATGCTTACTATGCGTAGTTCGGTGTCGGCGGACGATAGTCACTGAGGTTGATCGACTTGAACCAGTCGATGGTTCTCTCGAGTCCATCTGCGAGCGGAATATGTGGCTCCCAATTGAGCTTTTCCTTTGCCAGGGAAATGTCAGGCCGACGTCGAGTGGGATCGTCGGCCGGTAACGGCTTTTGAACCAAGTTGCTCGTCGAACCAGAGATTTCGATGACTTTTTCCGCGAGCTCGCGAATGGTGAACTCTCCCGGATTGCCGATGTTAACCGGCCCAACGAAATCGTCGTGATTCATCATGGAGATGATCGCGGTGACGAGATCATCGCGGTAGCAGAATGACCGCGTCTGTGAACCATCGCCGAACAGCGTAATATTCTCTCCGGCCAGCGCTTGGCGAATAAAGTTGGAGACGACTCGTCCATCGAACGGGTGCATTCGCGGGCCGAAGGTATTGAAAATCCTGACAATGCGGACATCCACATGATTGCTCCGGTGGTAGTCCATGAAGAGTGTTTCCGCGGCACGCTTCCCTTCGTCATAGCAAGCCCTGATACCGATCGGATTGACGCTTCCGCGATAGGACTCGACTTGCGGATGCACTTCGGGATCGCCGTACACTTCACTTGTGCTCGCTTG
>JBCCOI010000667.1:0-3831 GCA_039025515.1 Planctomycetota bacterium
GTCTTACATCGGCAGGCAACCGCTTTTCGTTGAACATCTGTTGCTCGAGATCGACCGCAACTCGATACGCTTCGGAGCGAGCTTGATCGCGAATCTCGTCAGCCACCCGGCGAAATTTGTCCCAGTCTCCGGGGGACGCGATCGCCTTTGACGCGTCAGAGCCTAACAACCGAAGGAACGAAACCAGCGTCGCTTCCAAGTAACCGTCCGGCAAATCCATCGAAGCACGATCTGAAAGCCAAAGGGCATCATCGATTTGCAGATGCAACGAGGAAAACACGTCTGGCGACTGCTCGATCGTCCTTGTCGCGATGAAGTTCAGATAGCTCGTTACTGGCTCGCTCAGCCGAACGCGTTCTGACGTTTCTCTGTCCAGTCGATTTGACTCCCAGTACCGCCTCAAGAGTTGCACGGCATTCTCGCGCTGGCGGTTTGAAACCATCTCGCTGAGCAATCCGACCTGCAGTCTGACATCTTCGCTGGGATTACCGCTTTCCAATTGAAAAAGCAGGTCACTCGCATTCTCCCATTTGGCATCCTGCACTGCGGAACGCAAGTCGGCCAAGCGGCTTTCAGCCAGCAAGTCCGGAAACGCACCCAAGAGCCGACCCAAAACAGCATCATCGACTTCGTCCCGACGATCGCCGCTTACCGCCGGCGATATGGCAAGCAAGAACGCTTGACGCTTGCTCATCCATCGCGACGCCAATGGACCTGGCTTGCCTGCGAGCGACTGAAATGCCTCTGCTCGCAACACATCTTCCAACCGTTGAGACTCCAACCATTGACGAAAACTCAGCTCCGTTGCGTCGTCACTGGAACTTCCAAGCAGGGGTAAAACCGCGAGGGTCTCCGGTGACAGTCGCGAGTCACCCAATTGCTCACGCGTACCCTCCACACCATCCTCGCAGGCGTCGCGAATTCGATCCAACACGTCGCTTGGCGTTGCTCTTTTGGCAAGCATGTTGAATCGCACGCGCGCGGCGTCGTGAAGAACTCGGTGCCGCCTGGAAGCCGCGCGGTCCTGTTCGCTGCTTTCCGACAGTTGTTTTTGACCCAGTAGAACAGCTTGCTGAGATTCCGTCGGCGATTCGGAATCGATATCGAGCAATGCGACCACGTTCCGGAACCGAGGCAGCTTCTCCTCGGGAATGTTCCCAGCAGACTCGGAAGCTTCGAGAGCTTGATGAGTTGATTCAAGGAGCCGATCGATCGAGTCGCGGTAGAGCGCGAGCGCGTCGGACTTGATGGCGTCCGTTGAACTCTCCGCAATGCTCGCAGCATCTTCGGCGATGGTGCTGAGCGTACGGACGGACTCACCAAAGGATTCAGAATCGAGCTTTTGAAAGTCGTCACGCCTAGCGGCGAGCAAGTCCGCGGCGCTCTTATCGAGTTGAAAAAAGGAGTTGAAGTGATCGGGAGCCGCATATCGCCAACCGGCCATACCCATTCCCGTTCCGAGCAGAAGAATAGCCCCGGCAATCAACAAGCGCCCTGTTGTGATGCCACCGGCCTTGTCAACGCCGGCCGCGACAGCAAGGGCATTGATGAACTCGGAGCAAGACCCGTAGCGGTCCTTTGGCTTCTTCCGCATCGCACGCTGGATGACTTTCCGTTCGGCCGGAGGAATGGCTTCCAGATCCAGTTTGCCAGTCGACTTGGCGACCAACATGCTCGCGTGCGTTGTCACGTCGAACGGGAGCAGGCCGGTGCGAAGCTCGTAGTAGGTGACAGCCAGCGAATACTGATCGACGTACAGTGTCTCGCCTTCCGCGCGTGAAAGTTGCTTGCCTTCCAAGATCTCCGGTGACGCATACGCGGGCGTTGCCATCGTTTGCTGCGTCTCGCGCATATCGGCTTCGATCTTCTTCGCGAGTCCGAAGTCACAGACTTGAGCCTCGCCGCCAACCAACAGAATGTTTTGCGGCTTGATGTCGAAGTGATAAACATCATGCTCAAGATTAAGCAGATCGATCGCACTCGCTGAGGAGCGCAGATAGCGAATGGTCTCAGTCGCATCCAAGCCACACGGTGTCTTGAAGTCGTCGTGCGGAATACCAGCCTCGCGCCGCACGTACTTGAGACGATCATAGAGCGTGCAGTCGCCAAGCCCCATCACGACGATCAACTGCTCGGCTCGCACCTTTGACTTGGTCGGTAGGTCCGCGGCCGGCTGCGATTCCTCGATTGACCCCGTATCGTCTAACGGCCCGACCGCCATCGTTTCACCGATGCCTCCAGAGTCACTCATTTTTGGCGATAGCCCGGGAGGAAGCTGAGACAGATGGCTGGAATCCAGCGTGAGTTCCTCGGTTTCACCATCCGCAAGGACCCGCCCATCGGCATCTTTGGTCCAGAACCCAAAAAGTGGACACAGGTTGGGGTGGTGGACGTCGCGGATTGTCTTCAGCGCCTTGAGTTCTTTTCGGCCGCCCACATCGGAGAGCGAACGAACCACCTTCAAAGCGACGCGAATTCCGCCGGCCGCCTGCGCCTGCCAGACATCTCCCGCCATACCGCTGCCCAAAGGCGAGAGCAGGGTGTAGCCGGGAACGACCTCCATGCCAGGCTGAAATTCGACGGGCGGTGGTTTACTCATCTCATTGATTCTGTTTGGCTTGCCATAGCGTTTCGATCCGTCAACTCCCTTGATAACAGCTTCGGACCCCGTTTCAAGCGGAGCAGTGGGCGATACCGCTCCGCCACACGGAATGCCCACCGGAAAGCTCGTCATCCGTGGTTTTTCGAGTCAAAGTCGGCCAAGATTCGTGTCAAATGAGGTGTTTTATGCGAGTTGGCTTGTTTTTCGGGTTCAGGCAACTTTACTCGGGGGGCGGGAGCCCGTCTCCTTCAATGCAGTCTGGACAACCTCCAGGCCTCGATCACCGCGCGACGACGCCCTCCATTCGAACGCGCGAGTCTACACACGTTCGCTCTGACGAAAAAAATGCCCGATTCCTGGTCCAAGAATTTCTTTTCCAAGCGAGCACTCGCAAGCCTGAAACAACGCCGAAGCCCTTCGCGTTCGGCCCGTCGTTATTTACGCCGAACGCACCTCGCCGAAACCTTGGAATCCCGACGGCTGCTCGCGGTTGTCGCATTCAATGAATCGGTCGACGGCGACTTTGATTCAGACACGTCCGCCAACATTTTTACTCTCGATTCGACGGGTACAAACTCGTGGATCGGAACGCTCGAAAGTCCCTCGGACCTGGCCGATGGGTTTCAGCTGGAGCTTGCGCCAGGAACTTCGGTGACGGACATTCGCTTGGTCTACACCGACGCAGATGAAATCAACAATCTGGACCAGGACGTCCGCTTCAATGCGTCACCGCTCTTTGATCACTCCGTTACCGGCAGCGAGTCCGTGTCGGCGGGCAGCTTTTCGACACTCAACCCGACGCTGCCAATCACGAACATTCAATTCGTCAACCAGCTTCTCGCCGACGTCTTGGTCGATGCAACGGACGTTGTTCCTGCAGGTTCGTGGTCCATCGAAATTGACACTGTCGATGCCAATCTGCCACCTCAGTTCGTTACCGCGGGCGTAGTTTTGGTTCCGGAGAATCAAGTCGGTGTCTTGGACCTTGAAGCGGTTGATGATGACGACGCAGAAAACGCAGGTCTGACCTATGGAATCTCCGGCGGTGACGATGCTGCTCTGTTCACGATCGATACGGTCACCGGGCAACTGGACTTTTTGACCGCTCCCGATTTTGAGAATCCGACTGACCTAGACCTCGATAACCTCTACGAGGTCACCGTTGATGTCACCGATTCGTCGATGGAGTCAGACTCGCTCGATGTGATGATCACCGTCGAAGATGTAAA
>JBCCOI010000668.1:0-3811 GCA_039025515.1 Planctomycetota bacterium
CTACGAAGGGCACGGCGGAACGCTTGGATCGCGTCGGGCTCCCCCGCATCTAACTTCCCAACGGCTTCCTCAGATATTGAGACCCTTCCAGGTTAGCGTTCCCGAATCTCGTTTGGATCGAAGAAACGCAACGACATCATCGGCCGAGAAACCCCACTACGGGTCATCAACGCGATGAAATTGCCGCAATTTCGGGAACCAGATCTTCGCCCACTTCAATTCCTGCTCCGCTTGGCCCGGCTTGATGAACTGCGCGCTCGACATAGGTTCGTCTCTTGATGGATTGGGATCTGGCGCCGCAACAAAGAAATGATGAACAGTTATACAGATGGAGTCAACGCCCGTACACCTCCACCGCAACACCGCTCCCCAAAGTCTTGAATCGCCAAGCGGGGCAAAGGCGCGCCGAGGACCCAAACCAGCAAAACGGCCGCAAGCTCCCCGCCAGTGAGAACAAGTCCCCAAACCAGTGAGAACAAGTCGAACCGCCCATCGAGCGTGAAGTAACTGATCCGGTGAGAACAAGTCGCCAAACCGGTGAGAACAAGTTAAAATCCCGTGTTTCCACCCGGTACGGCCGGTAAAGAATAAGTTATCCGATCCAATCACGACGTTGTTCGATTGCATCGCCCAATATACGCCCCGCTGGTATGGTAGTTAATGGAAAATCCATACGGCCCCCCAAAAGCCGGAACGATCTGCGACATCAGTGTTTCGGATTCGAGCTTGATGCGTCCCCGCTCACCCTACCGGACGATATTGTTTGGGGTCGCCGGGGCGGTTTTAGGCTTTGCGACCACAGTCGGCATGGTTCACTTAGTTTGCTGGGGATACAATGAATTTACGGGAAAGCATTTTGATCTACATTTCGACCGAAATTTAGGAACCAACTCTTTCGCTTATACTTTGCTCATTCTTTTGGTTATCTCTGCTCTTACTGGGTGCATCATCGGATTTCGGCTTGCGATTCGCTCGGTGAATGGACCGAGTCCCCAAAGCGATTTGACTGCACCTGCAGCGTCAAGTTCTTCGACAGCAGACGACGGATAACCAATAAGCCTTTGACGTCGCGAGGCACGAGCCGACGCTCAAGGGCTCTGTTCAAGAAGGCCGGTTGGGACGTTGCCGGCACGGCTATGGGTTTTGCTTCGGCAGGCCGAACCGCACCACCGCGGAAATCAGGTCGATTCGCTCTGAAGACTCGTCCAACGGCATGTTTCGGTCGTCGTTGCCGGCTCGTAAACCGGGTGAATTGGACTGGATCTCGATCGTTTCGAGCAGCTTTTCAATGCTCGGCGCGTACATCCACCGTCCGCCTTCCCCCTGACGTTGCGATTGTATCGGTCGTTCCTGGGGTATCAGCATGCTAACCGCTGTCGAAGTACGACAACGCTCGATCATCCGGATCGATCCGTGTTGGTTCGAACGTCACCTCGATCACCCGCATCGGACCTCCACACGCGGCACAACGCAGCGGCTTGACCAGCGGCTCCGGTTGGGGGGCCATCCCGCTGGCCAGCCAGAATGTCCAGCCCAGATACAGCCACACCAGCCACTTCACCTCCGACAGCTTGATCTTCGAGCTCGAACTCATCCATCCGTAGTGACGGATCTTCATCAAACCGCCAGGCAGAACGTGCTGAGCGAAAGCTCGCACGAACTTTTCCCCTTCAATCCGGTTCGTCACCTCGGGACCACCTGTGGAGGGTCGCACGGTGTAGGTCACCGATTGGTCATCCACCGCGACGATCCGCTTGTCGCTGATCGCGACGCGGTGGACGTACGGGGCGAGGTACTTCAAAGTCGGCTCGGCGTGACCGACCGGCTCGATGTCGACGACGAACTTCTTGTCCCAAACGGACGAGTCGACCTTTGCGAAAAGGTCCGCCTGTTTGAACGCATCGATCAACTTGGCCCTGTAGACCCGAACGAGCGTGCCGTGATGGAACAGGAAGTTCTTGGCCGTGCTTTGCCAGGCCACCGGGCGGCCGTCCTCATCGAGCTTCACGCCGCCACCGGGAATGACGTAGTGAATGTGTGGATGGTAGGTCTGCACGTCGCGGCCCCAGGTGTGGAGCACGCCGAAGTAACCGAGCTGACAGCCTCGCAGCGATCGGGTCGCCGCACCGACATCACGGATGCTCTGGCTGCTCGCATCGAACAGAATCCGGTAACCAGTACGCTGGTGGGTGCGCACGACCATCGCCAGTTCACGCGGGAGCGTGAACGTCACCAGGAAGTGGTCGACCGGCACGGTCCGGCTTCGCTGTTTTTCGATCCACGCCTGGGTCTTCTCGTGACCACACACGGTGCAGTGACGATTGCCACAGGAGCGACCCACCCAGTGTTCTCGTCGACAGTGATCACACCGATACCGCACACCCCCGAGGGCTCCGGTACGACAACGGGTAATCAGCGAGAGGATTTTCTGCTGGGCGACCGACAGGGAATCCAAAACAGCCGAACCATGCTGACGCAAAGCGTCGGCGACAGTGGCCATCGGAAGCTCGGATCAATCTCTTCGGAACAGCCGCTCGATGGTGGCCCTGGCCTGCGTTTCGGCGGTGTCGGTCAGGTGCAGATAAACCATCGTCGTCTGCAGGCTACTGTGACCGAGGTACTGTTGGATGACTTTCAAGGACACCCCCGCTTCGAGCAAATGGGTGGCATAGGAATGTCGGAGTGTGTGGATCGAAACTTTGCGACCGAGCTTCAAGTCTCGAGTGATCTTTTTGATCGCCTTTTGGACCGTCGAGGTCTCGATCGGGGTCTGGGAGACGGCGGATTGCCGGTGGTTTCTGCCCTCGGCGGGGAACAGGAAGCGGGAATGCCGATGGGACAGCCAGTGTTTCCGGAGCCAAGTGAGCGTGAAGCTGGGCAGCGGGACGTATCGGTCTTTGGCTCCCTTGCCCCGATGGATGTGAACAAATCCCCGCTCGGCCTGGATGTCGCTGACTTGCAGGTGTCGGGCTTCATCGAGCCGCAATCCCATCGAGTAGACGGTCCACAGGTAACAGGCGATTCGTTCGACCCGGCAGGCGTGGATGATTTGGTGCACCTGGCCGATGGTGAGCACTTCGGGGAGCGTGTTGGCCTGCCGAAGCTTCATGGTTTGGAGGGTCTCCCAATCTCGCTTGCAGGTTCTGGTGTAGAAGAACTTGATGCCGGAGAAGGCGACCCGCTGGGAGCCGTAGGCGAAACGCTTGTCGTCCTGCAGGTGAATGAAGTAGGCTCTCAGCTGGGCCTCGGTGATCTTGTTGGGCCGTCTCTGGGCAAAGTCGGCCAGTTGTCGCACCGCACGGAGGTACCCGTGGACGGTCCGCTTGGCCAATCCGGCGAGCTTGAGATCCTGTTGCATCCGGAGATAGAGCTTGCCATCAAAGAAGGCGGAGTCTTTGGGCGGGTGGTTGTAGTTGACCATGACAGTCGGACTCTTTGGGAGTGAGTTAAAGGAAACAAACTCCCCAAAGATGGCCGCGTAGCTCGCGATCGGCTAAAGTTGTCTAGAAAGCCATCCAGAAGACCCCCACCGACGGCCCCGCCGCGATAGCGGCTTACTTGAACCAAGCCATGCACACGGAGCCGCCGGTCACGCGTTTTCAAGGTGGTAATATCTTTCGCGGCGGCCCGGTGATGGCAGCCGTTATCCCAAATAGATGATCGTCTACCACGGTACCGAACTGATACATGTACTGGTTCAGCGTGACGATTGCTTTTGATGGGTGTGGTTTAGCGAGTTGATGGGGTGGGAATTCGATTCCCGGAACCGCCGACTTCCTGTCGGTATCGATTCGGGCCTCGTGCCCGAAAG
>JBCCOI010000669.1:0-3809 GCA_039025515.1 Planctomycetota bacterium
CACAAGAACGGCTTCGATTCGTTGACCCCGACGGAGAACCGGCGAAGCAGGTTCGTTACTACACCGCCATCGCCGAACATGCCCGGGGTGGAGTGGGCCTCGACATGATGGGCGACATGGGCATGGGCGACATGATGGGCATGGGAGGCATGGGAGGCATGGGAGGCATGGACGACTATGGAGGCGCGGCGTCGGGTGGCGGCATTCGGGTTTCGAACACGGATGCCGGATCGGGACGTGGCGGCATGGGAGGAATGATGGGCGGCATGGGAGGCATGGACGACGAAGCCATGGCTGGAATGATGGGCAGCAGTATCAGCCATCCATCTACTGTGTTTGCGTTCTTGGGAGGAGATACGATTCCGCTGAAATCGGGCATGTCGGCGAAAACGTTTGCGGGTGACAAAGAAGGAACCGTACCGCTTGCCTCCGCGCGGGCCACGCGAACGACGCGATTGCGGGATGCGGGTTTAGCCGTTTCCAGTTCTGGCTTTGCATTCCTGCCACCTCAAACGCGGGTGGACCGACCAGTTAGGCTTCAACCGTGGCAGCGATTTTATATCAATGCTCCAAAGAACCTGAATGTTGACAGTTACGTCGTATTGGCTTGTTGGAGGAACGGATACGCCTATCCGTCACTACCGGACTACTTTGGTCGAGGTGACCAGAGCATGACCGAAGACCAACTCCGAAACCTGGATCGTTGGCGCTTCGAACCCATCTTCGAGTGGTATCAGACGGGAGGATTCGGCAAAGAAATTCGAATGCCACCCGGTGAAGTGCGATTGACGCTCATTCCCAAGTCTCTCATCTCTCAAGAGCGAACAGACCTTTCTCGATCGCAACTCCAGCAGCTTTCGAGAATCGGCGGACCGACCATGTTGACGCTTCTGGCGGGCAGCGATTTGAAGCCGCTGAATATTGAGTTCACGCAGGGCTCAGACTTTCACGTCCTGACCAAACGACAGAGTTTCACATCCCCGTCCGCGTCGGCAGTTGGGAATATCGAGGACAAATCGATGCGATCGATGCCGCAGTGGGGAGATCAGATTGAAGAACAATATCGGGTGCAGCGACTGGTGCGAAAACCAACCGGTGGACTTCAGCCGGCGGTTTTGGCCTCTGTTGACGAGTCGATTCTTCGATCGAACGCGTCTGCTTCGTACTTCTTGAATCGCGAGCGAACGAAACGTTCGGCGTTTCAATCACATCGGGTTGCCAGGCCCGTCGGCGAGGGGCGTGTTCGATTCGACATGATGTCTCCCGGGGTGTACCAATTGCAACACCGGGTCGACCGTGGGGCGTGGACGGAAACAGCAGGACTCGAGGCGACGCAGTCGGATCAGTTCGTTCTTTCATCGGCGAGTTCACGCAATCGTTTTGTTCAGATCTCCGATACCCGCCTATCGCTCGTCGAGGAAGGCTCGGTGACGTCATCCAAGTCCGGACCTGTTCAATCTCAAGACTTCAACCGAGAAGTCTCCTCCGTTTCCAAACTCTCTCAAATCCAAACGCTGCGGGCAGAATTGGAGCAGACGATCAAGCGACTGTTGGCACATCGAAAAAAGTTGCTCGAAATGGAGCGGGGGCTGGGAGTGAAATCCGCGGAGCAGGCCGACCCCTTTGGTTCGCCCGGGGCCGGTGATGGAGATCCTTTCGGCGGATCCAACACGTTTGAATCCGAGAATCCCTTTGTTTCTGACAGCGATGATCCTTTCGCTTCAGACGCAAATCCCTTCGAGTCAAAAGACGATCCGTTCGAATCTGGTGGTGCAAATCGATTTGAAGAAGCGACGGACGATCCACTCGCCACGGATGACGACGAATTTGCCGAATCGGAGTCCACGTCGAACGGCAAGTAAGAAATGTTGCGTATGGGTTGACGCTTTAGCCATAGCTTGACTACGCTCGCATTATGTCAAGCATAATTCTGCTTCTACCGATTCTCTTGATTCTTCTTCTTCCGCATCTGCGGGCGACGAAGGTCGGGATTGTTTGTTAGACGCTCAAGTGCAAACGACAAAACACCTGAACCCGAGTCCCCGCGGACTCGGGTTTTTTTGTGCACTTGATGGTGCATACAACCCTCAGTCCAAACGGACGCCTCGTTTCTCAGGACCAATCAAGGCCAACCGTCCCACGGAAACTCCACGATGAATTCCACCACTTCCGAATCGTCCAACGGCTCCGCAGAGCCATCGCCGGCTGCCACATCGCCCGATACGGTTCGTTCGATTCGTATCTTTGACACGACGCTTCGTGACGGCGAACAATCGCCTGGCGCGAGCATGAACCTGGCGGAAAAGCTAGAAGTCGCGCATAGCTTGGCGGACCTGGGCGTCGACATCATCGAAGCCGGCTTTCCGATCGCTTCGCCGGGTGACTTTGACTCGGTGAAGCAGATTGCCGAGACGATTCAAGGTTCAACCATTTGTGGCTTGGCTCGGTGCAGTGAGAAAGACATTATGCGAGCCGCCGACGCGGTGCAGCCCGCCGAACAGTCGCGGATTCATGTTTTTCTGGCGACCAGTGCGATTCATCGTGAATTCAAGCTCCGCATGACGCCGGACGAAATCGTTCGGCGTGCGGTCGAAGGCGTCAAGCTGGCGGTGAGCCGTTGCGATGATGTTGAGTTTTCACCCGAGGACGCTTGTCGAACGGAGCACGACTTTTTGTGCCGTGTGGTCGAAGCCGCAATCGACGCCGGTGCGACGACCATCAATGTTCCCGACACCGTCGGTTATGTGACGCCGGTGGAGGTCTTTCAGATTTTCGACATGTTGCGGAATCGCGTTCCCAACATCGACAAGGCCGTCTTGAGCACGCACTGTCACGACGATCTTGGCATGGCGGTCGCCAACAGTTTGGCAGCGGTTTCGGCGGGAGCCGGACAAATCGAATGCACCATCAATGGCATCGGCGAACGCGCGGGCAACGCGGCCTTGGAAGAAGTCGTGATGGCGCTAAAGACTCGCGGCGACTTCTACCGCTGCACAACGCGCATCAACACCCAGCGTTTGGTTCCCGCGAGCCGTTTGGTCAGCAAAGTGACCGGCATCAATGTCCAGCGGAACAAAGCAATTGTCGGCCGCAATGCGTTTGCCCACGAGTCGGGGATTCATCAAGACGGCATGCTGAAAGAACGCAGCACTTACGAGATCATGGCGCCCGAAGAAGTCGGTTTCGCCAAGACCGATTTGGTGCTGGGCAAACACAGCGGGCGCGCGGCACTGGCCGACCGTGCAAAGACGCTGGGGTTCCACCTGGCCGGCGAAGAGTTACAGCGGGTGTTTGAACAGTTCAAGATTCTCGCCGACAAGAAAAAGGAGATCTACGATGGCGATATCATCGCGCTGATCCAACAAGAGATCAGCACGAGTGGTTCGCCGGCGTGGTCGCTTGTGCGTTACGAAGTCACCAGCGCGACGGACGTCAAGCCACGCGTGAATCTGACGCTTGCTTCTGCCGGAGAAGAAAAGTCGGTTGTTGTTACCGACGGAGATGGTCCGATTGACGCCGCGTTCTGGGCCGTTGAGCAGATCACGGGTGTGAAGCTGATCTGCAAAGACTTCCGCGTCCGCAGTGCGACGTTGGGTCGCGATGCGATCGGCGAAGTGAACTTGGAAGTCGAACACAAAGGCCGTCTGCATCGAGGCGTTGGTGTGAGCACTGACACGGTCGAAAGTACCGTCTTGGCGATGCTGAACGCGATCAACCGCATTGCTGCCGAATCGGAGCAGGCCGACGTTGTTTCGACCTCGGCTTCTTAACCGAGCCCGCTTACTTATCGTCTTGTTCCTCTTTGACCG
>JBCCOI010000670.1:0-3807 GCA_039025515.1 Planctomycetota bacterium
GATCGACTCGCGACCAACCCGTTTGCATGTTCTTGCGTTGATATGCTTTTAGCGGTTCCATTGTTTTCCCCGTGTTTGCCATGCGTCCGTGAAGTTTTCGTGCCGGCGGCTAGCGCCATGCCGCTCATGATTTACTGCGTGCAGGTTTGAGTGGTAGCGGAAGCCGCCAAGGCTTTCGGCGTTGTCGTCAGCGTTAAACGCTAGGAACGTTAAACGTTAGGATTGATCCGGAGTCGCGGCCGGCTGAAGCCGGTACACCAACGTGCGCGGTGTGTGTCTTCAAGACTCGTTTGCTCCCAGTAGCCGGCTACAAACTTTGGCGTACTCGCGAGAAACCGGGGCTAGCGCCCATCGGCTCATCAGGTAGTACGCCGGCTGATCGACCACGAAGCTCCTTAATTTCGATTGTTCCCGGTACTGAATGAACTGAGCGACGCGAATTGACTCGCCAGGAAGTTACCCGTCGATTGCAGCTCATTGAGGATGCTCTCAAGAGCAGCGAACTCTTCAATCAGCGATTGCCGTCGAAGCTCCGTGATCTCCTCCACCTGTTCAATGGAGTCGTCAATGTCGGCGATCCGAGATGTGAAAGAATCGTCGACCGTCTTAATCAATCCATTTTCGGTGTCCAAAATTTCCGAAAGGTAGGACGACAACTGCCCCGTGATTCCTTGCGTGACGGTGAGATTTGCCTCGGAGCCCGCTACGACTTGACTGTCCGTCAGCGTCACTTCGACTCGCAGGTCTGCAGTGAACTCGTTGTCAGCGTCACCCGAAAGCACACGCCCCGTCCCGTCTGCTTCTTCGGTGACTCCGTCAACGGTGAACGTACCGGCAACGTCTTGACCGGAGTCCGCTTCTGAGCCGTCGAATCCGAGCGTGGCGGCCGCCGAGCCGCTGAGTTCCGAGAGTTTTGCCGAGATGCCGTAACCTTCCGTTTGGATCACCAACTGGTTGCTCGTATCCACCGTTACGTTGACGCGGTTGTTTCGCAGTTCGGATGAACCGTTGATCGCTGCCTGCAGTTGCTCGGCCAATTCAGCGCGTGTGTACGTGCCTTCGGTGAGCGACAACGTTTCGCTATCGAGGCCGTTGACCGAAACCGTGAACTCGCGGTTGGCCGAATCGATGATGATCGAATCCGCAAGCGCGTTGCTTGCCGTGATCTCCGCTCGTTCCGCCGCCTGTGTGATGTTGACTTCGATCGGCGATGACGGAGCCTGCGTCCGTTGGCTTCCGCCAAGGAATCGAATTCCGGAGTTGTCTGAACTCCCGTTCAAACCGAACAACGAACGAATATCGTCCGCATCGACATCCTCCAGTTCTCCGCGAAGCGCCTCAGACAACTTGTTTGTATCGAGTGCCAACTTGCCTTGTAGATTAAGATCGATGCCGATCTCCGCGAGACGACCGATCGGACTGTCGGCAACCGTTCCGCTCACGATCGTTAGCAATTCGTTCTTGATCGAGGTCACGCTCCGGTTTCCGAGCAACGGGCTCGCGGTTTCCGTGACCGGATCGAAACGCGTGGCATTGTCAATGAAGTCAATGATCGAGTTGAAGTTCTCGACGAATCCCGCGACGGCCTCTTCGGCGGCCTCCGTGTCCGGTTCGATGTCGATCGTCAGAGGATTTCCAACATCCGCTTTGTTCAATTGCAGAGTGACGTTGTCGATCAAGCCGTCCACAGTGTTCGATTCATACTCCGCGGAGATCGCACCGACACCGGAACCGAGCGTAACAATCGCGTTGAGCGCGGGCTGTACGGCGGGCCCATCAAAATCGGGAAGCACGCCTGTGAGTGGATCTTGACTGCTTGTCACGGCGATCGTGTTCGATGCCCCCGTGAATCGGGAGGTCAACAAAATTCGGCTTGAGCCGCTGCCCTGATCAAAGACCAGACTCGCACTGACGTCGTCGACTTGCTCATTGACCGCCTCGACAAAGCCTTCCAGTGTGTTGTTGTTTGCATCGATCGTAATCGTCTGTTCAGCTCGATTACCGACCTTAAAGGAGATGTCGCCGGTCGCAATTTCGTCCGCGTCGCTCGCGAAGCCCTGCGAAGCGATTTGGTGTGCCGCAGCGAGTTGATCGACGCTTAGCCGGTAGGAACCCGCGATCGCGCGGCTTCCCGCCGTGGCCGTCAGGACTTCTTCATTGCTGGATGTGGCAACGCGACCATCGAAGACACTATTAACGCTTCGGTTTAACTGAGAGAGGGAGCCTCGAAGCGTGAGCAACTGAGCTTCGATGCCCTTGAAAGACGATTGTTCTGTGGTGATCTCGGCTTTGCGCCCGTTGAGCGAATCGACTTGCTGCTGTTGAAAACCCAATAGGCTTTCGATGATGTTCGTCGTGTCAAAGCCGGATACTATCCCATCGATATTGAACATGTTCGCTGTGCTCCTTGGCACAATGATCGTTGCCGTTCGAATGTGGAACGAAACGTTCGTGGGGAGAACGAGTCTTCATTCACCTGAGTCCCATGCTGGAGTGTGCCTAATCCGTTACGTCGAGGCTGACCAGCAAAAACGTCGTATTGATGTCGTCATTAAACCGTCTTCTTTCGCAAGAGAGACGGTAAACCGTCATTCAGGGAACCCTTCGGAGAAGACTTCGGCGGGCGAAGCGTTTTCCGAGGGATTCCGAAAGGAATCCATATCCGCTGATCCTCTCGACACCACCGCGAGCAGAACGGAGTTCCGTCTCGCGATGGCTGGGTCATCGTCATGGACCAGCGGGTTATCGGCCGCTTACTGGAGAAGCGACAGGATCGACTGGGTCGTCTGGTTCGCACTCGACAGGACCGATGTTCCCGCCTGAACCAGAATCTGAGTATTCGTGAAGTTGGAAATTTCTTCAGCGAAATCCGTATCACGAATTACCGATTCGGCGTTCACGGTGTTCTCGAGCGTCGATCGCATGTTGTTGGCGATCGATTCCAGTGTGTTCGACTGGAATGCACCGAGTTCACCACGAATGTTCGATAGCTCGTCGATCGCGGCATCAATCGTGAGCAACGCGTCTTGAGCGTTGTCAAACGTCGTCACCGAGATGTCGTTCAAACTGTTGAACTTCGAACCGGTCACGGCAACACCCAAACCCTGCGCTTCCACCGATTGAATGGCGATTTGAGCGGTTTGGTTTTGGTTGGCACCGACTTGGAACACCAACGCGTTGTTCTGAATCGAAACGTTGCCCTGAGCACCGTTGACCGACAGTGCCGCGTCGGTGGCATCATCGCCGAGTCGAACGACGGTTCCCTTGGAGAGACCCGAGACGCTGGTCAGCGTGTTGCCCTTCCCAGAACCGGCGACGCCATCGATTTCACCAGCGATGTTAACGCCGCTATCAGTCAAACGCGTCGTCCCGAAGCCAGATGACGTTGCGGCGGCAGCCGTGTCGGAGACAACAACGATTTCTGCGTCCGATCCGAATTCAACGGATCGCAGCCGTGTTCCGCCGGAACGATCTTCTGCGACGACGCCGGTCTCGTCCGAGAACTCGTTGATCCGCGCGATCACGCCGGCTTGGTCGAGACCCGAGTTCAGCGTGATGCTGACTCCGTTGACATTCAAGATTTCGTCGGCAGCCAAGTTGCCGGTCTGCGACGTACCGTTGGTGATATTTGCACGCTCAGCTTGTGTCGTGACTTCAACCGTGTAGGTGCCGTCACTTGTGTTGCTGCCGCCCTTCAGGAAGGTGACGTCAGCGTCACTCGTGGTTCCGGTCACACCGGCTGTACCATCAAGAAGCGACTTTTCGCCGAACTGGGTGTTCTGAGCGATCCGGTTGATGGTATCCAAC
>JBCCOI010000671.1:0-3800 GCA_039025515.1 Planctomycetota bacterium
AAAATCTTCCCGAAAACGACGTTTGATGCCGGCTTGATTCGCAGCCGATTGGAGACGGCGAGTTTCCTCCACCGAGGCCTCAAGGTCACGTTCGTCAACGAGGTTGCGGGGCAGCGTGAGACGTTTCTTCACGAACAAGGCATCGTTGATTACCTGGCGAAAGTCCTCAAGGACCGTAAGGCCAAGCCGATCCACGAGGCGCCGTTCACTCATGCCGTCGACGATGAACTGCGAATGGAGGTCGCACTACAGTGGACAGAATCAACCGACGAACACATCCGCAGCTATGTCAACGGAATCCCGACGGGTAGCGGCGGAACGCATGAGAATGGGTTTCGAAGCGGCATGAACAAAGCCGTTCGAAACTACATCGATACCCACAACTTGACGCCGCGCGGCGTCAAAATCTCGCACGAAGACATCCGCGAGGGCATCGTTGCGATCGTCTCTGTCTTCATCAGTGAACCACAGTTTCAGGGGCAGACGAAAGACCGACTTAATAATCCGGAAGTTCAGTCGTTGGTCGAAGGTGGCGTTCGAGGCGAGATCGAAGGATGGATGAATACGAATCGCTCCATCGCTGATTCGATTGTTGCTCGAATCATCGCCGCCGCTCGGGCAAGGGCCGCGTCTCGTGCGGCTTCCGAAGCCGTTTCGCGCAAAGGAAGCTCGAAGCGAACGATGCTGCCGGGCAAGCTCAGCGATTGTCTCTCGAGCGGCAAGATGCAATCGGAGCTGTTTATCGTCGAAGGTGACTCGGCCGGCGGCACCGCCAAACAGTGTCGCGATCGAAACTTCCAAGCGATCTTGCCGCTGCGAGGGAAAGTGCTGAACACGGAAAGTGCGACGCTCAAGAAGATTTTGGACAACCGAGAAATTCAGGATGTCGTGGCCTCTCTCGGATGTGGCATTGGTCCCAAGTTAGAGCTATCACAACTTCGTTACGGCCGAATCGTTCTGCTGGCCGACGCGGACTCAGACGGGCACCATATCACGACGCTGCTGCTCACTTTCTTCTACCGACATATGCCACAGTTGATCGCCGACGGAAGGCTTTTCATCGCGGTTCCGCCGCTCTACCGTGTCGACATCGGTAAAGAAACATTTTGGGCCAAAGACGATGCCCATCGGGAGGAGCTGCTGGCCGATCACGACGGCAAGTCCAAGGTCGAAATCACTCGTTTCAAAGGACTTGGTGAAATGATGCCAGGTGTCCTCTGGGAAACAACGCTCGATCCCGCCAAGCGAACGCTGTTGCGGGTCGAGGTAGACGATCAGCTCGAAACGGATCGTGTGATCAGTGATTTAATGGGACGAGACGCCTCGGCACGCTTTCACTTCATCATGGAAAGAGCCGGTGATGCCGAGGTCGATGTCTGACCGAGACGCTCTATCCCGGTTTTCGGAATCACTGTCCCGGACCTCACTTGATCGGAAGACTGCTGCGGAAGGGAAAAAGCACGATCCCAACAGATCTCATCGGTCGTTGCACACCAAGGCTCTTGATTTTGCAGAAACAGACTCTTCCGACTCTTGCCCTTCTATTCAATCTCAGTGCTAGCAAAGTCATTATCCGTCTGCTGCGAAGCGAGTCGCTGTTTGGCAAGGGACCGAAATAGCTTCGCCACGGTCGTTAGTCCTCTATCTGGGCCATTTCGCCACCTCGGATTGTGGAGAGGGCCTCCAATAAAGTTCCGTCAACAGAATAGCTCATAAAACGCATCGCGCCGTCGGCCATAAGGAAGTGAGATCCACCGGGATGCAAACTCCAATGATGGAACTGGCTACAGGGGTCGTGGAGGGAGCCATTGCTGAAATGAGCGTCGCTGCAATCGTCTTCAATGTAACTCGGATAGAGGTTTGAGCGGACCGCTACGCCGATACTTGCATGACCGAACTCTTGACTTGCCAACCAGGCACCGACAATCGGCGATACTGGCTTTACCGGACGTTCGCCAACGGCTAGCGTGCTGGACAGACCATCAGTTATGTCACGTGCACGCATCAATCCATTATGAGACTGGCAAAAATCGAAGTCTAGCCAGTGAGGAAACATACCATCATCAGATACGATTCCAGCAACACCAATATAGTTTGATTGAGAAAATAATCGACTAGATATTCGATGTCGAAAAACCTCACCATAATGAGGATTGCTCGGACACATCAGCAAATCCAATGAGGTGCGGCCATGCTCAAGTGCAGCCCAATCGACGCCTGAGTTAAACTCTTGTCGTATTTCCTCATATACTGCGTTCTGTTCAAGCTCAGGCAGTATCTCGAATACCCAGTGAAAAACCCTCGTACTGCATCCCGGGACAGACGGGAACCGCCCCGATCGGGTGTGGAAATTATGTAGCCCCACACCTATCTGCCGCATTCGGTTGCTGCACATTGAACGACGAGTCGCCTCTCGAGCACTCTGGACTGCAGGCAACGCGAGAGCAACAAGTATCGCGATGATTCCGATCACCGCGACCAGTTCGATGAGCGTGAATCCTCTCGGCAACTTCTGTCGTGAGTGTGTCCGCACCACTTGCCTAGCTGTCATAAAAGTACTTCCTCCAAACGACGATCGCACCACAAGAGAAAAGCAACAATCCTCCGATGCCCAGCCACATCCCATATCCACTGCTCGGCGCTTCCGCGAGATCGACATCGAGCGGTGCAAGGCCATAGAATGCAAGGGTGAAGGCATCGTTGGGGAGATTCACCGGATAAGGTTGCCTGTCAACCAGGACGACCGTCTTGCTTTCATGCTTCTCTTCCCCCACCACAATCACGCGGCTGGATGAAAGTTTGACTGGCACTTCATTGTCGTCGCCCCAACTCAGATCGATCGATTGAGTCTCTCGCTCGTTTCGGTAAGAGATGCGAGTGAACCGACAGTCCGCAGCAGCAATATTTGCTTCGACTAAATCTGAAGACAAATCAGAGGGTGAACCAACGCGGTACTGGAACACCGACTGCCGATCTATTGAAATCTCTTCAGGATTGGGGGAACCACTCCTCAGTACACTGACGCAGTTCTTGTCAATAACTGGAATTAAGTATCCGGAGGTATGAATACGCTTCATCGACGCAATCACATCATCACGAACCTCAGTCTCGTTGACAAGTTTACATCCTTCAAAAGCGTCAGCGGTCCATTGCTCTACGAGCGTCTCGACATCGTCAAACTTATCAAAGCGACTTGGGATTTGGAGCGAAAATGCTCTTCCATCCGAATAGAGTGAAATTTGAACATCTCCATTCAGCTTCCCATCCGCCGATCCGTAAGCATTTACGTGGATGACGCGATCTTGGTCCTGGGCAATCCAAAAGCTGAGTACACGACTATCTTTACCGATTGTATTTTCAACGCTTGTCGAAGTGCGGTACAAATGTGGCTCAATTTTTCCAGGAGATGACCAGCGAACGAGTGCCGCATCCAGTGCTGTTGATGCATCGCAATCAGTCGCTTTCACTCGGTTAGCAGAAAATGCTACAAGCTGAACAGCAAAGACAATCAAACTCAAGGGAGACTGGAAATTCCGGCGGTGTCGTAAATTCATGTCGAAAAACCGATGTAAACAGATTTGCATCGAGCGCTGCCTATTCTACCGCCGCGACTACAGAAACACCGATGCTGACCACCACCGTTCTAGTGGTGGAACTCGTAGTTGACCTTTACTTGGTAACCCGACGCGTGAGCGAGGCAACTGCGTGAATTGTCGCCTCGCTGACGCTTTTAGGTTACCAGTCCCTGGTCGATCTGCCGGGGGAGGACTTGGCGGAGCCGACCCTTCGAGCTAAAGGCA
>JBCCOI010000672.1:0-3796 GCA_039025515.1 Planctomycetota bacterium
AGGATTCGTCTTTGACGCATTACCGCAAACGCGGAGCTATTCTTGCAGATTCTGTGGTTCGATTACCTCTATCGTAATCAGATGCGACGTGATGCCCCCGTCAAAGTTCGCCTTCAGGAAGAATGTACGCTTTCCCGGTTTTGCAGTTTCATCAGCGGTAATGAAAAACTCGCGTCGTTCGGCGCCCGCCAAAATCAGCAAACCGTTGAGTCCGATGTTATCCACGTAGACACCATGGCTTGCGTTGCGTCCCGCCTCTTCTTTTCCGAATGAGACTTCGCCGTCAAAGTCCGGCAGTCTCTCCAACGCGACGACCGCTGACACCGTCTGCCCCGGCGCGATTTGGAGTGTCCAGTTTTGAAAGTCACTTGTCGTTAGTGGATCTGATCGCTTCGAACCAGAATCTCCAGCCGGTAGGATTCGCACGACGGCGGAGGGCGGCTTGGCGTCAAAAGTGAGCTTGCCGATGGAACCTCCGGGACGTTCCACATGTCGACCGCCGATGGTTGCGGACGCAATTAATCTCGGTTCGACCGGAATCTTCCAGTCCTTCTGATCCTTTGACGCCCACACCATCCCGACCGCGCTTCGCTGCCCGGCCTCAATGGTTACCGGAAAGTTGTGCTGGAGTCCCACCGGCAACCCTTGAATATCGACCGTGACCTCGCCCTCGAAACCGTCGATTCGATCGATCGTTAAAGAGAACTCACGACCAGCCGAAGGCCGAATCGGTTTATTGATCTTGCCACACGAGGCTTTAAAGGACGGCGTCGCGGGGCGGACCCGCAGTTCATACTTGAAGGCGTCACCGCCTTCGCCACGCGTGTCCGATACGCTTGCGACGAATGTTCCATCTGTCGGCGCGGTAAACAGGAGCCTCGCATTCTTGCCGGCCAGACGCATCGGGTCGTCATCATTTTCGTAAGGCAAGTCGAACACCGGCAGCCCGTTGGCCAGTGGCTCGACTCCCGGGCTCAATGGCCGAACAATGTAGGCCGGTTCGCCGAGTGCGTGCGTCGTTCCGCTCGTGCCAAAGTAGGTCCATCGTTGTCCTTCGCCGGGGAACACGTTGAATCCCGAGTCCGGGCCACGAGGATGGCGGTGAAGCTTGGTGACTTCGCCCGCCGCGTAGAGGAACTCGCCCAGCTTCATCTCCTGCCAATTGAAGATTCGAAAGTCGCCCACTTGGTCGCTGTTCTTCCCGCGAAATGTGAAGTAGGAATCGCGCACGGCTTGCAGCCTGACACGAGTGACGGGTTGACCCTCTGCGTCCAAGATCGAAACGAATGGGTCCAACCGACTCTTCGATTCCGCATCCACATCGATTGCCCACACTTCGCCCCGCCGAGCTGTCCAGGCGTAATGGTCGACTTGTCCGACCTGATCGATGGAGCCCTGTACCAGCACGTTCCGCGGAATGTGAACCAAGGACTCGGCAAACGTTTGGCCGTCTCTACCAACAGGAACATTCGCCAGCTCGCGAAGCGAACTCTCTTCTGACGTTGAAGGCTCACCGAGATCCATCCAGATTGGATCGACTTCCTGCCCCAATTTTTGCTCGACGACGTTCATCCGTGTTGGCAGCTTCCGTTCGACGAGCCGGCCATTCATCAATGCGATATGAATGGTTTTGCTTTCGGCATCGATGAACAAGTCCGTTCCGCTTTCCGAGAGTGGCTCGAGCGTGGACACAGGCTGCCAGTCGCTTGTTCGCAGCAACTTGAGGCTGCCGGAGCTGGCTAGCGTTACCAAGTACATACCATCTGGCGAAAGTCCCAGATCGACCAGCGGGGATTCATCAACGAATCGTGTCGCGATCAACGGGTTGATCGCGGGCGCGTCAACAGAACGGAGCTGCCAAACGCGAACGCGATTGTCCGCGCTTGCTGCAACGAGTTGCTTTCCACCCATCGAGAAGGCAACCGCGTAAACTTCGCCTTCTGGCTGACCCAGCGTGTCGAGACGATCACCGGATTGAACGCTCCATAGCTTTACCGTTTCATCGGCGCACGCACTCGCCAAAACCAATCCGTCGGGAGAAAACGCCAAGTCGAAGATCGCGCCGTTGTGACCGCGAAGCTCGGTCGTCAACTGCCCGTCTGACACGTTCCACAAACGAATGATGCGGTCATAGCCTGCAGCGGCGATGATTGGCCGGGTAGGGTGAAACGCGACCGAGTAAAAGATGTCGCCACGGGCCAGTAACTCCTGTTTCAGCTCTCCGGACTTCACGTCATAAATCGCGACCCGTCCGTAAGCGCCCGTCAATCCGCTTGCCGCAGCGATCGATGAGTCGTCTGGTGAGAATGCGAGCGCGTTGACTTTCCCAAGGTCCGTGTCCTCGATGAACACGTCGTCGCTGTCACGGATTTTCAGGCTAATTCTTCCGAAGCTTGCCCGAGCCGTGACCGATGCATCGCTGGAACTCGCGATTGCGGTGAGCGGCAACGGCGATTCGGTAGCGGGCTCGATGGTTGGTGTTCGCAGCATCTTTTTGATGGGCATCTCGCCATCAGGCCCCTTCGCGCCTTGCTCGATCCACTTCGCCAAGATCTCAAGCTCGGCATCGTTGGGACCTTCTTCGCCGTCTGGCGGCATAACCGGTTCAAGCTTTCCTGCGGCCATCAACAACAGCCGACTGCTGCTTGGAACACCGGAGGTCACGGCGAGCCCCGATTCTCCACCGCTCATCATCGCGGCAAAATCGGTCAGAACGAGTCCTCCTTCGGGATCGTCTTCCGTGTGGCACGCGGTGCAATAGGTCTCCAAAATCGGTACCACGTCGTCGACGTAGCTGACGTCTTCAGCCACGACCGGTACGCAATTCAAGGCGGCGGCAACGAGCGATAGCCCGAGACAAACGAGTGGTTTTCTGGGAAGCATTTCGGCAGATCAAGCGAGAGGAAACTAAGCCGGAAACCGAGCGATGGGGAACCGAACTCGGCCCACAAATTGTAGTCGCTTCGCATCTCCTCTCGAAAGCCTGTCGTCCCCGCTGATTGCTGCAGAATTCAAACGCTCCTTCAAATGCCGGCTAACCCGAATGATCGTGTTCCATCCGTCGCTCAACGGCGCCCAAGCTCTTCGCTACTTGATTGCGAGTCAACCAAACCGAACAGGGTGCATGCCGCAAAACGAAGCGGGACGTGCTGCCGAGCAAAAACCGATTGAGCGCACTCCGAGGCGTTTCACCGACAATCACTAAGTCGATGGCGTTCCGCTCCGCAAAACCAACGACTCCCTCACCGATGTGGTCACTTTTCAAAAGGTGTGTCGTTGCCGAGGGTGCGACGTGCTGCAGTCTTTCCACGGCAAGCAGCAAAGCCTCTTCTGCGTGAGCTGACAAGTCGAGTTCTTCCTCGCTCACCCGTTGCCCGATGAAATCGGAAAGGTACGTCTCAATACTTAACAGATGAAACTCGGTGCCGGTTCGCCAAGGAATCTCCGAAATTTCGTCCAGGGCAGCGACGGCCGAAGGGCTATTCTCGTATGCCAAGCAAACGCGAATCGGCCGGACGGTTTCCTTCAATCCCGTCGGTCGTACGATCAGCGTGCTGCAAGGGGCATGGGTGGCAACATGATCGCTGATGCTACCCAGCAATAGGCGGCTGATTTGAGAGTGCCCTCGTGCTCCCAGGACAATAAGGTCCGCGTCAATCTCAGCGGCCTTGTTGACAATGGACTCGCCGACCGAACCTTCACTTATAACATGTTGTATCGAGAGATTCGCTCCGTCGAACATCTCGGCTACTTGGCGGTAGACTTCCGTTGCGTAGGCACGATCACGCTGAAAGGC
>JBCCOI010000673.1:0-3780 GCA_039025515.1 Planctomycetota bacterium
ACGTCGCGAGAGACACGATGACCGCCGATCTCGGTCCGCAAGACCAGCTTGCAGACGGAAAGGCCGTGGAAACGCTGCAGTACTTGACTGCCGCCGTTTCGGAGCCACTCATCGGTCGAGAGGCGACACAGATGCTGGCGGAAAACGGAGTGATTTCGATTGAAGAACCGGTCATCTACGTGATCGAAGATCAATACGGAAATAGTTATGTGGTTCCCAACCGGGAAGCCTTTTTGATTTCTCACCAACCTTAGGAGAATGTTCGATGTTGAATCGGTTTTGGCTGAAAAATTGGATTTTGTGTGCGTGCGTGGTTGCTGCATCCTCTTGCAATGGCGCGATTGCTATCCCCATGGATGACGATGAAAAGAAGAAAAGCAAGGAGGCTGACAAGGAATCCGAGATTCAGGTTCGATTGGAAGCCATCTTGGCTGATGAGCTGCCAAAGTCGACGCGCGACATGATCTTGAAAGTGGTTACGCAAGCAACCGATGACGGCAGCTTTGAACTTGAAGTGGATGGTGAGAACGGAAAGAAGCCGATCAGAATCATGACCATCGGAAAAGGAATGATTCTAGACAAGTCGGGAAAGTTGTCAGATATCGTCATCGAAGGCGATGACTTGAAGGCGGCCGGAAAAGCACTCGATGATTTGCCCGAGGAAATTCGGTTGAAGGTGGAAGGTGTCCTCGACAAGGTGAATGACAAAATCCGTTTGAAGATCGGCGAAGGAATCGACGTCAAGGGCTTAGCCGACATCAAAGTGGATGCGAAAACGGCTGGGAAGATCGTCTTTATCGATTCGGACGGCGTTCAGAAGACCTACGAATTTGGTGACGGGCAGGAGATGGCTGACATGGCCGACGTTCTTGCCAAGATGCCGAAGGAGATTGCGGAGAAGTTGAAGTCGGTTCAAATTCGAACCGATCGGGAAGTCGCCGAGGCGATGGAGGCGGCCCAAGGGAAACGCAGAGTCCGAGTCATCCGGTCTGGCAACTCGTTCACAGAGAAAGAAGATGCGAAACCAAGTGGACTCGAGAAGAAGCTCGACGTAATTCTTTCAAGGCTCGAAGCTCTCGAAGCGAAAGTCAACGAGCTACAAAAGGACTAAATCTCGAATCTTCCGACCAGCGTTTTGAGCGTGAAAGACTATTTCGAGTTATGACGGCGTTTTGAGCATTATCAAAACTGCCCGATAGAGGTTCTGAGTTTCCGTCGAGCTAATCTGTGAATTCAAGCTCGACAATCGATCTGGAATCTGTCAGTAGCTGGTTTCGTCGAGTTTGACTTTGCCGCGAAATGTCCAGTAGATCACGAAGGTGTAAGTCAACACGCAAGGCATGCCGATCATCGCAATGACCAGCATGATTCCAAGCGTCTTCTGGCTGCTCGCCGCATTGACGATTGAAAGACTATTCGCGGCGTTGTTGCTGGCGGGAACCAAGTATGGAAAGATCGCAACTAAGAAAAGGAAGACGAATGCAGCGATCATACAGGCGCTGCTGAAGAATGCGTACCCTTCGACGCCCCGGTGGATGGCGCGTGGAATATTGAAGACGGCCAAAACGTTGAGTACTGGCACGATCCAAAGAACAGGCATCGCGTTCAGTGTATTTGCAGCGTGTGGAGCGACGAACAGCGTCCAGATACTGACGGCGAGATACAATCCGGCAAATGCAAAGTATGAGCGCCAGATGATGACTCTCATTCTTTGTTGTAGCTCACCTTCGGTCTTGAGATACAAGTAGATGCTGCCGTGCATCGCGAAGGCGGCCACCGCGAGCACGCCAACGACCAATGAGTATGGATTGAGAAGCTCGGTGAGGGAGCCGGAGAACTCGTGGTGTTCGTCCAATGAAATGCCAACCAGCAGATTGCCAACCGCAACGCCAAACAGGAAGGTGGCAAGCGTCGAGCCTAAGAAAAAGAGCAAGTCCCAAACGCGTCGCCAGCCACTCGAATAGACCTTGCTGCGAAATTCGAGACTGACGGCACGCAAGATCAATGCGCACAGCAGCAGCATCAGTGGTAGATAGAACGCGCTAAATACCGTCGCGTAGGCTTCCGGGAACGCGGCAAACAACGCCCCACCAAACGTGACTAACCAGACTTCGTTTCCATCCCAAAGCGGTCCGATGCTGTTCATCACCAACCTGCGTTCGTGGTCATCGTGCGTGATGAAGGGATGCAGGATTCCGACACCCAGATCGAATCCATCCAAGATGGCGTAACCGGTCAGCAGAACGGCAAGCAGGATAAACCAGATGTATGCCAACGTTTCGCGGCCAATGTCCGGGAGAATCGACAGGGCAGCTGGAAAAAGATCCGAAGTAAAGTCGATCATCTCGCGCCTTCCTTGGTATTGCCGGTTGCGACGCCGGCTTCGGCCATACGGCGATCTTCGGGAGGTTCCGCCGCGACAGCCAAAAAGCCGGTGCCGCCGGACTCCTCTTTGCCGAAACCCGTTTCGGGCGGCTCGGGGCCGGCTTGGATTTTACGATTCAAGATGAACAACCAAACGCTGCCCAAAAGCACATAGATGAACGTGAACATCACGATCGATGCGGCCACGTGCTCGGCAGCAACAGCTTTGCTCACACCGTCATCGGTGCGTAAACCCGCATATCGCGAAAGCCGTGATCCATCCGGCATGGTCACGGTCACCTTTTCATACTGAACGTAACCGTCCGAGTCGAGTATCGGTTCGCCAGCATCATTCCTCACCACTGCCGGGTGGACGATCCACGGTTGACGTCCGACTTCGGCGGCGATCCAGCCGACTTGATTCGCGACGACGGCCAGCAGGACGTTGAAGACATAGATCCACATGATCAGTCGATTCTCGAACAGCGTCCCTCGCCACAGCAGAATGCAGCTCACGAGAGTTAATGCGATAAAGAAGACGCCTGAACCGACCATCAAACGCCACGCCAGAAAGGGAATCCAAATTGGGGGACGATCTTCAGGACGTATCTTGTCGAGTCCAATGACCGGCTCGGAGAACTCGAGGTCATCGTGGACCATAAAGCTGAGCCCGCCCGGAATCGCGACCTTCAAGTGAACCGTTTCGTTCTCGGCATCGGGAATACCAAATAACGTCAGATCCGCAGGGCCTTCGCTTTCGTAGTGACCCTCGAAAGTCGCAAGTTTTGCCGGTTGATGCTGGTACACGTTCTGGGCTTGACGATGACCGGTTGCCGCAATTGCGATGCTGCTGACGGTTGCCAGAATCAATGCCCCGACGAAGCTGCGTCTTGCAAAGTCGACGTGCTTCTTCTTCAAGATGTACCAGGCACAGATACTGAGGATGAAGAAGGACCCCATGATGAAGCAGCCCAGTAAGACGTGCGTGAGCCGGTGGGCGGAAGAGGGGTTGAGAACCATCGCCCAAAAGTCGGTGACTTCGGCACGCATCACCGGCACACCATCGATGTACCAGGGTTTGACGACGACATTGCCGGCTTGGTCGAGGAGTGGTTGACCGTTCTCGTCCAAGACTTGCCGAGTCATCGGGACGATCTTGCTTCCGGCCGGTGTTTGCTGCCAGGAGTTGGCCACAACGATCCAAACGCTTGAGAAGATGCTGCCCATCGCGACCATGCAAGTCGAAAAGAAGTGCATCTTGGGTCCGACTCGATTCCATCCGAAAATCAACACTGCAAGAAAGCCGGACTCCAGGAAGAACGCAAAGATTCCCTCTGCGGCGAGCGCGGATCCGAAGACATCACCGACGAAACGAGAGTAGGTGGCCCAGTTCGTTCCGAACTGAAACTCCATGAC